>NZ_JAYWTM010000024.1:0-161563 GCF_036016195.1 Brenneria populi | reverse complement strand
CCGCTAATCCCTTCAAAGTTTCCGATTCACACGGTCTATACCTTTTGGTTAATCCAGGCGGTTCACGTCTCTGGTATCTCAAATATCGTATCAATGGCAAAGAGTCTCGCCTCAGTTTAGGCACTTATCCCGATGTATCGCTGACCGATGCCCGGCAACAGCGCGACGGCATCCGCAAACTGCTGGCTCTAAATATCAACCCGGCGCAGCAACGAGCCGCTGAAAAGGCAGCGCGTTCACCAGCAAAGAGTTTCAAGACCGTTGCGCTGAGTTGGCATAAAAGCAACAGAACCTGGTCGGAGAACCATGCCGCTCGCCTGCTTGCCAGCCTGAACAATCATGTTTTTCCGGCGATCGGTAATCAGCCGATAACGGAACTGAAAACCCGACACTTCACTGCCCTGCTGAAAGGTATTGAGGGAAAAGGCCCGCTGGAGGTGGCGTAAGCATACCGGTTTTAGTCCCACACACATTTTGAGATTCCCGGGTTTTCCACCATTAACCGGTACTCTTCCGGCGTCAGGTTATTCAAGGATGCATGGGGACGCTCGTTGTTATATTCATACAGCCAGCGCGCCGTGATTTCCCTTGCTTCATTAAGTGTCCTAAACAGATAAAAACCCGTCCGATAAAATGTGAGAAAAAATCCTGCTTAAAGGCCTTGTCCATTATTGCGGAAGTGGCTCACCTTTATTTTCCGGTAAAAAATCGGAGCAGTATTTAGCATATGCATCCTTATGGGGTATTACCGTAGGAACGATCACCATCTCCATAGGAGGTAGCTTTAGAGTGTCAATAAAAATATTATATATTTAACAACCACCTATTTATTGAATATCACTAATAAATTGCAATTATAACTCCAAGGTTAATTTTTTATTTTGTCGCCATTAAGAGTATTTTTTTCGCATCCTCAAGAAGATCAGGTATTGATTGATAACTTGCATGTATTAAATGTATAGAATCATTAATTGTTGACACACCTATATTCTGCTCACCTTTGGTGCCAATTAATATATTTGGCCCCCATATTGATTCTATTTTCAACTCACCCAAGTTTTTCGTGAATGGAAGCACGCCAAGGTTTGATATCATCAAATCAGGAGCACATATTTCGCGATCGAAATATATCATTTTTTCTAAACCATGGTTGTTCATGTAAGGTTCAAGCAAGTCAACCAAAGCAGTCATGCCAGACTTTTCTCGATAATAGCTTAAGTCGTCTGTTATCGATCTGGATATATCCCAGAACATATCTGGTTCAGCTGTATGGTAGCTATAGGTTGGAAATAATGCTAAAAAGCAGAGACCATAATCCAGTCGGGAATATTTTCTAGCATCAATTGGAGTACAAATCCTTACTGGCCTTTCATCCCACCCGGGGGACTTATATAAAGAGCAAGCAACGGCGGCAGATAATGCCCCGTGAACCGTTGTCCTTTCCTGTTTTGCTCGCTTTCTTATCAGGGTTGAAAACTCGGGCGAAAGACGTTCACGAGTAATTTTTAGTTTTGCTAAACTCCGCTCAGTATAGGGTACAGGCTTACTGGTAAAAGATGGTTTTTTTATATCTCCAATAGGGTCTATGTTTGGAGAGCATAAATCTTCAATTGAGGGGAGTAACGTTAAGTCTGGTTGTGCATTTCCTGCCAGGCGCTGTAATACGTCATAAATGAAATAGGCTAAAGACCTCCCATCCGCAATGGCATGATGAGACGTCAAGATGATTACGCAACGTTCTTCACTGTAAAGAAGGGCAGCCTTCAACAAAGCCGTATCACTTATATTGAGTGGAGTGAAAAACTCTCTTTGAATCTCTTCTTCAATAAATGATGTTTTATTTAAACGTGAAACTCGTAATGGAATCTCAACAGTGTGGTTATGGAAAAAATACAGCCGACCATCATTGCTAGTATCTACGTACGCATTTATTAATGGATGTCTTGACTGAACATCTTTTAGAGCTTTTGACCAACCGTCTATCGTGGTACAGCCGGACACTTCTGCTGTAACACTGAAATTTTTGGGGCTTACAGCATCGATCTGCCAAGCCCAACTTTCAAGAGCGCCTAGTGCCCTTATAACGGTTTTTTTCTTCATCTTGGCTAAAAATCCTGTTTGTCATTTTCATTTAATAATGAATACCGCAGCCTTTATATAATTTACAGAGGTTATATTTACGACTGTTTTATAAAAGGCATACTTAATCTATAGTCGATGAAATAACCTGGATCAATCCCTTCTTGGTTGAAATTTTCGGCGGCGCCTCCAATTAGTAGAACATGTATTTATCGATAAAAGCGCCAATGACTTTTTCATGAAGCTCGACGGAGCGCGAAAAGCAGATGGTTCTGCAAGCCAACCGTTTGACTCGGGTTCTCAGTAGGAGTGCCAGTAATTCGCGGCAGGTTTCATCGGTTCGCGGACCAAAAGTGTAAGCCAGTACAACGCCGATCTTAGTGTTGTATGCGTACCATAGCCAGTGCTGGCGGGCTTTACTGCCGATAAAACTCTATTGCTCATCGAGTTCGCAGATAAGTGCCACGTCAGCATGAGCGACCGGCGAGGTGGTCAAATTTGGGGTCAAGTTGGTTCGATGACGAAGTGGCCCCCAACTGTTTCTTAACGACTCAAAAATCCGCAACTTAAAATCATCCGCTAAACCCTTCAAAGTTTCCGATTCTCACGGCCTGTACTTTTTGGTCAACCTCGGCGGTTCACCTCTGCTATTTCACATTGCCTACAATCGGTTACGCCGGGTTACACTCTTCAGTCGTTCCCGGCAGATAATACTTTCCACCGGGCGCAGGCTGCGTGCCGCCGGGGCAGCCATTCATTCCTGGTTTGCCATCTTTGCCGGGCAAACCCGCGCCGCCGTTCTGATTGCCGGAAGCATGGCTCTGTTGATCGACGCCAGCCCCGTTTTTATGGCCAGCCACGCCCTGCCCCGCAGCCAGCATCAAACAACAACCGGCCAAGACCAAATGGGCTAACGCCGCGCCTGTTCTCATAACCGTTTTCTCCTTCGTTTCGCGACTCGCGATCGGTCGCTTAACCTGATGAAATTTTTACATTTACGCCTATGTTTTCATACGCTTTTTATCGCTGCGAGTCAAAATTGCGGCGCGCCAGGCGCTCATTTCCGTGTTTTCCCGCCGGCGCTTACGCGCGCGGCTTATCGTGGGAGGGGAATTCGGCTACGGAGGAAATTGATGCGCGGCTCAGGCCGACGCTCGTTCGGACAGGTATTTATGGCGGCTGAATGCGGGAAGCCGGCCGCCCGGGGAAGCGGCCTTTGCTCTATTTAGCCAGCACCGTCTGGACGGCGGTCGCCAATTCGTTAATTTCGAATTTCGCCACATAGGCATCCGCCCCCACCTTGCGAACGTGATCTTCGTTGGCGCTGCCGGAGAGCGAGGAGTGGATAATCACGGGGATATTTTTCAGGAAATCGTCGTGCTTGATATTCCGCGTCAGGGTAAAGCCATCCATCTCGGGCATTTCCAGGTCGGTGAGCACAAAGGCGATTTTATCCGCAATCGGCCGGCCTTCAGCCTGAGCCTCTTGCGCCATCGCCTTTATTTTTTTCCACGCTTCCAGCCCGGTTACATGCATCATCGCCGGGATGGACATCATATTCAGCCCCTGTTCGAGCAGCGAACGCGCGACTTTGGAGTCTTCGGCGACAATGGCGACCGCGCCCGGCCTTATGGGAAATCGCTTCGTTTCCATATTATCGATATGCACATCGCGATCCACGGGGATGATGTCATGCAAAATCTGCTCGACATCCAGAACCAAAGCCAGGCGGTTGCTATCTTTATCATTATCCAGGCGCGCGATGCTGGTGATATGGCGGCTGCTGACGCCCGCTTCGGCGGTCAGCACCTGTCCCCAGTCAAGACGAACGATATCGTCGACGGATTCGACGGCGAATGCCTGGGTGCTGCGCGCATATTCCGTCACCAGCAGAATATTAAGGCCGGTGGCGGGAACGCAGCCGGCGACGGCGGGAAGATCGATGACCGGAATGATCTGTCCGCGGATATTCACCATCCCAAGCATAGGAGAAGACATGCCCGCCGCCTTGGTTAACGCCGGCATAGGCACGATCTCACGCAGTTTGAACACATTGATGCCGAACAGCTCGGATTTTTCTTCATGCAACGTGTTTCCCAAGCGGAACAATAATAATTCAAACTTGTTAGCCGACGTGAGATTTGTTCTTTCATCAATTTCTTTTTGGAAATTATCCATGCTTGCCTCAATACGAATAATAATGATGGGCCTAAACAACATTTATGATGCGCGCGAATAAGGCCCAACATCGCCTTTTCACACTGTGCGCGATTAACTGCGCGCGTTAAATCACTCTTGCTGACGCCTCACTTTCAGAGAGAGAAAATAGCGGTTTCACTTTACCTATTTTCGTCATCATGGATTTAAAGTTTAGTGAAATATCGTGTAGAGAAGATTAATTGGCATAGAGCTGATGGATAATCGCGCAATAGCCGTCCGCCGCACGCGTAAGCTGTTCGATTTCAATATACTCGTCAATCACATGGGCCAGGTTCTCGCGCGACGGGCCGAATCCGATCGTCGCAATCTCCGCCTCTCCGGCGTAGTGACTGCCGTTGGTGCAAAACGAATAGGTCGACACCTTCGGCGGGCGCCCCATTTGCGTCAGCGCGGTCAGCGCAGCTGCGACCAACGGCTCCTGTCGGTCCGTTATCCAGCCGGGAAAGAAACGTTTACCCGCGATGATATTATTGGTGTAACAGGTTTCCTGCCCCTCAGCGTACGAAACCCGTGCCTGAAACTGCGGATCTTCGGCGCCAAGCCTTGCTATCAATGCACGTAACGGCGCGAGTACGCTCTCTTCCGTTTCACCCACCAGTAAACGGCGGTCAGCCGTCGCCCGGCAATAATCGGGGACGACCGACGCGCCGGGATAAGGCGAAGACTTGATGTCGGTGATTTCCAGAATCCCCTTCCCTAATACCGGGTGTTCCGGCACGACCAGGTCTGATAAACGGTTAATCAGTTTGCTCATGTGGTACACCGCGTTAATCCCTTTATGGGGATTGGCCGAATGCGCCGGCTTGCCGAAAGTTTCGAAAACAATCTCCGCCCGCCCGCGCTGCCCGACGTTGATATTCAACTCTGACGCCTCGCCGATAATCACCTGGTCGGGACGGTAGCGCGCGCTTATCGCCCGTGCCGCAACCCCTTCGAAACACTCTTCATGTACCACGCAGGCGACATAAATCGCGCCGCGAAAATTCCGCTGATGATCCTCGGCGAAGAAACCGACTGCGGCGATCATGGCGGCGACGGCCCCTTTCATATCCGAGGTGCCGCGGCCGTAGATTTTCCCGTCGCGGATCGCCGCGCCCCACGGCGCCTGCGCCCATTGGCTTTCATCCACCGGCACCGTATCGATATGTCCGTCAAGCAGCAGCACTTTCCCCGGCTGGTTGCCGATGATACCGCCAATGATATTGCCGAAATCATCAACGTGAATCTCATCAAACTGGAAGTGCTCCATGATGCGGCGGACCTCATCAACCACCGACGATTCCTGGCCGGAATAGCTCTTTTGCCGAACCAAAGACTGGCAATATTCAATAACTTGCCGATGACGTTTCTCTGTTAACATGGCTGGTATTCCCCGAAATAAATATATTGACTCTTTTTGCGGCGACTCGTCTGGCGAGCGCTTATTACGCCGCGTTTATGCACTTAATCCCGCAAAGCTGGGCTCTTTGCCGCCCCAGACCACATCGAGATAATGTTGCGGATCGGTATCGCCTTCTGTGCTGATAAGCAGAACTCTGGCGCTATCGTTCAACGCTAGCTGTTCGCGCAGTTCGGCAAGCTCGGGCGAACGCATAATTAACGCCAGCGCTCCTGCGGTGACCGCGCCGGATTCGCCGGAAATGACCTGGCGATCGCCGGACAGCGGATGCCCGAGCATACGCATACCGTGCGCCGCGACGTAGTCGGGACAGGAGAGGAAGCTGTGGGAGTAGTCGCGCAGCATGCCCCATCCCAGTTGATTGGCCTCGCCGCAGGCCAGTCCCGCCATGATAGTTTGCAGTTTTCCATCCACTACCACCGCGCTGCCGGATTGCCCTTTGGCCGAACGGCGCAGGCAATCCGCCTGGTCGGATTCCACCACGATCACGCGCGGAGCCTGCGCGCCCCAAATTTCGCTAAAAACGCCCTGCACCATGCCGGCAAAAGCGCCGACGCCGGCCTGGACAAAAACGTGCGTCGGCAGGTTCTGCCGTAGCCGATCGCAGGCTTCCAGCAACAGCGTACTGTAGCCCTGCATAATCCAGCGCGGCACATCCTCGTAGCCTTCCCAGGCGGTATCCTGCAACACCACCCAGCCGCCTTCGGCAGCGCGTTGCGCCGTCATTCTTACCGCTTCGTCATAGTTCATATCGACGATAGACGCCTCGGCCCCTTCGCGGCGAATAGCCGCCAGCCGTTGCTCAGACGATCCCCTCGGCATGTAGATCACCGCTTTTTGTCCGAGCTGGCGCGCCATCCATGCCACGCCGCGGCCGTGGTTACCGTCCGTGGTGGTGGCAAAAGTAACGGGAGGAATGCGCCGTTTCACCTCATCGCTCACCATCACCGGGAATGGCAGCGTGCTCAGCGGCTGGCCCAGTGCGCCGGCGACATATTTCGCCATGGCGAAGGAGGCGCCCAGCACCTTGAATGCATTCAGGCCGAAACGCCATGATTCATCCTTAACAAAGATCGATCCCAATCCCAGGTGAGCCGCCAACCGCGTCAATTCCACCAGCGGCGTTTCCTGATAACCGGGAATAGTGTGATGGAACTGGCGCGCCTCTTCCAGCGCCTCTCGTCGGAAATCGGCGGTGCTGGCGGTGGGATGACGGGAAAAATCCGTATCATTAATAAAATACTGCATAGAGTTGCTCATAACGCGGTATAAGTCCGTAATCAATGTAGTGAAAACAGCCAGCGAGCGATGGCGGAGAATTCCCGCCGGCAAGATGCGCTGACTGAGAGAAAATTCGGTTAATCGGCGTGTCGATAAACTCGGCGCAGGAAATTTTTGGTGCGCTCCTGCTGCGGCGCGCTAAATAGCTGCTCCGGTCGGCCCTGTTCCACAACAACGCCATGATCCATAAATAGCACCCGATCCCCTACTTCGCGGGCAAAAGCCATTTCATGGGTGACCACCAGCATGGTCATCCCCTCATCGGCCAGCCCCTTCATCACCGACAACACTTCATCGACCAGCTCCGGGTCGAGCGCGGAAGTCGGCTCATCAAACAGCATAATTCTGGGGTTCATCGCCAGCGATCGGGCAATCGCGGCGCGCTGTTGCTGCCCGCCGGAAAGCTCGCGCGGATAGCTTTCGGTTTTTTGCCGCAACCCGACCCGTTCCAATAACTGAAGCGCCAGAGTCCGGACCTGGTCGCGCGGCATTTTTTTGACAATCATCGGTGCGGCCATCACGTTTTCCAGCACCGTTTTATGCGGGAACAGGTTAAAACGCTGAAAAACCATGCCTACGTTCATCCGCAGATAGCGGAGATCGGATTTATCATGCACTTCGTTGCTATCGAAAATAATATTCCCGCTCTGAATGGTTTCCAGATGGTTGATGCAGCGCAACACCGTGCTCTTGCCGGAGCCGCTCGGGCCGATAATCACCACCTTTTCGCCGGGCTTGACCATCAGATGAAAGTTTTTTAATACCTCAACCTCGCCGAAGCGTTTACAGACATTGTGCATTTCAAGGATATAGCCGCTCATGATCTCGCCATCCTTTTTTCCAGCCAGGCTGCAATCAGCATGAAAAACGTATTCATGATGAGATAAAGCGCGGCAACCGTGGTGTAAACTTCAAACGATCGGAACGTTGCCGAGTTAATCCGGTCAGCGACATGAAACAGTTCGGCGATCGTGACCAGCGAAACAATGGATGAATTTTTCAACGTCATAATGAACTGGTTCACCAACGCGGGAACACAGAACTTGATGGCCTGCGGGGCAATGATATGGAACATGGACTGCCCTCCGTTCATCCCCAATGACGCCGCTGCTTCCGCCTGCCCCTTATCCACCGACTGTATGCCGCCACGGATAATTTCCGTAATGTAGGCGCCGGCATTAATTCCCAGCCCGAGAATGCCGGCTTCCATACTTCCCATCGGCAAGCCGATGGTCGCCAAACCAAAATACAGAATAAATAACTGCACCAGGAATGGCGTACCGCGCACGACCCAAACATAGAGAAATGCAGGCCAGCGCAATAGCGGATTACGAGATAAACGGCAAAGCGCACCGACAACACCTGATGCCATTCCCAGCAGGAGCGCGCAGGCTGATACCTGAAGCGTCACCACGCAACCATCCAACAGCAGTGGCAACTTACTCAGAACCACACCATAGTTAAGATCGATGCTCATCATTTAAACCGCCTTATGATTACTTACCGATGATCCATTTGTTGTACAGCGCGTCCAGCTCGTTGCTTGCCCGCATTTCATTGATGACGCTATTCACCAGTGAAACCAACTGAGTATCGCCTTTCTTGATCGCAATCCCCAGAGAGGCCTCGGTAAAGGGTTTTCCGACCACTTTGACGTTATCAAAAACTTTGTTCAGCTCCATTTGATTCAGCAGATCGTTGATGCCGGCATCGATCCGTCCGGACGTTAAGTCCAGAGTCTGCGCGCTGGTGTCCTGATAGGCTTTTATGGTAAACGGCGTGGTCGCACTCAGCGTCCGGGCCACCTGCTCGCTGGTGGCTCCCGCTTTGGCGCCGACGGTTAACCCTTTCAGATCTTCCGGACGGGTAATGGCGTTATTGCTTTTCTTCACCACCAGCACCATGCCGGTTTTTAAATAGGGTTCAGAAAAATCGACCACCTTTTTACGCTCATCGTTGATATACATAGCGGCAATAACAATATCCGCATGACCGCTTTGTACCGACGGGATCAGCGAGGTAAACTGCATATCTTTCACCGTCAGCTTAACCCCTAATTTCTCTGCGATTTTTTTGGCGATATCAATGTCATAACCCACCATCTGATTATTATCGTCATAATATTCAAACGGACGATAATTCCCAGTGGCGACAATCAACTCGCCGCGCGCTTTTATTTTACTGATGCTGGAATCATCAGCCTGCGCTACCGTACACACGCCGACGCTCAACAATATGCTCATAGCAAAAAAACATTTTTTCAAAAATATATTCATGATTTACCTCGTCAGTAAAAAACAATAAAGCCCCTGGTGCTGGAAAAATTCAGCAGATATCTATTTAATAAAATAATTTTATAGCAATGCATTTAATTAATTATCATTTAGCCGCGATCGATTCGGCATTGGCCATTGGCATCAAGCGTCTCTCCTTTATATTGGGTAATAGGACCATAAGCAGCGGGCTGCCGGTGAACATCAAAATTAAAGGTCGTCTTTTTATATTTTTGGCAAAAATCCAAATCACAATGCGCAATCGCCACTTCATCACCTTTAGTAATACAGGATGCGACAATTTCTCCCGAAGGCGCGACAATGCAGCTCCCGCCGATCTGTTCGATCCCTTCCTCACAACCGGCTTTGGCTACCCCCACAACCCAGGTGCCATTCTGGTAGGCTCCCGCCTGTAGAGAGAGCTGATTATGAAATAGCGATAAATCATCGTGTTCCGGCGCGGGCGCGTTGTGTACCGGGGTGTTATAACCAATAAGCACCATCTCCACGCCCTGCAATCCCATCACCCGGTAGGTTTCGGCCCAGCGCCGGTCATTACAGATCGCCATGCCGAAAATACCGTCAAACGCCGAATAAACGTCAAAGCGATTGCCCGGTTCGAAATAGCGTTTCTCCAGATGCTGGAACGCCCGCCAGGGCTCATTTTCACGGTGTCCGGGCAAATGAACCTTGTGATACTTGCCAATAATCCGGCCGCGCTTATCCACCAGGATAGCGGTGTTGTAATGTTTAACCTGCCCGTCTTCGAACGCTAATTCCGCATAGCCAAGATAAAAACCGATTCCCATCGACTTGGCCAAATCAAATAGCGGCTGCGTAGCCAGGTTCGGCATGGCGGTTTCAAACCACTCATCAATAATATTCTGCTCTTCAATATACCAACGGGGAAAAAACGTGGTTAACGCCAGTTCGGGATAAACAATAATATCCGCGCCCAGGCTTTTCGCCTCGCGCATCATTTTCATCAGACGCGCGACAACATCTTCTCTGCTGTCTGTTCTATTAACCGGCCCTAATTGACCCATAGCCACATTGACATAGCGGGGCATAATTTACTCTCCTGTATTTCAAACCTGCTCATCATTATTAATAAATAAATCACCGGTCATTTGATGTATTCTTTCGATTTCCTGCATTCTTTCGCGCGCTTTTTGCGGATGCTGTAATACCAGTTCGCCCGCAATAAAATTAATCATACTGACGCCGACCGAATAAGAATCGAAAATAGTTCGGCTGGTGGTATGACAGGCCAATACCACGTCCACCTGCGCATTAAGCGAGGAGATCAATCTTTCGCATAAACAGATAATTTTGATGTTTCTGCTTCTGGCGACCTTAACGATTTTATCCAGCATGTTGACGCGTCTGGGGAAATCCACCACCAGCATGACATCGTCTTCGTGCAGATCGGCCAGATTATCGACAAAGCGCCCGGCGCTGTCGTTGACCAAACGAGCGTCATGGCAGATGTTGGAAAAGATCGACAGCGCATAATAAGCCGAGATATAGCTGTTCCTGAATCCGGTGATCCAGATCCGGCGAGCGCCGCCCAACAGTTCCACCGCATTGGCCAGGTTATCGGCGAACACGCTGTCCAACGCGCTATCGAAGTTTTTCTTATCCGTTTCCACGTGCGCTAGCAGACGTTCGTAAGTATTCTCCACGCCCGGCGCCGTATTCTCAAGGTGGGTAAGCGGCGATTTACCGGTGATCATCGCGGGTCGGAACGTGCTGCGAAAATGGTTAAAATCGGTAAAGCCAAGATGGCGAAAACAGCGTGCCGCCGTCGATTTCGACACCTCCGCCAGCGTAGCCAACTCGGTTGCGCTATAGCTGGCGAGGTTATGCTGATAGCGCAGCAGCACCTTAACGAATTTTTTCTCAGCCGGGGAAAGCGTCGGATGAATCTGGCGGATCAAATCCTGTAGTTCGCCGATGGCTTCCAGCGCATTGTTATCCACATAGCTGGACGGGGTCGTTAGCTTTTTTGGCACCGTTGTTTCCTATAGAATCATGTCATGAAACACATGAACCATAAAAAGCAATTAGCGGGCCACATCAAAAAAATAGAATTCAATATATTGATAAATAAATTCTTTTATTTTTTATGTGAATAAATTGGCCGGTATTCACCCGCGCATTGCCCTACAATAATGCAGCGGTCGCACCATCAGGAAGCACAAAAATCCATGACGCCATAATGGAGAGTGACACGCAGGGACGTGTCACCCCCGCCGCTGACGCGGGGATGACAGGCGGATAGCCACGGAGATGACGGAATGGATTACAGCGTATGCTCGGTGCGGGCGATGATATCGTCCTGCGTATCGGGCGACAGCGCGGTGAAAAACGCCGAGTATCCCGCGACGCGCACCACCAGGTCGCGGTATTGATCCGGATGTTTTTTCGCCTCGATCAGCGTCTCACGCGAAACGATATTGTACTGAATATGCCAGCCTTTATGCGCTTCGAAGAAGGTGCGCAGCAGCGCCATCAGCTTACGGCGATCGTTGAGGTTATCCAGCGTCGACGGGTTGAGTTTCTGATTCAGCAGCACGCCGCCCAGAATGGCGCCGGTGGGTAATTTGCCGACGGAGCTGATAACCGCCGTCGGCCCCAGGTGGTCGGTGCCGGACGCCGGGCTCGCCCCTTCGGCCAGCGGCGCGCGGGCCTTGCGCCCGTCCGGCGTCGCCATGGTCGCGGCGCCGAACGGCACGTTGGCGGAGATCGACGACGTGCCCGCATAGTAGTCGCCGCCGATCGGCCCGCGGCCGTAGCGCGGATTGTGATAACGCCGTAGCTCATCGATATAGGTTTGGTAGGCGCGCACCAGCAGCTCATCCACGCTATCATCGTCATTGCCGTATTTCGGCGCCTGATTCATCAACCGCTGGCGCAGCTGCTCATTGGTCACGCCGGCAAAGTCGCTCGCCAGCGCCTGCGCCAGCTGCTGCTGCGTGATAATTCCCTGTTCAAAGAGCAGTTTTTTCACCGCGGCCAGGCTGTTGCCCAGGTTGGCGATGCCCACCTGCAGGCCGGAAACCCAATCATATATCGCGCCCCCCTGCTTAATGCTTTTCGCCCGTTCGATGCAGTCATCCACCAGCGCCGAGCACAGAATATCGTGCGCATTCTCTTCGAGAACCGTATCGACCACATACTCGATCTCGATCGATTTACGCGTGTAATAGCGAATTTGCCGGTCCCACGCGCGCATCACCTGCTCAAAGTTCTCGAAGCCGCCCTGCGACAGACGCTGCAGCTGCGGCAGGAAAACCTTGCCGCTGGTGGCGTCGCATCCGCCTTCAAGCGCCGCCAGCATCACGCGCGCGAAGTTGATGAAGCTCATGCCGGTGCAGCGGTAGCCCCACTTGCCGCCGACCGCGGTTTCGATACAGCCGATCGCGGCGTATTGATAGGCGTCTTGCGCCTCAACGCCCAGACGGATGAAGGCGGGAATCACGATCTCATCGTTGTTGAAAGCCGGCATGCCGAAACCGCAGCGGATCACCTGCACGCAGGCGTCGAGGAAATCGTCGCTGATGCCGGCATGATAACGCACGCTCAGGTTGGGCTGGGTTGAGCGCAGGCGGCCGCAGGACTCCAGAATGGCGTAGGAGAGCGGATTAACCGCATCCACCGGCCGGCCGTCGATCAGGTTTTGCCCGCCGATGGTGACGTTTTGATAAAGCGGGCTGCCGGCGGAGGCTTTCGAGTGCGACCCGGAGCGGATCTTATTGACCTCCAGCAGCTTGAGCCAGCAGCTCTGCAACATCTCAATGGCGCTCTCCCGCGTCAGCGTCTGCTGCAGCTCCACATCGCGGCGGTAATAGGGATACAGATATTGATCCATCCGCCCGAAGGAAACCGAGTGGCCGTTGGATTCAATCTGCAGCGCCAGCTGAATGAAATAGCACAGCTGAAGCGCCTGATAGAAGGTTTGCGGCGGCCGATGCGCAATCAGAACGCAGTTTTCCGCGATCTGCCGCAGCTCCGCGCGCCGCGCGTCGCGCGTTTCCGCCGCGGCCATCTCTCTTGCCAGTTCGGCGTAGCGGGCGATATGCCGGCTTAACGCCGCCAAAACGATATCGATGGCTTTCAGAAACTGTTCGCCGTGCAAATCATCCAGCACCGTCAGATTGATGCGCGAACGGCGCTCGGCCACTTTCGCGCGCAAGCCGTCCAGGCCGTTTTCCAGCAGCAGCGGAAAATTCACCGCCAGATGCGCGTCGCCGGAGGTCATATTGCCTTCCGCTTTGATGATGCCGCTCGCCAGCAGCGCCTTCTGTTCGTCGGTAAACATGCCGTAACAGCGGTCCTGCACCGTCTGCCCGCGCCACCACGGGCAAACCTGATGCAGCACGCGCTTGTTCTCTTCGCTGACCGAAAACCCCGCGCCGGGGCGGTCGGCCAGGTCGTCGATTTCCTTTTCAATCCAGCCGACGGTATATTCCGGGAAAATCGGCGCGGCGCGCACTTCGCCGGCCTGATTGCCGATAATCAGCTCATCATGTTTGATCCAGATGGTGCGGTTGGCCAGATGGTCGGCCAGCGCCAGCGCCCGGCGCACCGGGATCGGCTTGTCCATATTTTGCTGATAGGCGCGGGTATAGTCCCGAGCGCGCTCCGTGCATACCGGTGGTTTCACAATATGAATCAACGCATTTTTATGCGCCTTGATACGCTCGCTCAACGTGGTCAGATTCAGGGTGGTCATGGTTCTATCCTCTTAAGGTGACTTTCAGCCCTTTTGCCTGCGCATAATGCTCTGCAAAAGCCAGTAATTCGGGATCGTTCAACGGCTTATCCGCGGCGAGATAAGCCTGGTTCAGCAGCACGTACTTATTCATGCCCAGCGTGTGGTAGGGCAGGAAATGAATATCGGCGGCGTTGAGTTCGTCGGCGGCAAAATCAGTAATCGCCCTGACCGCGGCTTTATCGGCATTGAAGTTCGGAATCAGCGGCACGCGAATAACCAGCTGTTTTCCGGCGCGCGCCACTCTCCGCAGATTGTTCATCACGCGCCGGGCCGAGCCATCCGTCCAAGCGCGGAACGTCCGTTCATCCACATGTTTGAGATCGGCCAGGAAGAGATCGATATCGGGCAGCGACGGTTCAATATAGGACCAGGGCACGTGCAGGCAGGTTTCCACCGCGGTATGGATGCCCTCGCCGCGGCTGCGCCGCAGCAAAGCATGGGCGACATCCGGCTGCATAAAGGGTTCGCCGCCGGACAAGGTGACGCCGCCGCCGCTGCGCTGATAAAACGGCATATCGCGCCGTACGGCCGCCATGATGTTATCCACATCGGCCTCCTCGCCGCAAACCGTCAGCGCCTGCGTCGGGCAGCAGGTTTGCAGGCGGTCGAAATCCGCCTCGGTCAGCCGTTCGCGGAAAATAACCCTCCCTGCCGGGGCGTCTGCCATCACGCCCGGCGCCGCGCGCCGGCAAAGGTCGCAGCCGGCCATACAGAGACGGGCGTCAAACAGCAGCTCTCTCTTGCGGGAACGGCTTTCCGGATTCTGGCACCAGCGGCAGCCCAGCGAACAGCCTTTCAGAAATACCACGGTTCTGATGCCCGGGCCGTCATGGGTGGAGTAGCGCTGTATATTGAAAATCATCGCATCAATCCGCTATATTCTTCATATGAAGATTAAATACATTTCGAAAGAAAGTTATTTTGATTTTTATCAACAGTAAACCCGGTTTGTGATCTTATACTTGGCAAAATTAGCGATAACTCACACTTTCTGAGGATAAACCGATGGAACTCTATCTCGACACCGCCGACCTTACCGCCGTAAAACGTCTGGCGCGCATCTTCCCGCTGGCCGGCGTCACGACCAATCCGAGTATCATCGCCAGCGGCGGTAAACCCGTCGCCGACGTGTTGTTGGCGCTGCGTGAAATATTGGGCGGCGAGGGGCGGCTGTTCGCCCAGGTGATGGCGCAGACGGCGCAAGGCATGGTGACAGACGCCAAAAAGCTGCATGCCGTCACCGGCAATGTCGTGGTGAAAGTGCCGGTCACGGCGGAAGGTCTGGCGGCGATCAAGATATTGAAAACGGAAGGTATTCCGACATTAGGCACGGCGGTGTACGGCGCCGGTCAGGGGCTGTTGTCCGCGCTGGCGGGGGCGGAGTACGTGGCGCCTTACGTCAATCGGATGGACGTTCAGGGCGGCGACGGCATTCAGAGCGTAACCGATCTGCAAAAGCTGCTGACGCTGCATGCGCCGCACGCCAAAGTGCTGGCGGCCAGCTTTAAAACCGCGCGTCAGGTACTGGCGTGCCTGCTGGCCGGGTGCGAGTCGGTCACGCTGCCGGTGGACGTGGCGGAACAGTTTATCTCCGCGCCGGCGGTCAAAGCCGCGGTGGAAAAATTTGAGCAAGACTGGAGGCGGGCGTTCAATTCAACGTCATTATAACACGGTATGATGCCGGCCCGATAACCGCCAACCCCATGTTTTTACTTAAGAGATTCTGAGGTTGGCGAGGAAACGCATTCATAAGTAGAGATTTTCGAACTTCGTCAGCTATCTGGTATAGTGCCCTTTAATTCTTTCGATTTTTTCTGTTTGGCTATGATGAACGCACGGCAACAAAATATTATTCAGCTGGTTAACCAGCGCAAAAGCGTCAGCGTCAGCGAGCTGGCGCAGATATCCGGGGTATCGGAAGTCACTATCCGTCAGGACCTCAACGCGCTGGAGCGCAGTAGCTACCTCAGGCGGGCGCACGGCTATGCGGTTGCGATAGAAAGCGATGACGTCGACGCCCGCATGCAAACCAACTTTCAATTGAAAAAATCGCTGGCCGACTACGCCGCGACGCTGATCGACGACGGCGACTGCGTTTTTATTGAAGGGGGCAGCACCAACGCCCTATTGGCGCGCTACGTCGCCGAGAGCAAAAATGTCACCATCATTACCGTCAGTCACTATATCGCCCACCTGCTGAAAAATACCGACTGCGACGTCATTACCCTCGGCGGCCTTTATCAGAAAAACAGCCAGTCGGTGGTCGGGCCGCTAACCCGCAGCGGCGTCCAGCAGGTACATTTTCACAAGGCGTTTATCGGTATCGACGGCTACCATCCCGAGACGGGCTTTACCGGCCGCAACATGATGCGCTGCGACGTCATCGACGCGGTGCTAGGCAAAGGCGTCGAGACGATGGTGCTGACCGACGCAAGCAAATTCGGCCTGATACAGCCCTACCCGATTTCCAACGACCATCAGGTCAGCCGGGTGATCACCGACACCGGCCTGGCGCGGGAATATCAGGAGCAAATGGCGGCGCTGGGCATCAAACTTGATCTGGTCGCGGAGTAGGCGTCACCCCACGACGCCTTTAATTTCCAGAGAGGGTGAGCGAGGGTCTATGTTCCCCCGCCCCCGCCGCTTGCGGCGTTACAGCCCAAGCAACTTGTCCAGCATTACGTTCAGCGAGATCCAGAACGTATAGCCATTCTCCGGCTTAACGTTGGAATAGGCGTACTGCCAGTTGCTGTTATTCCAGACGCGGCTGCCGGTCATCTGCAAATTCACCTCCGGCGTCAGCATGATGGAAGCGTCAATGCTCAGTTGATACTCGTTGCGCGGCACCCGCCAGCCGGTTCCTCCCAGCGAGTCGAACATATCCTGTAAGTAGAGCTCTCCCCCTTCCGTCATCCTGGCCCAGCGGAAGGTCAGCCCATAGCTGTCGTGAGGTCGACTCTGCCAGGGACCGGACCAGATTAGCCCGACGTCCGCCAGCGTGGACGCCCCGGTATAGGCATTCGATTGCAGGGTCTGCGTTACGCTGCCGTGCAGGCTGACGGCGCTGGGGGAAGGATTCTGCGGATCGGCCCCGCCGTCGCGCCGCCACAGGGCTTTTCTGGCGGTAAGATAAACGCCGGATACGCCATCGCGGGTGCGCGCCGCGGAACCGGCGTCGTACACTTTGGACGTTCCATTTTCCGTATAGTAAATGTCGTCGTATTCCAGGAAGTTGTGAAACGCCATGACCTCCCAGTTGAAGGGATAGGGTTCCTGCCGCCAGTTGACGCGCCGCGCCACATTGGCGACCAGCAGAGTGTTGCCCGAATCATAGTCATCGTCCCATCTTTCCCAGCCGTTGGTAAAGGGAAACGCCTGATAGGTACGCCAGACGCCGATATTGGACTCCAGCGCCGGCGTAAAGCGGTAGCCGACGCGCGCGCCCCAACCGGCATAGGGCGCCGGCCCGAATACCGCCGTTTTATTCAGGATGGTGTTCACGCAGGACGACTGTACGTTACAGTTGGTGAAACCGAAGAACTGGCCGGGGTTGCTTTTACCCAACTCGATCGACAGCCGGTCGTCCAACAGCTTCTGTTCATAGGTGAAACGCAGCAGATGGGCGGTCTTGGGAATATAGGGCGGCGGGTCGCCGGCCAGCATGCCGCCGGCTTTATTGCCGTATTCCAGATTGTGGGAAAAGGGTACCCACAGTTGCATGAAGTGAACGTTGCCGCCGGGAATCAGCCCCATCCGATCCAGATCGAAATCCGCGCCGGCGAAAAACATCGTATAGGTTTGATGCTCGTCCGTGGTGGTTCCGGCGCTGGGGTTTCCCAACCAAAGTTGGGAGGCGAACAGATGTGGCGTAATACCGTGCTCCGCCAGCCATGCGCCGGCATCGGACAGAGGACGGTCCGAGGATTCCGCCGCGGTGGCCGCCATCGAGCCGCCCGCGAACAGGATAATTCCGGATACGACAACCCCGGCGGAGATCATTCTCGCCCATATATTGTGGTGTGTTATTTTCATTGTGCCATCCAATAGAGGTCAATAAGATGGAAACTGCCGGTCATTAAATAAAATAATAAAGACAGCGCTAATTATTAGCGCCTATCCCAATAGGGAATACTCATATTATTCCCTACCATACGGCCGTTGTTTTAGCTGTCCGCCGGCGCGGGCATGACGACCTCTTTTGCGATAGACGATTAATTTCCATACCTTAAATAATTCGAGTTGCAGGACAAAAACGCCAAAAGCGTTTTTGCACAGCGCGTGCGCTGACCCCGAAGGGGTGAGGCCATCAGGCCAAATGACGCGGCAATCAAAAGAATCCCGTTGAGCTTACTCAAGTAAGCGATCCAGGTCATTGAATGCAGCCAACGCCCGTGCAACTTGAAAGATGACTGGTATAATTAGCCTTTTATTATCTCTGCGTTACTCGCCTTATTTGTGAAGAGAGTATGGGGAAATGGTCGCCGGATAAATAACTATTTATCACCTTCCCGGCCGAGATAATTATTCCCGCGCAGTTTTCATCTTTGGTGGTAATTAATGCGGCACGTTTTTCGGTGCCGCGTAATAATTAAAACAGCCTTAATTATTTCTTCAGAATAACCTGCGCGGCATGTTCGCCGGCAATACGCCCGGAATTCAGCGCGAAGCCGTTCGCCAATCCCTGATAGGGCGGATAGCCCGGCACGCTGTAGAAACCGGCGGCATTATTCCCGACCGCATACAGACCGGGAATAGGCCGCAAATTCACATCCGTCACCTGCAAATCGGAATTCACCCGCACGCCGCCCAGGGAACTGAGGCTGACGACCACCGCTTTAAAGGCGTAGAAAGGCCCTTTTTCAATGCCGTACGCCAGATAGTCCGCCTTCTTGCCGAAATCTTTATCCTGTTTGGCCTTAACATGCCCGTTATAGCGCTCGACGGTGGCTTTCAGCCGCTCAGGCGCGATGCCCATCTGAGACGCCAGTTCGGCAATGTCTTTGCCTTTGAATATGGTATCGCTCTTGCCGCCTTTGACGCCCGCGTCCGCCAATGCGACGAAGTCGCCGGGTTTAGGCGGGTTGGCCGGCCCGGCGCCCGACAGCGGGAAAGGCATGGCGTTTTTGGTGAAAGATTTCAGCGTCGGGGTATCGACGACGATGTAATAGTTGCCGCCGACGGAATAAGCAACGTTGGCCCAGAACGCGGTGTCGTAGATATGGCCTTCGTCGGCGAAACGTTCGCCCGCGACATCCACCCACAGCAGCGGCGACTTCAGCAGCCAGATTAACGGGCTGTCGCCCTTGGCCTGTTCGCCGCCGCCGTGATGCGCCTCTTCCGAAGGCTCGATGCCGACCAACTGCGCGGCATGAATCAAGGCGGATTGCATATCCCACTTCGCGCCGCCGGCCGCCCAGGCCATTTTCAGCCCTTCGCCCATGTTGGGCCACGCCAGCGGGAAAATATTCGACGTCAGCATCGCTTCATCCAGCATCTGCTTATTCGCGCCGAATCCGCCGCTGGCCAGAATAACCGCCCTGGCGTGCACGGTGAGTTTGCCGCCATCCGCTTTTTCCGCGATCAGCCCCGTCACGTTGCCCTTATCGTCCTGGAGCAGTGATTTGCCGGTGGTTGCGGTCATCACTTTCCCGCCCAGCTTGGCGAATTCCGCATATAGCGTTTTATACGCCGCTTCGCCGCCGTTTTTGATGCGGTGGTACACATCCGATTTTATCGGATCGTCAAGATGCGCCTGCTGTACCGAGCTCTGCTTGGCGTCGCGCGTTGTCGCTATGATCTCCAGCTCGACGCCATGCCCGATCATCCAATCCACCGTCGAGGCCGATTTATCGACGATCTTTTTCGTCAGCGGCCCGTTGGACAGATATTGGTTATATTCCAACAAACGCTGCGTCAGCTCGGCGGCGGTGTATTTCATCCCTTTCGCCTTTTGCAGCGACGACTCCACCGCGGTAAAGCCGCTGGCCATCCGGCCCGCGCCGCCCAGTACCGGCATCTTCTCGACCACCAGCACCTTGGCCCCTTTTTCCGCCGCCGCCAGCGCCGCGGCGGTGCCGGACACGCCGCCGCCCACGACCACCACGTCGACGCGCATCTCCTCGTCCTGGCCCTGTTTCGCCGCCTTGCCCTGGTAGCGCGCGACGTCCGCTCCCGCCTTAAGCAGCGCGGCGGAGACCGCCCTCTTCACCGCATTGCTGGTCATGGTGGCGCCGGTCATGCCGTCCACCGCCAGGCTCTGATTATCGACGATCGCCTTGCCGACCTGGGGACCGGCCACGCCGCCGAGCTCGGGCGTTTCCTGGCTGGAATCGACTTCAATGTCTTTAATCACGCCGGCGGCATCAACCGTGACTTTCACACCGACCATACCCTCATTGCCTTTTTCCGTGGCGCTGTATTGGCCGGCGGTAATCTTTCCGTTCGGCGTATCCGCATAAGAAAAACCGGTCATGCTGCATGCCAGCAAGAGTATGGCCGACCGCCATTGCCATGTGCTTCTTCTCTTTTTCATTTTCATATCTGCACCTTTGTATGTGATATTTTTATCAATGCTCCATGTCGCATTTGATTTTTTATCTTTTGGCACCAAAACAACCACATTTAATTTTTAATATCAGTGACATACACGACAAAAAGCTTTCCCCCGAGCGTATTTATATGCGTTTGGTGACCAACCCATTCATGAGTTCGAGATACCCGGGGCGATCACAGCCGCTCCACAATCATCGCCACCCCCTGCCCGCCGCCGACGCAGAGCGTCGCCAGCCCCAGCGTTTTATCCCTGTTCGCCAATGTATGTAACAGCGTGACCAGAATCCGGGCGCCGGATGCGCCAATCGGATGCCCCAGCGCGATCGCGCCGCCGTTAACATTGGTCTTCTCCATATCGAGTTTTAGCTCTCGGCCCACGGCGACAAACTGCGCGGCAAAGGCCTCGTTGGCTTCGACCAGATCCAGATCGCCGACCGTTAACCCCGCCCGGCTCAGCGCCTGCCGGGTCGCCGGCACCGGCCCGAGCCCCATCAGCGCGGGATCGATGCCGCTGACGGCATAGCTGAGAATACGCGCCAGCGGCTTAACGCCCCGGCGCTGCGCCTGCGCCTCGCTCATCACCGCCAGCACCGCCGCGCCGTCGTTAATCCCCGAGGCATTGCCCGCCGTCACCGAACCGTCGGCGGCGAACGCCGGCGCCAGTTTGGCCAAACTCTGCGCCGAGGCGTCGGCGCGCAGATGCTCGTCAACCGCAAACAGAGCGTCGCCCTTTCTACCTTTCAACAGGACGGGGAGAATTTCCTGCCGAAAGGCGCCATGCTCAATCGCCGCCGCCGCCCGCCGCTGGGAGAGCAACGCCGCTTCATCCTGTTCCTGACGGCTGATATGACAGCGCCTGGCGACGTTTTCCGCCGTGATGCCCATGTGATAACGGTTGATAGCGCAGAACAGGCCGTCGTTAACCATGCTGTCGGTTATCGTCTGGTCGCCCATCCGGCAGCCCCAGCGCGCCTGATTCAGCAGATAGGGCGCCGCCGACATATTCTCCATGCCGCCGGCCAGCACCACATTGGCGTTGCCGGCGGCGATGCTCTGCGCGGCGAAAATAACGCTCTGCAGACCGGAGCCGCAGACCATATTGACGCTGGTCGCCGGCGTGGTATCCGGCAGGCCGGCCCGCAGCAGCGCCTGACGGGCGGGGTTCTGCCCCAGCCCCGCCTGCAGCACATTGCCGAAAATCACCTCGTCGACCTCCGTCGGCTCCAGCCCCGCCCGGCGTACCGCCGCCTCCATAACCAACGCGCCCAGCTGCGGCGCGCTGAAACTGCTCAGGCTGCCACCGAATTTGCCGATGGCCGTACGCACCGCGCCGACAATAACCAGTGATGTCATAATCGCCTCTTATCTCAATAGCTCTAACCAGGCGCTACCCGCGCCGTTTTCCGGCAGGCGCGCCCGCGTCCACCGGCGTCACATCGGTCAGCCAAATCAGCGCCAGCGCGATGCCGCCGACGCCCGCCAGCAAAAGGTAAGCGCCCGTATACCCCCCCAAATAGGCCAGACCGAAAGCCAGAATGGAGAAGGCGAAGCAGCGCACCACCGATTGGATCGGGTGTACGATGCCGATGGCGCGCACATAAAGGCGGCGGGGAAATTTGGTGGCGATCAGCGAAGTGCTTAAATTGGTGGCGCCCGGCAGGGCAATGCCGATCATCAGCAGGGAGATCCACAGCATCACGCTATGATCAGCAAACAGGTTGATGACGACGGCCGTCATCCACCAGCCGGTATAGACCAGCAGCGCCCGTTTCACCCCGATGCGATGATTCACCCAGCCCCAGCCGTATGCCCCCGCCGTGCCGAACAGCGCCGAGGCGGTCATGTAAAAAATGGCGGTGTTCAGCTCATAGCCCATCGCCATCAGCCGGGGAACGATCTGGCTGACCACCCCCACCAGCATGATGTAGATAGCGCCGGTGGCGAACCCCATAAACCAGACGTCGCGCATGCGCAGCAGCTGCCGGATGCCGAGCGGGCAAACATAGCTATGGTGATCGCGGACCCGCTCGCCCAATTCCGCGGCGGAAATCGGCTCGTTATCGGGAGCCAGGCCGACGTCCTCGGGCTTATTGGCGACGAACAGCGACACCAATACCGCCATGATAAACATCATGATCGCAATGCCCCAGAAGCCGTGCCGAATGCCGAACCAGACGAACAGCGCCGCCAGCGCGGGAACGAAAAATGCGCTGGAAAACGTCTGCCCCACCGTACACCACCCTAACGCCAGCCCGGATTTGCGCACGAACCAGTTGGCCATAATGGCGGTGCCGCCCACGTAGGCGAAACCGGTGCCGAAAAAACAGACGCCGGCGAACAGCAGCGTGAACCCGGTCAGGGAGCCGCAATACCCCAGCAGGCCGAAACACAGCCCGCAGGCGGTAAGGCAAAACACGATATTGAACTTCGCGCCCTTTTTCTCGCACAGCCAGGCGCATGCCGGACCGGCGGGAATCGACGCCCAGGAGGCCGGCGTCGCCAGCGCCAGCAGCGCGCTGTACTCCAGACCGTAGGTGCGCGACAACGCCGGCAGAATCACGTTCAGCCCGTGGGTGACCGCGCCGGCGGCAAGCCAGAACATCACCGCCTGAAAGACGATGACCGTCCAGCCGCGCGCGCCAAATCCATGATTATCGGTGGTGGTGAGAGACATATGACCTCTGATATAACCGCTGGTGGTATCGCTTAACGCCATGTTATTTTTTTGCTCCGCCATAGCCCTGTTCTCCCGCGGCCGTCCGTTAGGCCGGCATCGTCGTCAGCCGATCGGCGACGATCAGCCGGGGCTCGACCTGGCGTTGAATATCTTCAGGCGTCAATCCCTCCAGCAGCTCGACCAGCGCCAGCCCGTCGCGCGTCACGTCAATCACGCACTGCTCGGTCACGATATGGTCCACGCAGCCTTTACCAGTTAGCGGATAACCGCATGATTTGACGATCTTCGGCTCGCCGTTTTTGGTGCAAAGCTCCATGGTGATAATCACCTTGCGGGCGCCGTTGACCAGATCCATCGCCCCGCCCATGCCGAATACCCGGCCGGGCTGCGCCCAGTTGGCCAAATCGCCGTTTTCCGCCACCTGCAGCGCGCCCAGCACCGTCGCCGCCAGCTTGCCGCTGCGCACCAGGGCGAAAGATTCGGCGCTGTCGAAGGCGCAGGCGCCGGGCGCCGGCGCAAATCGCAGCGCGGTGGCGTTGGAAAAGCCCTCCACCGCCAGCAGTCCGTCGACCAGCGGTCCCATGCCGACCAGACCGTTTTCGGTGTGGAACATCACGCCCGGCGGCGCATAGTCGCTGCACAGGCTGGGGATGCCGATACCGAGATTGATGACGTCGCCGGACGAAAAGTACTGCGCGGCCCGTCTGGCGATTCTGTCGCGTACGTTCATAGCCGTTCTCCTTGCATCGTCAGGATCTTGTCCACATAGGCGCCGGGGGTGATGATGCTATCGATGCCCAGCTCATCCACATCCACCAGCATATCGGCGTCCGCCAGCGTCAGGCGGGAGGCCTTGGCCACCAGCGGATTAAAGTTACGCATGGTGCCGCGATAGGTGAGATTGCCCAGCGGATCGGCGGTGCGGGCGCGCACCAGGCCGATATCCGCCCGCAGCGCGGTTTCCAGCAGATAGCGCTCGCCGCCGACCATCACCGACTGCTTTCCCTCCTCCACCAGGGTGCCGATGCCGGTTTGGGTCAGCACGCCGCCCAGTCCGGAGCCGCCGCAGCGCATCCTCTCGGCCAGACTGCCCTGCGGCACCAGCTCCAGTTCGATTTTTCCGGCGGCGACCAGCGCCACCGTTTCGGTATTGCGCCCGATATGCGATGCGATCAGTTTGTCCACCAGGCCGTGATGAATCAGACGGCCGATGGTGAGATCCGCATCGCCGGAGTCGTTGGCAATCAGGGTGAAGTGGCGCGCGCCGCTGTCGATCACGCACTGAATCAGACGGTTAGGCACGCCATGATTGGCGAAACCGCCGCACATTAAGGTTTGCCCGTCCTGAAACAGGCCGATAATTTCATCTTTTGAAGCGAATTTTTCCGCCATCGTTACCCCCTCGTCAGCAGGACGGCGACGCCCTGACCGCCGCCGACGCAAAAAGTAATGACGGCGTTGTTCAGGCGGCGGCGCCGCATGTCATAAACGGCTTTGGTCGCCAGAATGGCGCCGCTTCCGGCCAGCGGATGGCCCAGCGCGATCGCCCCGCCGTTCGGGTTGACCCGCTGCGGATCCATGCCGATATCGCGGATACAGGCCAGCGACTGGGCGGCAAAAGCCTCGTTCAGCTCCCACAGCTCGACGTCCTCGACCGTCAGGCCGGTTTGTCGCAGCAACCTGCGCACGGCAGGCACCGGCCCCAGCCCCATCACGTTGGGATCGACGCCGGCGGCGGCGTAGCCGCGAAATGTCGCCAGGATCTCCAGCCCGCGGGCCTGCGCCAGCGAACGCTCCATCACCACCAGCGCGCCCGCGCCGTCGCTCATCGGCGAGCTATTGCCGGCGGTGACGATGCCCTCGTCGCAAAAGCAGGGACGCAGCGCGGAGAGCGCCTCCAGCGAACAGTCGGAACGTACCGACTCATCGCGCTGAATCACCATCTCCCGCCCTTTCCTGTCCGGCAGCGCCACCGGCGTCACCTGTTCGTCAAACGCCCCTTGCCGCCAGGCGGCGGCGGCCAAAAGATGACTGCGCAGCGAAAATTCATCCAGCTCCCGGCGGGTGAGCTCATAGCGCCGGGCGATGTTTTCCGCCGTTATTCCCATGGAAGGATTGCCCAGCCGGTCCGGCGAGGTGTGAATATCGACAAAGCGCGGCGGCTGTACCGAATAGGCGATTTCCGTTTTCTCCAGCGACCAGGTGCGTCGGGAGTCGCTCTCCACGCCCCCCACGACGACGGTCTCGGCAAACCCCGCCATAATCTGAATCGCGCCGTAGGCCAGCGCGTTTAGCGAAGCGGCGCACTGCCGGTCGAGCGTAATCCCCGGCACCGTGACCGGCAGATCCGCCTCCAACGCCACCATCCGCCCCATATTGTTGATTTCGTTGTTCATTAAGTTGGCAAAGATGACATCATCAATGCTTTCGGGAGCGATCCCGGCCCGGCGCACCGCCTCTTTCACCGCCAGCGCGCCCAGCTTATGCGCCGGCACCGGGGCTAAAACGCCGCGGCAACGGCCGATCGGCGTGCGAACCGCCGCAACAATCACTGCTTCTTTCATAATCATTTCCCGATGTCGCTGCATAAAGGGATAACTACAGAGGAGAGATCCCGAGCATTTTCCTGGCGGCGGCCGGCGTGGCGACCTGCTTGCCGAACAGGCGAACGGCCTGCGCGGCGCGCTCGACCAGCTGTGGATTGGTGGCTTTGACCCCTTTGCTGAAATAGACGTTGTCCTCCAGCCCGACCCGCACATGCCCGCCCAGCGCCAGCGTGGCGAACAGGATCGGCAGGTGGTGCCTGCCGATGCCGAAGGCCGACCAGGTGGCGTCCGCGGGAATATGCGATACCAGATAGTTGAGGTTCTCCACCGTGGCGGGCATGCCGCCCGGCACGCCGAGGCAGAATTGATAATGCAGCGGCGCGCGCAGCCTGCCCTGTTCAACGAAATAGCCGGCCACGCCCAGCATGCCGCTATCGAAAATCTCCACTTCCGGTTTGATCGCCCGCTCGGTCAGGATTTCACCCAGCTCGCCGAGGAACCGCGGCGAGTTGACGAACACGCCGCCGGGCATCCAGTTAAAGGAGCCGGCGTCCCAGGAGGCCATTTCAATGCCGTCCAGCCGGGAAACGTGCTCCATCCGCTGCGCATCGCTGGCGCGATGGTCGCCGGAGGTGGTGCAGTTGACGATCACATCGCAGTCAGCGTAGCCGCGCAGCAGACGGAGGGTTTCTGCGAACCTGCCGCAATCCATCGTGCCGAGCCCGCGTTCGTCGCGCATATGAAGATGGACGATGGCGGCGCCCTGTTGCCAGCAGCGATAGGCGTCGGCGGCGATCTCCTCCGGCGTCAGCGGAATAGATTCATTGATCTCTTTTGGCGTCACCGCGCCGGTCAGCGCGGCGGAGATAATAACGTCGTTTCCTGTGTTCATGGATTTCCCCGATCACCATTTTTATTATTTATAATCAATACGTTAAGTATTTAGACCCGTCATACTGCCAGCTGTCTGCGCGTTGGCTTTGTTACTCGCCCCTGCGGGGCGAGTAATATCTGACTTTGTCAACAGCCGGCGGGCGCTTACTTGATTTCGTCCTCCTCCTGGCCGCCCCCGATGCGCGGGCGAATGATCTTGCCTCGCTTCTCGGCGGCCTTGACCAGTTCGGCCTCTTCGTGCGCCCAGTTCCAGTAGTTGACTTCGTGGGGGGAGTGTTCGGTGGCGGTGACGAACATTTCCGTCGCGAAAGCGTTGCGCAGTTCGTTGGCGATATCTTCCTTCCAGGCTTTACGCAGTTGCTGGGTGGTGATGCGGCGCGTCACGCGGGTGCCGGTGCGCATAATCAGCTCGGCGATCTCCCAGGCGCGGTCGTAAGCCGCCTCCGTATCAGGACAGATTTCATTCACCATGCCGAGGGAGAGCGCCTTGCGGGCGGTAATGATTTCACCGGTCAGTTCGGCGTAGGCATAGCGTTTACGCCCCATCAATTCGCGCCACGCGATTTGGATGCCGTCGCCGGGCACCATGTTGACGCGGAAATGCATCTCGGTGGTCCAGGCGTCTTCGGTACACAGAGTGATGTCGCTGAAAAGCACCAGATCGGTATGGAAGGCGGCGCCGTTCCATACGCCGATGGTCGGCACCTCGACGTCAAAGACCTGGCCTTCGATATCGTTGGTTCCGTCGTAGTACTGATACTCATACATCTTCCACGCTTCGTCGGGCGCCGAGTTGAACTCGGTGGCCGGAAGCCAGTTGCCGTTTTCATCCAGCCGGCCGATCCCGCGCATAAAGTCCTTGCCGGTGCCGCCAAGAATGATGATTTCGTTATCCGGATCCCGGCCGGCCCAATCGAAGAAGTAGTGCAGCGCCTGATGCGCGGGCGCGCCCCACTGCAGGCTATCGCCGTTGGTATGCAGGCGGGCTTCGAGAATGCCGTTCTTGCGCTTCATGGTGAAGCAATGTTTTAGTTTTTCCGAATATTCTTCGAAAGGCATATGGGGAATCGTTCCCAATTCCTTATGCGACATTTCTTTACGTTTTCCGGCATCGGACTCATAATTGGCTTTAATCACCATCTTCAACTCCTTTACGGCTCTATTTAATTAACTGGAATGAGTGGAAGTAACGTCGACTTAAGTGATGTAACTCACATTTCACCGCTGGTATTTCCCGCTAATAAAAACCTAACATCGCGCCGATGACGGTAGAAATTCTTTTTATTTCCCCGGTTATGCATTTTCAACATAGCCATTTTAAAAAGCAGATATTTTTATTTTTTAATGTTTAAAAACAAAATATTACCAAATATTAAAAACGAATTTAAAATATCAAATCAGAAATACATGCGCATTGACATGGCGTTAATGCGACAGATATCACACTTAACATTTCCTTAAGTAAAAAGCTATTTTTAGACAGAAAAAAAACAGAACGAAGGATATATTCAGACGAGTTTTGACATGGGTAATTATTCAGGAAACCAGCGTCCTTTCATTTAAAAAAAATTTAAATTCATTTAAAAAAAGAGAAATACAAGGATTGGCGTTTTTATTATCCCACACCAGTTCCAAATTAAACCAATAATCCTTTTCGATCACATCCAGCAATACGCCGTTGGCGCCGAGCAAGTAACCGCGGTGCTTCGGCATCAGTAAGGCGACCCGCTCTCTGAACTCCAGATTAAAACAGCAGGTTTTCAGATTGGGATACTCCTTATCCAGATGGTAATCAATGTTATAGCAATCGAAAAATCGGGTGCTGTACTCCTCGGACAGACAAAACTCGCGCGGATCGACGCGAATAATCGGCCACTTACTGACCTCTCTCAGCGAGACGCGCCCCCGTCCGGCCAGCGGATGATTTTTGTTTACCGCCACGCACAGCGCGTCGGTCTGAAACGTCAGGGAGTTAAACTTTTTGTTTTCCAGAAAATTAGGCCGCAGCAGCAGCCCCAGATCGCACACATGCTGCTCTAGAAACAGCAGGGACTCGTCCAATTCGCTGTCGCGGCACTCCACCGTAATATCCGGATGGCTGCGCTGAAACCGGGTCAATAGCTTCACCAGAACATGCTGGATGGCTTCGCCCAGGAAGGTGATAGTCAGCCGGCGCCGGCTTTTCCCGGTAAAGGCGTTAACGGCGGAGAGCGAGCTCTCATACTGCTGAATAACTTTGCGGGCCTCCACCGATAACAGTTTTCCCGCCGAGGTCAACTCCACGCTGTGCGTATCGCGTCGCAGCAATTCAGCGCCGAACTGCTCTTCCAGCGCTTTCATGTGACGGCTTAAAACCGGCTGGGTTATGTTCATCTTCTGCGCGGCCCGGCTAAAGTTAAGCAGTTCGGACAACTGAATAAATTCGTATAACAGCTGTATTTTCATCGCACGTGGCTTCCACCCGAAGCGTGACCAGGCTAACAGGATGACACTATAGCCAAATCGCCGCGCATGAACTGTGAAAGCAATCAAAATGCACCTATCGCCGCTCGCCCGCTCCTGATTTAAGCCGATCGCCGTTGACGCTGTTCTCCCCTATCTCGCCATGCAGCGCGCTAATCAGATTATCCACCGCGCGCGCGGCCATGTTATAGCGCGTCTCATGGGTCGCCGAGCCGATATGCGGTAACGCCACCACGTTCGACAGCGTCAGCAGCTCAGAGTCGGCGGGCAGCGGCTCCACGTCAAAAACATCCAGCCCGGCGCCGCGAATCACGCCGTTTTTTAACGCCGCTATCAGCGCCGGCTGATCGACGATGCGCCCGCGGGCGCCGTTAATCAAAATGGCGCCCGGCTTCATCCGGCGTAAGCGCTCGGCGTTGATCAGATGGTGCGTCCGCTCGCTATAGGGCAGCGTGATCGCCACAAAGTCCGACTCGGCCAGCAGCGTCTCCAGTTCGCAGCGCCGGGCGCCCAGCGTTTGCTCCACCTGAAGATTGGGCCGATCGTTCCAGTATAATACCCGCATGGCGAACCCGGCGGCGGCGCGGCGGGCCAGCGCCGAACCGATGCGCCCCATGCCCAGAATGCCGATGGTTTTGTGATGAACGTCGGTGCCGTAATATTCGCTGCCGATGCTGCGCGTCCAGCGGCCTGATTTGACCAGCTCCCCCATCTCCTGCGCCCGGCGGGCGGTCATCAGGATCAGGGTGAATACCGTGTCGGCCGTCGTTTCCGTCAGCACCGTCGGCGTATGCATCAGCACGATGCCGCGCCGGGTCAGATCCTCGACGTCAAACTGATCGTAACCCACGGAGATGGTGCTGATCGCCCGCAGGCGCGGAGCCTGGTCGAGCAACGCGCCGCGAACCGGCACGCTGGCGCCGATCATGCCCCTGGCGTCGCCCAGCGCGCGAATAACCTCGGGCTGATTGGCGGCGTTGATGCCGTCAAAGAAGCGCACCGTAAAGCGATCCGCCAGGCGCTGATGCAGGTCTTGCGGGATTTTTTTATACAATACAATTGGTTGTTTCATATGTAACCTCTTGTGAGGGAAGGCGCTTACGCCGCCGCCATCGCCGGTTTCTGCGCGTCGGCCGGTTTGACAATGATATTGTCATCCGCCGAATTCATTGGTCAGGCATCCGTGCCGGAATGTAGGGTCCAGAGATAGAGGCGGTGATACAAAAACAGAGGTGTTGCCGGTTCGTTATTCGCCCAGCTGCGCGCGCGTCGGCAGCCCTTCGCTATCGCCAATCGCCTGTACCGCCAGCGCGCCGATGCGGTTGCCGCGCGCCACGGCTTGCGCCAGGGTTTTCCCTTCCAGCAGCGCGCTGATCGCGCCGACCGCGAAGCCGTCCCCGGCCCCCACGGTGTCGACGACATGCTCTACGCGCACGGCGGCGACGTGCCGCCGCTCTCCGTAGCGGGTTTTAAACCAGGCGCCGTCCGCGCCCAGTTTGATAATGACGGCGCTCACCCCGCGCGCGAGATAGAAATCGGCGATCTCCTCCGGCGTCTGTTTTCCGGTTAGAATCTGCCCCTCTTTCAGTCCGGGAAGCACCCAGTCGGCCAGAAACGCCAGCTCATTCAGCTTTTCGCGCATCACCCGCTGATTCGGCCACAGCACCGGGCGCAGATTGGGATCGAACGACAGGCTCTTGCCCATGGCGCGCATCTCCCGCGCCGCGTGGTTGGCTAACGCCAGCGAGCTGTCGGAGATGGCGGCCGCGACGCCGCTGAGGTGCAAATGGCGGGCGCGCATAAAATAGTCGCGGTCAAAATCGCTCACCGCCAGATGGCTGGCCGCTGAGCCGCGGCGAAAATACTCCACGATGGGATCGGTTCCATTTTCAGCCCGCGATTTAAGCTGAAAGCCGGTAGGGAAACGCGCGTCGGTAGTGACGCACTGACGGTCGATCCCCTCTTTTTCCAGCGTATCCAGAGTAAAACGCCCGAAGGAGTCGTTTCCTACCCGGCTGACCCAGCCCACGTTGAGCCCCAGGCGCGACAGGCCAATGGAGACATTCAGCTCCGCGCCGGCGATACGTTTGGTGAAATGACCGGCCTGGCGTAGCTCGCCGGGTTCATCGGCGACGAACATGGCCATGGCTTCGCCGTAGGTAATCACATCCAGTGGAAGCGTGGCGCTCATCTTCAATCCTCCCTCAGTAAATCAACATAATGCCGGGTGACCGCCGTCAGATCCCGGCCGGTCAGCGGAAACTCAATGCCGCGCATCGCGCGTTCCGGCAACAAAGAAATCAGGGCGCGCCAGCCGCCGTCGCTGCTGTCCAGATCGACCGCATGCCACCGGTGATGACGCCGCTGCGCCGCTTTGACGTGAATGTAGCGCACATGTTCGGCCAGCCGGACGGCGGCCTGCCGCGCGTCTTCATCCACCCAGTGCCAGTTCGCCATATCGAAAGTCATACCGACGGGAGAGCCGCTCCGTCCGACGGCGCTGAAGAACGCCTGCAGCGGCGCTAAAACGCCGTACTCTTTCGTCTGATCGTTTTCCACCACCACCTGTAGCGGCAGGCCGTCGACGCAGGCGTTCAGCGCGCGTAGGTCATCCCCCGCGCGGTAATTTCCCAGGGAGAATTTGACCGCCCGCGCTTTCAGCGCCACGGCTTCCGCCAGACGCGTTTCCAGCGCGGGGTTCAGCGCGCCATCCTCGGAGTACAGCCCTTCCGGCACGGAATAAACGGCAAAGAGTCGATGCCGCATGATGCCTGCGGCCAGCGCCGGCAAGGCCTGTAATTCCTGCTCCGTCAGCAGCTCGCGCCGTATTTCCACGCCGTCGGCGCCCGACTCGGCGATAATCGGCAGCAGCGCCGCCTGGCCGCCCAGCCGCTCTACGACATCGCGGCCATAGGCCGCCGTCACCACCACGATTTCTCTTTTCATATCCGCTCCAGCGAGGGTCGACACATTGCCTTCTGTTTTCCTGTGGCTATAGTAAATGGGAATCGGTTCCATTAAAAATATCGCCGCGAACAGAATGTGAATAAAATCACAGCAATATTTAATTTTGTATTATTTTTCAATAAGATAATTAAATATTGCGCTTCCCGCCCCGCGGGTTTTCCCTGTCGGTTAACGCCACGGCGGGAATCCAGGTTTTGCCGCGACCCGGCGTAAATGTAACCAAGAGGCCGAACTCGGTGCGGCTGACGGGAGTGAAGCCCGTACGGATACTTGATCAAAAGTCGCGATAAATGCCGGCCCGCCGGCGTGAAACGCGGAGCGGTTGTGATAGGCTGTAAAAATGTCATATCCAGAGGATATCGTGGTGAGAAGTAAGGGAAACCGTACAACAATCAGCGACGTAGCCAAAGCGGCCCTGACGGGGAAAACCAGCGTGTCGCGCTATCTGAATGGCGAGCAGCATCTCTTATCGGACGATCTTAAACGACGCATCGAAAATGCCATCCGCCAGCTGAATTACAGCCCCAGCCAGATGGCGCGCGGCCTCAAAAAGGGACAAACCCGGCTGATCGGCATCATCATCGCGGACATCACCAATCCTTACTCCGTCGATGTGCTGCGCGGCGTGGAGGACGCCTGCCAAAAGCACGGCTTTACCCTGCTGATGTGCAACACCAATAACGAGGTGGATCAGGAGCGGCATTATCTGCAATTGTTCAGCAGCTACAGCGTCGAGGGCATCGTGGTAAACGCGGTGGGAATGCGCGAGGACGCCTTCGCCAGGCTGCAGCACTCTTCGTTGCCGATGGTGCTGATCGACCGCAAAATTCCCGGATTATCGTGCGATATGGTCGGACTGGATAACCCGGCGGCGACCGCCGAAGCGACCGCGCACCTGATCGAACAGGGATTCGAGGCGTTTTTATTCCTTAGCGAGCCATTGGGACTGGTCAACACCCGTCAGGAGCGTTTGGCGGCCTTTCAGCAGATTATGCGCAGCAATCCGTCGTTAGTGGCCTGCCATAACGACGTGCCGTTAAACGACAGGGAGCGGCTGGATAATATTCTGCATACCTTTTGTCAGAACCACCGCGGGATGCGCAAAGCGGTGATTTCAGCCAACGGCGCCCTGACGCTGCAAATCGCCCGCGCAATGCGCCGACTGCGCCTTAACTGGGGAAATGATATCGGCTTTCTGGGCTTTGATGATATGGAGTGGGCGGAAGTCGCCGGCATCACCACGCTCAAACAGCCGACCTACCAGATCGGCCGCGCGGCGCTTGAGCAGCTGCTGTCACGCATCCGCGGCGACAGCGGCCCCATCGTGGAAAAAACCTTTCCCGGCACGCTGGTGATCCGCAGTTCCAGCGCCGGCTGAAGCGCCGCGCCTAAGCCCGCAGCCGCATGCGCAGCGTCGCCGAGGGTTTCTCATTAAATAGGCGCTGGTAATCGTTGGCGAACTGGCTCAGATGCCAGAACCCCCACTGCATGGCGGCGTCCTTCACCGTATCGCAGCGGGAAAGCGGGCTGATAAGCTCGCGGCGCACCGCGTTGAGGCGGATCATCTTCAGCCAGGCGTTCGGCCCGACGCCCAAAACCTCGCAGAAGGCATTCTGCAAAGTTCGGCGGCTGACAAACAGCTCCCGGCACAAATCGGGAACCGTCACCGGCTCCGACGTCCGGCTAAGCGCATACTCCCGCGCGCGGGAGACCAGGCGCCGGTAGCCCGTCCGCCGCTCGGTCGCGCGCGAAGGCGGCGGGCAGGCGCTCTCCAACAGCGCGATCATCGCCGTCAACAGATTATCATTCAGCACCTTGCCGACGCCGCGCATCCCCTGCGGATCCCGGCGGGCATGGCGAAGCGCCTGATAGATGAAAGCGCATAAGGCCGCTTTCCTGTCGGGATCCACCGCCAGCGCCGCGGGCTCGCGCAACAGTTGAAAGAAGCGCGCCTGCTCCGCCAGCATGCCGGTATGCTTCAATAGCGCGTCATAGGAGATCACCACCCCCAGGATGGCGTATTCGTTCGGCGTACTCAGCTCGAACTCCCGGCCGCCCGGGCTTAGCGCGACGCAGCCTTGGTCGATGGGCTGCGCGCCGATGGCGCCTATCTCGCCGCGCGCGACGGGGATCCCCAGCCAAAACGCCTGCGGCCACACCATGCAGGATTGCCGCAGCGCCAGATTGGTGTATTCGTGGCAGAATTGCACGCCGTCGAACAGCAGTTCCGTCAGCTCGCCGCGAAAATGCCCGGGACGAACCTGATCGTAAAGCTGCTGCCAGGCGGTAATGGCGCAGGACTGCGCATAGACATCCTGCGTATGGCGCTGATGTACATGTTCATCCTCGGTGCGCGACGCCGATTTCGGCCCGGAGGAGTAATTCATGGCATCCAGAGTATGCAAGCTGGGGCGTTGGTTCGTCATGGTACGCTCCTCGACAATTACCGTAACGGTAGCCGCAATATCGCCGATCGTCGCGATCCGGCGCCTAGAAACCTATGGGGTCAACTCTATATCACCTGCGGGCGCATTAACGTGACGCCGACGATACCTTGCGCCGTCGGCGCCGCCCTATCTCCTCCTTAATTCCGGTCGCGGCGCCCCGCCGTCTTAGGCCGCCGTTTCAACCACGCTGCCGCATCATATGATACGGAACATATCCACCATCACGCAGCGGCGCCGGCGGACAAAGGTGCTGGCCGAGGTCACGCCTTCTCCGGTGGGCGTCGATATGGTCATCGAGGTGCAGCCTTCGCCCCCCAGACCCAGGCCGGCGATGCAGGGGCCGTTTTTCACGAAGATGCTGGTATTCATGACGCTGGCCATATGGTGCATATTGTTCACATTGGTGGAGTGTATCGCGGCGGTATGCTGGCATCCGCCCTCCAGCTTCACCGCCAGATCGATCGCTTCCTTCACGTTCCTGGCGCGCACCACCGGCAATACCGGCATCATCATTTCGGTAACGGCGAACGGATGCGCGGCGTCGGTTTCCGCCAGCAGCAGACGCGTTTGTTCGCCGACTTCGCGTCCGATGCTCGCGGCGATTTTCGCCGCGTCGCGGCCGACCCACTGGCGGTTGACCACCCCTTTGCCGTTTGCGCCGATATTCGACAGCAGCTTCGGCAACAGCTGCCCGACTTCGTCATCGCTCAGCAGCACCGCCTGATAACGCTGCATTTCCGCCAGCAGCGCATCCGCGACGCTTTCAACCACGATCAGCACTTTTTCATCGGCGCAGATAATGTTGTTGTCGAAAGAGGCGCCGCGCACGATAGCGCGCGCCGCCCGGGCGAGGTCCGCCGTTTCATCCACCACCACCGGCGGATTGCCCGCGCCCGCGGCGATAAGGCGTTTGTCGGTATGCTTACGCGCCGTTTCCACCACCGCCTCGCCGCCGGTCACCACCAGCAGGCCGATGCCGGGATACTTAAACAGCCGCTGCGCGGTTTCGATATCGGGGTTCGCCACGCTGACCAGCAGGTTAGCCGGCCCGCCCGCCGCCACGATGGCCCGGTTCAGCAGACTGATGGCGTGCAGGGAGACTTTTTTCGCCGACGGATGCGGGGCGAATACCACGCTATTGCCGGAGGCGATCATACTGATGGCGTTGTTGATTACCGTCGCCGCCGGGTTGGTGGAGGGCGTTACCGACGCGACCACGCCCCAGGGGGCGTTCTCAATCAGGGTCAATCCATTGTCGCCCGTCAACACTTCCGCCTTCAGACACTCCAGCCCCGGCGTGCCGCGCGCCTGCGACACGTTTTTGGTATATTTATCGATGACCCGTCCCATGCCGGTTTCGGCGACGGCCATCTCCGCCAGCACCTGCGCATAGCGTTCTCCCGCCTGGCGCATCGCATCAATAACCCGTTGACGCAGGGCCATGCTGTTGAGCATTTTCTGCGCCATCGTCGCGGCGTAGACCGCATCGTCCAGCGAGTCGAACACGCCGGCTTGCGGTATCTGCATGACCTTTTCCATCGATAGCTGTTCCATACTCGCTTCCCCTCTTGATTATGCCGTTTGCCACGGCGTCGCCTCACTGTCCTGACATGATTCTGTCAACAATTCGCCAAAGGAAATAACAAATTTCGGCAAGGGGAATAAAAGGTTGAAGCGGATCACTTAAATAGCGGGGCCGGCGGTCGAACGCGGAGGGAAACCCTGTTGGAAGGGGCAATCGGCGCGATCGCCCGGTAGAGGTAAAAGAGTCATCATCGGTGGTAGAACGCCGCCCGGCGCCGAATCACCCTCGTGATATCAACTGCGCCAGCACCGCTTCCGTTTCGCTGAGCAGTTGGCCGGCGTCGTCTTCCGAAAAGACCAGCGGCGGACGAATTTTCAGCACGTTGGCGGAGTAACCGGTGGCCGATATCAACACTCGGCGCTCGCGCAGCCCGTTGACAATCGCCGTCGCCAACGGCGCATCCGGGGTCTTGCGCTCCGGATCGCTGACCATTTCGACGCCGATATACAGTCCGGCGCCGCGCACATCGCCAATCTGCGGATAACGCTGGGCAATGTCGCGCAGGCCAGCGCGTAAAAATTCTCCGACCCGCTGGGCGTTTTCCTGCAACTTCTCGTCGCGAATCACATCAAAGGTCGCCTGCGCGGCGGCGATAGCCACCGAGTTGCCGCCAAAGGTGTTGAAATAGCGCTGGTCGCTGCCGAAACGCTCGACGGCTTCATGGGTGACGGCCACCGCGGCCACCGGGTAGCCATTGCCCATCGGTTTCCCCATGGTAATGATATCCGGATCGATACCGTGGCGCTGAAAGCCCCACAGCGTATCGCCGGTACGGGCGAACCCGGACTGAACTTCGTCGGCGATAAACAACCCGCCGGCCGCGCGCACCACTTCCGCGACCGGCGCCAGCAGGTCGGTGGGGTCGGTATAAATGCCGTCGGACGAAAACACCGAGTCGGCGATAAATGCCGCCAGGCCTTCTCCGTAGCGCTGTAATTCGGCGATCTGCGCGGCGACCTGTTCCGCCATGCGCCGCCCCATTTCCGCGCGGGACAGACGATACGCGTCCGGCGCCGGCACGCGGCGCACCCATTGGCCGAGCGGCGAATGCCCCCCCAGCGACGGCGAAATACCGGAAGTCAAGAATGAATTGCCGTGGTAGGCCTCGGAGGTAATGATCACCCCTTGCCGGCCGGTGTAGTGGCGGGCGATACGCAACGCCAGATCGTTGGCCTCCGAACCGGTGCAGGTAAACATCATATGGCCCTGTGCCGATATTCTGCCGCCGAACGTCGGCAGCAGCTGTTCGGCATAATCCAGAATGCCGTCCTGAATATAGCGGGTATGGGTGCAGAGTTTGCGCATCTGGTCATTAATGGCATCGGCCACCCGGGGGTGGGCATGTCCGACCGATACCACATTGTTGTAAGCGTCGAGATATTCATTGCCGTGGCGATCGTACAGGCGCACGCCCCGCCCCCGGCTCACCTCCACCGGCTGTTGATAGAAGAGCCGATAGGCCGGGCCAAGCAGGCGAATGCGCCGTTCAACGGCGGCGCGGTCGGCCGGTTCAAGATGGTCAAGATTATCGGGATTAAAGGCATTGACCATCTTGCCGCGGCTTGTATGGGAATCAGTCATGGTGTTCTCCTGACAACGGAATCATCGACATAAATGTTTGCGAAAGTTCGTCGCTGGATCGGGCCAGCAGCCAGGCCAGCTGTCCCCAGCCCGGCTCGGTATTACGCAAAATATAGCGGGCGTTGTCCGGGAAACGCCGCGCGCGCCATAGCGTAATCAGCGCCCGGGCAATCACGCGCCCCATCACCAGATGAGGCAGTAAAGCCAGTTCCTCACGGCTGAGCGGCGCCCGGCGCAGGTAGCCGCGCAGCAGATCGCGCCCCTGCGCGAACAGATCGTCCGGCGAGTTGACGGCGGCGTCTCGCGGCAATTGATTCAGCAACGCGGTGGCGACATCGACGGCGACCGCGGTGTAGACCGTATCGCCGAAATCGATGATGCCGGTAACGAAATCGCGGCGGCAGGGATCGACGATAATATTCGACTGGCTAAAATCATTGTGCAATACCTGACAAGGCAGCGATTGAATACGCTCGGACAGAGGCAGAAAACGCGCCATTGCGCGCTTAAGAAGCTGTTGTTGTTCTTTATTTTCAACCGACGCCAGCAGCGGTCGCAGATTGGCGAGATTTTTCACATCCCAAAACAGAATACGATGCGCGGCGGGATGCTCGAATCGCGCCATCGCCAGCCGCAGGCGGGCCAGCACCTCCCCCACCTGTTCCCGCAGCCGGGGAGAAGATTCGACGCTGTCCAACGGCGTCCCTTCCAGATAGGTCAGCAAGCGAACATAGCGCTGTTGACCCGCGGCGTCGGTGATGCGCGCCATCGTGTTGCCCTGAATATCGGCTACCGGCGCGGGCACCGGTAAAGCCGCGTCCCTTTGCCGCAAAAAATTCAGCAGCGCTCCCTGCAAATCGATCTCCTCCGCCGGCTCGGCGGGATTGGCGACCTTGAGAATATATTGCCGCCGGCGATCGCTATCCGTCAGCCTAAACGTATCATCCTTTTCGGTATCCAGACGCCGCACCTGCCCCTCAATGCCGTAGTGAGATCGGGCAAGCCGTGATGCTTCGTCATCGCTCATGCTGATAAATCCGGTAGTCAAGCCGCTGTCGTCCACCGCGATATCGATATTGTCCGTATGTCTCGCCATATTGACTCGATCCCCCGTTAACCCCGATATTGTCGATTGTCGACAATTGTACGACACAAAGCAAGCGTAGAGTCGACAATCGCCAATCGGCACCTATATAATTCGCCCATTACTGATTCCTGAGCGCCCCTAGCCGTTAATGATGAAACGTTCCCGCTTAAAGCCACTGACGAAAAATTCAATCGAGGCGCAGACCACCGACAGTCTGCGCAGCTACATTCTTTCCGGTGCGGTCAAACCCGGCGATCGCCTCACCGAAACCGCGCTGGCCGAACAACTCGGCGTAGGCCGCGCCACCGTAAGGAGCGCGTTTCAGCGTCTGTCCGGGGAAGGCATTTTAGTGCAGATCCCCTATACCGGTTGGGAAGTCACCTCGCTCTCGATCAAAGACGTGTGGGAGCTGTGGACGCTGCGCGGCAGTCTTGAGGGGCTGGCGGCGCGTCTGGCGGCGGAACACCCAGACCCGGAACAGCGCCAAGCCATCGAGCGCGCCTATCAACGTCTGGAAGACGACTGCGCGGCGGGCGACATGGGCGACATCAGCGAAAGCGATATGAACTTGCACCACACCATCGTCAAGGCCGCCAATCACCAACGGCTGGATCATCAGTACACGCTGGTGGAGCAGCAGGTGCGTTTGTACATTATGACCAGCAATGTCTATACCGCCGATGGCCCTTCCGATATCTTTTCCCAGCACACGCCGATGGTCGAAGCGCTGCTGGCCGGCGACGGGCCTCGCGCCTCGCAGGAAGCTTGGCTGCATAACGAAACCGAAGGGAAAAAGCTGTCGGACTGGCTGCAACAGCAAAGGATGCGGGACGCCGTCATCAACTGACGCCCCGCGATGCCTATCGGTCGGAAACGTCGGCCAGCGGCAAACGCGGGCCGCGAGCCTCAATATCCGCCCCCGCCGCCAGACACAGATCTTCGCGAAAACGCCCGGAGACGATCTGAATGCCCAGCGGCGTCCGGTCGGGCAGATAACCGGTACACAGGCTTAGCGCGGGCAGGCCGGTGACCGGCAGTCCGATCATCGGCAGCTGCGAGCGCCACACGTGCCGATAGGCCGCCTCGCCCTGCAAATCCAGATTATTGGCGAAGGGCAGCGCAGCGCTCACCGGCAGCAGCACCACCGGGTATTGTTGCAGGAATGCGCCCCATTCGCGGGCGATGCCCAAGCGACGCGACAGCGCCTGCGAAAAATCCGCGATGCCGATTTGCTCGGCAAGCGCTTTCTGCCCGGCCAGCGCGGCGATGGCGCCGGGATCGCCTTCCCGCTCCGCCGCGGCAACCATGCCGGCATAACCATCTCCCATCCACAGCGTAATCTGAATCGCCACCGCTTCTTCCAGCGAGACCAGTTCATCCACTTCGTCGACGATCCAGCCCGCGTCGCGCAGTTTATCCGCCGATTCCAGCAGCGACCGACAGATCTCCGGCGCGGTATCGATGCCGTCGGGGCGCAGACAAACCGCGGCGCGACGCGGCATGACCGGTCCGTTTAGCGGCGCAGGCACCCACCAGGGATCATCGACGCTGCCGACCGACATGGCGCCCAGCGCCAGGGACAGGTCCGCCACGCTGCGGGCGATAGGCCCGGAGACCGCCATTATTTGTCCGCCGATGGTGCGCTCGGCGCCGGACGCGTTATACGCGGCAATGCGGCCAAACGAAGGACGCAGACCGTGAACGCCGCAGGCATAGGCCGGGTAACGGATCGAACCGGCGATATCGGTGCCGTGTCCGATAGCGGCGATCCCCGCCGCCACCGATGCCGCCGCCCCGCCGGACGAGCCGCCCGGCGTCAGCGCGGCGTTGCGTGGATTAAAGGTGGCGCCGTGCTGTTGGTTATCGGTGAACCAGCGGTAGCTGAACGCCGGCGTATTGGTGCGCCCGATGCTCAGCGCGCCGGCCGACAGCAGGCTGGAAACCACCGGATTATTGCGCGTGGCGATCAGATTTTTCTGCGCTTTCAAACCATTAGTGTTGGCATAGCCCGTCTGATCCACATTGACCTTGATGGTGACCGGAACCCCGGCCAGGGGGCCGACCGGCTCGCCCGCCGCCAGCTTTCGATCCACTTCTCGCGCTTGCGCCAGCGTATCCTCCGGACGGTAATCCACCACCGCGTTAATGGCGGGATTCACCGCTTCCAGACGTTGCAGACAGGCTTGCGCAACATCCCGGGCGCTGATGTCGCGCAGTTGAATCAAACTGGCGATTTCGTTGGCCGACAGTCGCCACAGTTCGGATGTCGTTTTCATACAGGTTTCCTTGTTTCATTGGAAAAACGCGAACATCAGCAGGATGCGGCATGCGCGCCTGCCGGACAGAAATTCTGGAAGTCCCAATCCCGCCCCGGCGCGGCGTCAATCAGCGCGCGCGTATAGCTGTGGCTGGGATGGCTCAGTACCGTAACCGCATCGCCGGCCTCGACGATCTCGCCTTTTTTCATCACCACGATGGAGTGGCAGATTTGCGCCGCGACCCGGAGATCGTGAGTAATGAACAGGATGGCGACGCCGGTGCGCCGGCGGATCGCCTCCAGCAGTTCCAAGACCTGCGCCTGTACCGAAACATCCAGCGCCGATACCGCCTCATCCGCCACCAGCACGTCCGGCTCCATCACCACCGCGCGCGCAATACATAGACGCTGGCGCTGCCCGCCGGAAAACTGATGCGGATAGCGCGACATAACGTCTGCCGACAGCCCCACCATCTCCAACGCGTTGGCGGCGGTATCCAGCGCCTGCCGACGCGGCGTGCCGAAGTTGATCAGCCCCTCAATCAGCGAGTCGCCCACCGTGCGACGCGGATTCAGCGAGCGGTAAGGATCCTGAAAGATAAACTGTATCCGCCGCCGCAGTCGGCGCATCTCCCCCGCCCGGTGTTTCACCAGATCGTCATTTCCCAGCATAATGCTGCCGCTGGTCGGTTCCTGTAACCGCACCAGACAGCGCGCCACCGAGGACTTTCCCGAACCGGACTCGCCCACCACCCCCAGCACTTCGCCGCGGCGAATACGGAAGCTAACGTTGTTGGCGGCCACCACTCGCCGGGTCGCGCCCATGAATTTTTTCTCTTCATAAATTTTGTCCAGCCCGATGACTTCGATGGCGTCCGGCGCCGCAGGCCGGGAAACGTGGCGAGGCAGCAGGCTGGGCACCGAAGAGACCAGCATGCGGGTGTATTCCTGAACCGGGCGAACCAGAATGTCGTCGCGGCTGCCGCTTTCCACCAGCGTGCCACGATTCATCACCACAATGCGATCGGCGATTTCCGACACCACGCCGAAATCATGAGTGATAAACACCACCGCCGTTTGCTGGTTGAGCTGCAACTCTTTAATCAACGCCAGGATCTGTTTCTGCGTGGTGACATCCAGCGCGGTAGTGGGCTCGTCGCAAATCAGCACCCGGGGTTTGAGAATCAGCGCCATGGCAATCACGATACGCTGGCGCTGCCCGCCGGAGAGCTGATGCGGGTAGCTGTGGTAGATACGTTCAATATCCGGCAGGTGCACCGCCGTCAGCATCGCCATAATCTGCCGCCTGCGCTCCTGGCCGGGCAGCTGCGTGTGAATGCGCAGCACCTCATCGATCTGCTTACCCACTTTCTGCACCGGATTCAACGCGGTCATCGGCTCCTGAAACACCATGCCGACGGTGGAGGCGCGCAGCGCTCTCAGGCGGGACGGGCTGGCCTGCACCACATCCTCGCCGTCCACCAGAATACGGCCGCCCGTCACGGACAACGCTCCGGCCGGCAGCAGCCCCATAATCGCCAGCGAGGTGACGGATTTCCCCGAACCGGATTCGCCGACAATACAGACGGTCTCGCCGGCATATACCTGATAGGATACCTGCTCCACCACCGCCCGGCCCGTTGCGCCGCGGCCGGTTCTGACGGTAACCGACTGAACATCCAGCACCGGGGCGGCGCTCCGAGGCGCGTCAGAGGATTTAATTGGCTCCATGGGTTCTCCTGTTGTTGTAAAGCCTGCCGTTATAGAACAGATGCCGTCGCGCTAAACATCTGCGCGTGGTTACAGCCTTTTCGCCATCCGGGGGTCAAGCGCATCGCGTACCGCATCCCCCAGCACGTTCACGCTCAATACCGTCAGCGACACCAGAATCCCCGGGTAGAGGATCATCCCCGGCAGCATCATGAAATAGACCCGGCCATCGGCCATGATGTTGCCCCACGACGGAATCTCCGGCGGAATGCCCGCCCCGAGAAAGCTCAGAATCGCCTCGGTCAGAATCGCGGAAGCGAAGATATAGGTGCCCTGTACGATCAGCGGCGCCACCGTCGACGGCAGCATGTGCCGCCACATAATGACCGGAACCGGCGTCCCCAGAATAACCGCCGCCTCGACGTAGGATTCGTTGCGCACGCCCATGATGACGCTGCGCACCATGCGCACCACGCGCGGAATTTCAGGAATGGAAATCGCCACCAGCACGGTAAACAGACTGGCGCCGGAGAGGGAAACCAGCGCAATGGCCAGCAGAATGCCGGGAATGGCCATCACCCCGTCCATCACGCGCATGACGATGGCGTCAACCAGGCGAAAATAGCCGGCGACCACGCCGATAGCCAACCCGATAACCACGCTGATGCACACCGCTCCCAGACCGACCACCAATGATTGACGGGCGCCGAACGCCACGCGGGCGAAAATATCGCGCCCCAGCGCGTCGGTGCCCAGCCAGTGCAGCGCGGACGGCGCTTTAAGCCGCTGCGACGGATCGATATCGATCGGGTTGTAGTGGCTAATCCACGGCGCGAGCAGCGCCAGCGCCACCACCATCAGCAGCACGAAGGCGCCCATCATCACCGGCCAGGTCAGCAATCCGGCCCGAAGCTGGGCCGATATCCCGCCTGACGACTGCGCCGGCACTACCGAGGTTTCTGAACTCATGGTCATCCTCCTGTTCAGCTTAATAACGGATACGCGGATCAATCAGGGCATAGAGCAGATCGATAACCAGATTGATGACGATATACAGCACGGAGAAGATCAGAATCAGCGCCTGAATGATGGGATAGTCGCGCGCCTGTACCGACTCCAGCACCAGACGGCCCAGACCCGGAATATTGAATACCGATTCGGTAACCACCACGCCGCCGATCAGCATCGCGATACTGACGCCGATGATAGTGACGATCGGCACGGCCGCGTTGCGCAGCGCGTGATGAATCAGCACCCCGCTCTCCTTCAGCCCCTTGGCGCGCGCGGTACGGATAAAATCCTCCCCCATCACTTCGATCACGCTGGTGCGCACGATACGGGCGATCAAGGCGATATAGGCGGTGCTCAGCGCCAGCGTCGGCAGAATCAACCGCTCCAGAAACGGCCATAAGCCTTCGCTCATCGCCCGGTAACCCTGTACCGGCAGCCAGCCCAGCCAGCGGGCGAATACCAGAATCAACACGTAGCCGAAGATAAATACCGGCACGGAAAAGCCGATCACCGAACCGGCCATGATCAGGCGATCCAGCGGCTTACCCTGTCGCCAGGCCGCCATGATGCCCAGCGGGATCGCCACGATAACGGCGAGCACGATGGTGGAGAGGCACAGCGCCAGCGACGGAGCGAAACGATCGGCGATCATGGCGGATACCGGCGTGCCGGAAATCAACGATACGCCGAGATCGCCGTGCAATAGCCCGCTCACCCAAATAAGGAACTGTTGCAGCACCGGCTTGTCCAGCCCCATTGAGATACGGATCTTTTCCAACTGCTCCGGCGTCGCGCTGTCGCCGGCCAGAATCAGCGCCGGATCGCCGGATGTCAGGCGCAGCAGCAGAAAGACGATGACCGCGACGATGCACAATACAGGCAGCGTGGCCGCCAGACGTTGTAAAATAAATCGTGGCATAGTGAGTTACCTATCGTGTCGGAAACAAGCTGTCCGGCGCTGCCGCCGGACAGCGCGGGCTTAACGACCGGTTTTGGTCATATTCCAGAAAACGGGCACGGTGGTATTCACCTGATCTTTGACATTCGCACGCCGGGCAGTGACCACCGAACGCTCGCCCAGCGGAATGGCGGCGACCTCATCCAGCAAAATTTTCTGCAATGCTTCGGCGTACTGTTTTTTCTCGCTGTCGCTGGTGCTCAACGCAATTTTCAACCGCAGCGCTTCCGCGGAGGGAATATCCGGCCAGCCGAACCAGGCCTGCGGCCCGTTGGCGGCGACGGTGATCGATCCCACCGGGTCGGAGATGTCGGCGATGGTGTTGTAAGTGCTGAAAATGTTCCAGCCGCCGTTGGCGGGTTTTTCTTTTGAGGCGCGGCGCACCGTCACGGTCTGCCAGTCCATCGCCTGTAGCTGCACTTTAAAACCGGCCTGGCGCAGCGACTGAGCGAATACCGGCGGCATCGCCGCCAGCGACTGCACATCCGTGGCGTGCAGAATAACGACCGGCGTACCGTCATACCCGGCCTGCTTCAGCAGCTCCGCGGCCTTGGCCGGATTGCCTTTCACCAGCAGCTCGGAACCCTGCGTGCTGGCGTACGGCGTATCGCAGCCGAAGTAGGCCGGACAGGTGTGATAATATTTTGGATTGCCGCTTTGCGCCTGCAAAACCGCTTCCTGATCCATCGCCGCCAGCGCGGCCTGGCGTATCAGCTTGTTATCAAACGGCGGCTGGAGGAAATTGAGCCGGGCCACATTCTGCGAGCCTTGCTGCTTATATTCGGTCAGCGTGACCTCGTCATTGTTCTCCAGCATCGGCAACAGATCCATCGGTAAGTCCTCGATGAAATCCACCTCGCCGGAGAGCAGCGCATTCACCGAGGTCATGGTATCCGGCATGGAGATCCATTTAACCCGATCGACCTTCACCACCTTGCCGCCCGCCAGCCCGCTGACCGGCTCCTTGCGCGGCACATAGTCGGCGAATTTCTCAAATACCGCCTGTACGCCGGGACGGTATTCGCTGGCGACGAAGCGGAACGGGCCAGAGCCGATGGCTTCTTTGATGGGTTCGCCCGGCGGCTGGCTGGCCAGACGTTTGGGCAGCATAAACGGCGCGACGCCGCTGGATTTGGCCAGCGCCTGCAGCGCGATGGCCGTCGGCTGTTTGAATGTCATGGAGAAGCTTTTATCATCAATAACCTGCATATTGTCCAGCAGGCCGTTCATCACCTGTCCCAGTTTATCCAACTGCGCCCAGCGCTGGATGGACGCCACGCAGTCCGCGGCGGTGACCGGCTGGCCGTCATGCCATTTCAATCCGTCGCGCAGTGTGAACGTATAGGTTTTGCCGTCCGGCGATACATCCCATTTTTCCGCCATCTGCGGCTGGATTTTATTATCGGCATCAAGCGCCAGAAGCGTGTCATAAACCATGTAGGCATAGTCGCGCACGATATAGGCCGTGGTGATATTGGGATCCAACGCGCGCAGGCTGGCGTGCATCACGGCATTAACGGTTTCGGCCTGAACTACTGTCGAACTGAACCCTAGCGATGCAGCCATTAACGCATAACGGACATAACGCCGTAGCGGTAATCTCGAACTGGTCATGTAAAGCTCCTGGATCAATTGATGGAAATGGCGTTATCCTCTGACAGGACATTGTCGACAATCGACGATATAGACAAAAGCAATTATCGTTCCAGCTTTCAAACCTGATTCCTGCCGATAATTTGCGCGCTACCGGTGCAATTTTGCTCACCTGATTTCGCTATTGCGCACCGGCGCGGTGCAACCGCGCCGCCACATCGGGCGGGTATCAATCCAATACTGCGAGGAGAAGACATTGCGTATCGTATATGGCGGTTTTGAGCATGAAACCAACACCTTTGCCCCCAGCCCCGCCGACTGGCGGATGTTCGAGCAGGGCGGCGGCTGGCCGGGGTTGACGCAAGGCGATGCGGTATGGCCGGCTATACGCGGCAAGAATATTCCCGCCGCCGGCTTTGTCGCCCAGGCGCTGGCGCACGGCGATGAAGCGATCCCGACGGTATGGGCGGCGGCCAGCCCTTCCGGTCCGGTCACCCGCGACGCTTTTGAAGGGATATCCGATCTGATTCTTGCCGGTATCCGTTCGGCGCTGCCCGTCGACGCCGTTTATCTGGATCTGCACGGCGCGATGGTGGCCGAACACCTCGATGACGGCGAGGGCGAGCTGCTGCGACGGGTGCGGGCGCTGGTGGGGCCGGACGTTCCCGTGGTGGCCAGCCTGGACCTGCATGCCAACGTCACTCAGGCCATGCTGGATAACGCTGATTATCTGGCGGCCTTCCGCACCTATCCTCATGTGGATATGGCCGACACCGGCGTGCGCGCCTGGGATCTGCTGATGCGTCATCTGGCGACGGGCGGCAAGCCGGCCAAAGCCGTACGCCGTATCCCGTTTCTGATTCCCATTAGTTGGCAATGTACCGATATTGCGCCTGCCCGCGAGCTGTATCAGCAGTTGGCGGCGCTGGAAACGGCGCAGACGCATCTCTCCTTCGCCATGGGCTTTCCGGCGGCGGATTTTGCCGAATGTACGCCGGCGATCTGGGCCTATGCCCCGGATCGGGCGCAGGCGGAACGGCTGGCCGATACGCTGTTTCAGGCGGTGTGCGCAGCCGAATCCCGCTTCACAGATAAAACCTACACGCCGGATGAGGCGGTGCGCTATGCCATGAGTCAGGCGGCGCAAGGGGCGCGTCCGATAGTGATCGCCGATGCCCAGGACAACCCCGGGGCGGGAAGCAATTCCGATACCACGGGAATGCTGCGGGCGCTGGTGCGGAACAAAGCGAACCACGCCGCCATCGGTCTGATGGTGGACCCGGCGGCGATGAAGGATATCGAGGCTGCCGGCGCCGGCCATAGCGTCACCCTGACGCTGGGGGGACACTCTGGCCTGAAAGACGACGAACCCTTTACCGCGGATTTCTTTATTGAACGCATTATGTCCGGCCGTTTCAAGGCCACCGGCCCCTATTTCGGCGGCTTCGATATGGATCTCGGCCCCAGCGCCTGCTTAAAGATCGATAACGTCCGTGTGGTGGTCGCCAGCCACAAGGCGCAATTGGCCGATCAGGCGATGTTTCGTTTCGCCGGTATCGAAACCACCGAGCAGGATATTCTGGTGGTCAAAAGCGCGGTGCATTTCCGGGCCGATTTTTCCACTATTGCGGCGCAAATTATCGTCGCCGCCGCGCCGGGTTTTATGCCCGTGGATCTGACGACGTTGCCCTGGCGGCATCTGCCCGACGGTTTGCGGTTAATGCCGATGGGCCTCCCCTTTAACACGGGAAAATCCCATCAACCCGGATAAATAATTTCTGTCAGCACCGCAAGGATTTTGCGCATATCCGCCATCGTCGAGTTCGGCGACGGTCGTCGCCTGCGCCCGACATGGAGCGGTTCACTCGCCGCCGCGCCATATCTCGGCGCGGGGTCGCGCAGGTAAAGCGCTCGGGCGAATGACGCCGCATCCCATCCGCGCCTAATGAAGACGCGCCGACGTCAATAGAGAAAATCATACGGCGTCACGCCGTTTTACCAGAGAATATTCTGCTTCCCGAGCGTCCGCCCCCCCGGTTCAGGCACATTAGTCTGAGCTGCATCACGTCGTTTCCCGCCCGCTGTTCCACCCTTTGCATTCGATCACAGAAAAAATGGCGCAGATGAAATAGGCTTAGTGTTAATTTTTTGTTAACAGTCTGTACGATAACGATCGCCGCGGCCGCCGTTATTAGCGCATACGGCGGGCGAAGCGGTAAATTCAGGAGTACAGGACGGTGAACCAGCATCAGCGCAAACATATCGATACGGTGGTCGAAACCACTAGCGGCAAGGTCTCCGCCAGCGCTACGCGGCGCTACGATCAAAGGATCCGCGAGTCATGGCGGCGCTGCGTCGACGACTATGGCCTGGACCCCTGCCGCATGCAGGATGCGCGTATCCTCACGACCGGCGAACTGCGCGCGCACCAGGAGAACCTCGAGGAGTTCCGGCGCATCGCCCACCACGGCATAGAGCGGCTGTTTCACCAAATCGCGCCGGCCGGCTACGTCGTGCTGTTAAATAACGCCAAGGGCATTACCGTTGACTATCTCGGCGACGCCAACGCCGAAATCAGCCTGCAGCGCGCGGGGCTGTTTCTCGGCGCCGAATGGTCGGAAACCTATGCCGGCACCTGCGCCGTGGGAACGGTTTTAGCCACGGGAGAGGCGCTCACCGTTCATCAGGATGACCATTTCGACGCCACCCACATTCCGTTGACGTGCACCGCCGTACCGCTGTTCGACCCAAAAGGGCCGCTGCACGCCGTGCTGGATATTTCGGCGCTCAGTTCGCCTCAGCCTAAATCCAGCCAACAGTTGGCGATGCAAATCGCCGGCATCTACGCCGGCCAGATTGAAAACGCCTATTTTGAACACCTGCACCGCGGAGACTGGATACTGAAGCTCAGCGCCGGCTATCCGTTCGTCAATATCAGCCCGGACTATTTGATCGCCTTTGACGACGACGGAAAGGTCGTGGGCCACAATCATCATGCCCAGCGCCTACTGCTGGATGAGCTGCAACTGCCGCCTCCGCCGCCAGACGGCGCTAGCCCGGCGCTGGGCCGGACTTTCGAGCAAATTTTCGACCTCGATTTCGACCGGCTGCCGCACTATATCAATACCCGCGGCGCGCAACAGCGCACCATCCGTCTGGCCAACGGCCGTCGCCCGCTGTTCCTCACCGCGCAGCAGCCCGCCGGCCGCCGTCACGGACGTGCGGCGACGCCGTCCGCCGCGACGGCGCTTCCCGCGCCGTTAAGCGCGCTCAGCGGCGGCGATCCGGCGCTACAGGTGCAGTTGCAGCGCGCGATGAAGCTGGTCGATACCGCGGTTAATCTGTTCATCCACGGCGAAACCGGCTGCGGCAAAGAGTATTTGGCCAAAGCGCTGCACCAGTCCAGCCGCCGCCGCCAGCGCCCTTTTATCGCCGTTAACTGCGCCGCCATTCCCGCATCGCTGATTGAAAGCGAACTGTTCGGCGCCATGCCGGGCAGCTTCTCCGGCGCCGGCCACAGGCCCAGACGCGGTCTGATTCAGGAAGCCGACGGCGGTACCCTGTTTCTGGATGAAATCGGCGATATGCCGCTGGAAATGCAAACGCGCCTGCTACGGGTGCTGGCGGAACGCGAGGTGCTGCCCGTCGGGGCGACGCGTCCGGTTCCGGTCGATATCCGAGTGATTTCCGCCTCGCACCAGGCGCTGGAGCGGCTGATTGCCGAGGGGCGCTTTCGCGAAGATCTCTATTACCGCCTGCACGGGGCGCGCATTACCCTGCCGCCGCTGCGCGAGCGCCGCGACGCGGACTGGCTGATCGACACCATTTTGTCGGACGGGCGCTGCGTGATCTCCGCCCAGGCCAGAGAGCGCCTGCATCAGCACCGCTGGCCGGGCAATCTGCGCGAACTGCGCAACGTGCTGGAGTACGCCTGCGCCGTCTGCGACAGCGGCTGCATCAATCCGGACGATCTGCCGGAAGAGATTTGCCTGCCCGCCCGCGCCGCGCCGCCGGCGATGATGGCCGATGAAACCGGCGAAACCGCTGACGCGGAAAAAACGCCCGTCTCTCCCGAAGGCATGCTGCTGATGCAATACCTGCGGGCCGCCCGGTGGAACCACAGCGCGGTGGCGCGTCAACTGGGGATCAGCCGCATGACGCTTTACCGCCGTATGCAGCGTTTAGGCATCCGTTCGCCCAATCAGTCGGCGTCCTCCCGCGGCTAATACTGTCTCAGCCGGACGGGTGACACCTGTATCATTCCCGCGCCCGCTAACCTTTCCCCGATGGCGAAAATCAAATAATGCATTGATTTTATTAATTAATTAAAGTTGGCCCACTATTTGCCATAGCCATGGTAATTGATGACAAGAGGTTTTCCCCATGTCTGATTACGCCAATGCGCCTACGGCTGACGCCTCCCCATCGGCGGGCTGGGTCGGCATTATCGCCAACCCGGCCTCCGCCCGCGATGTCCGGCGCGTGGTCGGCCATGCCGGCAGCCTGACGCTATCCGATCGCGCCAATCTGCTATTTCGCCTGCTGGCGGCGCTGGGCGCCTGCGGGATCCGCGAGGCGCGCATGATGCCAGACCGGGAGGGGCTGCAGGCGACGATGACCCGCATGCTGAGCCGGCGCTGCGACTTCCCGCTGCCCCGGCTTAGCTGGCTGGCGATGGAGCCCAGGTCCACGGTGAACGACACCTTCCAGGCCGCGCGCCTGATGCGCGCCTCCGCGGCCAGCGCCATCCTGGTGCTCGGCGGCGACGGCACCCACCGGGCGGTAGCCAGGGAGTGCGGCGCGGTACCCATCGCCGGGATCTCCACCGGCACCAATAACGCCTGGCCCGAACCGCGCGAATCGACGATCGTCGGCCTGGCGATCGGCCTGTACGTCAGCGGCAAGGTGCCGCCGGCGCGGGCCTTGCGCTGGAATAAATGGCTGGATGTCTCCATCAACGCCAACCGGCCGGACGCGCGCCGCGATATCGCCATCGTCGATGCCGCCATTCTGGCGGAACGCCTGGTGGGAAGCCGTTCGATCTGGCATACCGACCGGCTGTCGCAGCTCTACCTCAGTTTCGCCGAACCGCACGCCGTCGGACTCTCCGCCATCGGCGGCCTGCTGATGCCGGTGGCGCGCGATGAGCCCGGCGGACTCAAACTGACGTTCGGGCCGGGCGGGACGGTGGTTAACGCGCCCGTCGCGCCGGGCGTGCTGCGCCCGATTCCCGTCGCCCGCTGGCGGCCTATCGCCGGCGGCGCGGCGGATTCCCCGCTATTGCGGCGCGGCGTTATCGCCCTTGACGGCGAGCGCGAACTGCTGTTCGGCCCGCAGGATAAGGTCCGGGTGTCGCTGCGCGAACAGGCTTTCCGCGCCATCGACGTCAACGCCTGTCTGCATTACGCCGCCGCAAACGCGCTATTGCGGGACGCCGCCGGCGATAAAGGCAGCCCGCTTTAACCCCCCACTGTTTGGAGATTGACTATGAGCAATTCGTCTATAAGCAATCCATCGATAAACGACCCGGCGCTAAACGGCGCGGATACCCCTCCTCGCTCGGCGTCCCCGCCGCTGACCCGCGAAGCGCTGCTGGGCGCCTACCGCCTGATGCGCACCATTCGCGAGTTTGAAGAGCGCCTGCACGTCGATTTTTCACGCGGCGATATCCCCGGTTTCGTCCATCTGTACGCCGGCGAGGAGGCCACGGCGGTGGGCATTTTGTCCCAGCTGAGCGACGGCGATCGCATCGCCAGCACGCACCGCGGCCACGGCCACTGCATCGCCAAAGGCGTGGATGTCGGCGCCATGATGAAAGAGATCTATGGCAAGTCCGGCGGCGCCTGTAACGGCAAAGGCGGATCGATGCACATTGCCGATCTCGGCAAAGGCATGATGGGCGCCAACGGCATCTTGGGCGCCGGCGCGCCGCTGGTTTGCGGCGCGGCGCTGGCGGCCAAATTTCGCGGTAAAGGGGAGATCGGCATCTCCTTTGTCGGCGACGGCGCCGCCAACCAGGGCATGTTTCTCGAAAGCCTGAATCTGGCCGCCGTGTGGAACCTGCCGGCGATCTTCGTTATTGAGAACAACGGCTACGCCGAAGCCACTTCACGCCACTACGCCACCGCGGTGGACAGCTACGTGGATCGCGCCGCCGGCTTCGGCATTCCCGGCGTCACCGTCGACGGCACCGACTTCTTCGCCGTGTATGAAACCGCCGGCGAGCTTATCCGCCGCGCGCGCGAAGGCGGCGGCCCCTCGCTGCTGGAGTGCAAGATGGTGCGCTTCTTCGGCCACTTCGAAGGCGATGCGCAAACCTATCGGGCGCCGGACGAGCTGGAGTCGATTCGCAAAAATCAGGATTGCCTGAAACATTTCATCGCCCATGTGCGGCAGAGCGGAACGATTACGGCCGAGGAGCTCGGCGCCATCGATGGCGAAGTGGCCGCGCTGATCGAACAGGCGGTGCAGGCGGCCAAATCCGCCCCGGATCCCGGCGATCGCGACCTGCTGACCGATGTTTACGTCAGCTACTGAAGATGACTTTCACTCAACAGGAGAACGGATATGGCTCGTAAACTGAGTATGAAACTCGCCATTAACGAGGCAATCGATCAGGAAATGGCCCGCGATCCCAGCGTCATTATGCTTGGCGAGGATATTATCGGCGGCATGGGCGCCGATGGCGAAAAAGACGCCTGGGGCGGCGTGCTCGGCGTCACCAAAGGACTGTACGCCAAACACGGCGAACGCCTGCTGGACGCCCCGCTGTCGGAATCCGCCTATGTGGGCGCGGCGATAGGCGCCGCCGCCTGCGGCATGCGCCCCATCGCCGAACTGATGTTCATTGATTTTATGGGCGTCTGTTTCGATCAAATCTTTAATCAGGCCGCCAAGTTCCGCTATATGTTCGGCGGCAAAGCGCAAACGCCGGTGGTGATCCGCGCCATGGTCGGCGCGGGCTTCCGCGCCGCCGCGCAGCACTCGCAAATGCTGACGCCGCTCTTCACCCACATTCCGGGGCTGAAAGTCGTTTGCCCCAGCAATCCCTATGACACCAAGGGGCTGCTGATTCAGGCTATCCGCGACAATGACCCGGTGATCTTTTGCGAACATAAGAATTTATACGGTTTTGAAAGCGAGGTGCCGGAAACCCCCTACGCCATTCCCTTCGGCGAAGCCAGCATTCTGCGCGACGGCCGCGATGTCTCCATCATCGCCTACGGACTGATGACGCATCGGGCGCTGGACGCGGCGGCGCAGTTGAGCAAACAGGGCATCGATGCCGAGATCGTCGACCTGCGCTCCCTCTCTCCGCTCGACCTCGATACGATTCTGGAGACCGTGGAAAAAACCGGCCGGCTGGTGGTGGTCGACGAGGCGCACCCGCGCTGCAATATCGCGGCCGATATCGTCGCCCAGGTGGCGCAGCAGGCGTTCGGCGCGCTGAAAGCCCCGCCCGAAATGGTGTGCGCGCCCCATACGCCGGTGCCTTTCTCGCCGGCGCTGGAAGATCGCTACCTCCCCAGCGCGGCGCGCATCGTTGACGCCGTACAACGTACCCTCAGCCATAAAGGACGACATTGATATGAACGATCACGCTATTATTCCGCTCGTCATGCCCAAGTGGGGGTTGTCGATGCGCGAAGGCACCGTTAACGAATGGCTGGTCGACGAAGGCAGCGGCATCACGCCGGGCATGCCCATTCTCAATGTGGAGACCGATAAAATCGCCAGCGCGGTCGAGGCCACGGATAGCGGCGTGCTGCGGCGTAAGGTGGCGCAGCCCGGCGATGTACTGCCGGTAAAAGCGCTATTGGGGGTGCTGGCCGCGCCGGAGGTCGACGATGCGGCGATCGACGCTTGGATCGCCGCCTGGATCCCGCCGGCCGATAGCGGCGAGGATGACGAGAGCGAACGGGAAAGCGCCGCGTTCATCGAGGTCAACGGCCTGCGCATCCGTTACGCCAGCCGGGGAGAAAGCGAACAGACGGTGCTGTTTATCCACGGTTTCGGCGGCGATCTGGATAACTGGCTATTCAATATGGACGCGCTGGCCGAAGATTACCGGACGGTGGCGTTCGATCTGCCGGGACACGGCCAGTCCGCGACGACCCTGCCGGGTACGCAACTCGCGCCGCTGGCCGACTTCGTCGCCGCGTTTATGGACGCGCTGGCGATCCCCTCGGCCCATCTGGTCGGCCACTCGCTGGGCGGCGCGATTGCCGCGCAATGCGCGCTGCAGCACCCTGCCCGCGCTCGCTCGCTGGCGCTGATCGGCAGCGCGGGCTTCGGCGAGGAGATCAATCCGCGCTACGGCGAGGGATTTATCAACGCCCAGTCGCGGCGCGAACTGAAACCGGTCATCGAACTGCTGTTCGCCGACCCGTCCCTGGTCAGCAGACAGATGCTGGACGATCTGCTGAAATACAAACGGCTCGACGGCGTCGCCGAGGCCCTGAACGCGCTGCACCGCAGCCTGTTCGCCGACGGCCGGCAGTCGACGCTGCCCGGCCGACGGCTGGACGCATCCGCCGCTCCGTTGCTGTTGATTTGGGGCGCGGAAGATCGGATTATTCCCGCTCGGCATGCCGCACAGGCGCCGGCCAACGCCCGGATCGAAATTCTCGACGGCGCCGGCCATATGCCGCAAATGGAAAAAGCGGCCGAGGTCAATCAGCTGCTTTTGCAACATCTGCGTAGCCTGTAAGGAGATGGAGGTAAAGAATGCAGGAATCCTCGACCGCGGCGCAACGCTGCGGTCATTTTCACTGGCTGCGCCATGAGCTCTTAACCTGCGACGATCCGACAAGCGCGGAGAGCGACCTGCTGACTCACGCCGATGCCGGCGCGGCCGTCGCCAAGATTTGGCAGGCGCCCCGCTCGCTGGTGATCCCGAGAAGCTATACCCGTTACCCGCGGCTGGAGCAGGTGCGTCAACGATTCGCCGAACGGGGATGCCCGGTCTTTCTGCGCCGCTCCGGGGGCGGCCTGGTGCCGCAGGGGGCCGGCATCATCAATCTCAGCCTGGCCTACCCGTTGCGGCAAAGTCTGGGCGAGGCGGCTATTCCGGTCTATCTCCACCTGTGCGACATTCTGCGCGCGGCCCTGCGCTCTTGCGGCGTGCGCGCGCATTGCCAGGCGGTGAGCGGTTCATTCTGCGACGGCCGTTTTAACCTGGCCTGCGGCGCGGGCGCCGCCGCGCGCAAAATCGCCGGCACCGCGCAATATTGGCAGCCGTTGCCCCCGGGCGACGACGGGCCGCGGCGCCACCGGGTACTGGCGCACGCGGTGCTGCTGGTGGCGGTGGATCTGCCCGAAGTGCACCGCTGGTGCAACGATTTCGAACGCCTGCTGGGCAGCGGACGCGTTTACGATGCGTCGAAAACCATCGATATGGCCCGGATGCGCCGGGATGAGATTTCGCCGCCCGACCTTTGCCTGCGGGTGGCGCAGGCGCTTGGCCGCTGCGTCAGCCGGCGGGCGGCGCCTTTTGCCGAGCGCCGCCCGCGTCCGTAGGCCGCGTTCGGCGCCCTGCGGTCGTCCGGCTCAGCGGTAAACCATGCCGCCGTCGCTCAGGATCGACTGCCCGGTGATGTAATCCGCGTCTTCGCCGGCGAGAAACGCCGCCAGCGCGGCGACATCCTCCGGCGTTTGCGCCCGCCCCAGCGCAATGCCGTCAATAAACTTGCGATAGGTTTCGCCCTGGGCCGCCCCGGTTATTTCCGCGAACCGGCGGTCTATCTCCACCCACATATCCGTACCCACCACGCCGGGACAATAGGCGTTCACCGTAATGCCGGCGCCGGCGTACTCTTTCGCCGCCGACTGCGTTAGCGCCCGTACGGCGAACTTTGTCGCGCAGTAGACGCCCAGCATGGCGAACCCTTCATGCCCGGCGATGGAACAGGCGCTAATGATTTTCCCTTTGCGGCCCAGCGCCTGAAATTTCGCCGCGGCGGCCTGGATCCCCCACAGCACGCCATTAATATTGACGCCGATGATGCGCGCGACCTCCTCTTCGGTGACGCTCGCCAGCGGATTCACCTGGGCAATCCCCGCGTTGTTGATCATGACGTCAAAACCGCCGAGGACGCCGGCCGCATGATCGATGGCGGAGTAAACCTCATCGCGACGGCTGACGTCGGCGACAAAGAGGGACGCGTCCCGGCCCAGCGCGCTAATCTCCCGCGCCACCCGCTCCAGCTTTTCCTCATTCATATCGACGAGCGCGATCCCGGCTCCTTCGGCCGCCAGCCGCAGGGCGATGGCGCGCCCGATGCCCTGCGCCGCGCCCGTTACCAGCACCACTTTGTTGTTCAGTTTCATCGTTAGCTTTCTCCTGTGCAATCGTGCAAACAAACGGTGAGAGACATGGCGCACGCGCGCTACGCGGGCGGCTGCACCAGAATTTTCACATGCTGCTTTTCGCGCACCAGCGCCTCAAAGCCCTGTTCCACGATATCGTGCAACGGAATTTTCCGGCTCACCAACCTGTCGGCCTGAAAATAGCCGCGGGTCATCAGCTCCATCACCGCCGGAAAAACGTTGCGATAGGCGATAATGCCTTTCACCGAACGCTCGCTGAGCACCAGGGTATTGGGGTGGAACGACGCCGCCTGTTCCCAGATGGAAACCACGATGGTCTCCCCTTCATAATGGGTGCTGTTGATGCATTGCGAGAGCACCTCGGAGACGCCGGTCACTTCAAAAGCCACATCGACGCCGCCCGAGGTCAGCTCGCGCAGGCGGGCCACCGCATCCTCGCGGGCGGGGTCGATAACCACTCTGGCCCCCAGTTCGACGGCCTTGGCGGCCCGCTGCGGCGAAAGCTCGACGGCGAATATTTCGCCGGCTCCGGCGGCCCGCAGCGCCTCAACGATCAGCAGGCCGATCGGCCCGGCGCCGAACACCGCGGCTTTATCCCCGGCCTTCAGGCGGCTCATGCGCACGGCGTGCAGCGCCACCGCGGCCGGTTCAACCAAGGCGCCCTGTTCGTATGACAGGGAATCGGGCATACGATGCACCCGCTGCGCTTCGACCACCGTATAGGTTGCGAATCCGCCGCCGCCCCCGGAGAGGCCGTGAAAGCCTAACTGGCTGCAAAGGTTATATTTATTCTCCCGGCAGGCCGCGCACTGTCCGCAGGCGAGAATCGGCTCCACCACCACCCGATCGCCGGGCCGGCAGTTTGTTACGTCGCCGCCGACCTCAACGACTTCGCCGGAAAACTCATGGCCGAGTACGATCGGCGCGCGATCGCGGCTTAACGGATGGGGATCATCGGTCGGAATGAAAATCGGACCGGCGACATATTCGTGCAGATCGCTGCCGCAAATGCCGGTCCAGGCCACTTTTATCTTCACCTTTCCCGACGCGACAACGGGCTCCTCAATGTCTTCGACCCGGATATCACGGGCCTGATACCAACGCGCTGCTTTCACATATGCCTCCTGTCGAATAGAAATAGCCTGAAAGGCCGACATCACCGGCGTCATGCCGTCGGACGGAAACCGACTTACGCCGAGAGTGCGAAAGGCGTGCCAGATTTTATCTGATAATATTATTTGTTTTAAATCAAATGGTTGAAATCAATTCCGGCAATAAACGGCAGGCCGCAGGCGGGGTAATGGAACAGGTGTAACAGGTTACAGCGGCAGCAGGCGTGTGACAGGCGAGATCCGCGGAACAGCACGCCGGAAAGAGGCTTAACGCGCGCCGTCCACGGCTTTTCCAGCCAGGCATGTTATAATATTCACCATCTGAGGCCGTATGGTCCTTGCCGGGCGGCTATTTCGGCCGGCTCTGCGCGCCATCGGGACGGATCGCTCCCGACGACGCAAAAAACGAAACAGTCGAGATATAATGGAAATCAACGATCGCCAGCGCCCCCCCGGAAATGCGTTTCTGCTTATCGCCGCTTGGCTACTCCCCACTCTGCTGGGCATTGTCTTCAGCTACATCACCGCCAGACAAGATGTAACGCGAGATCTGCAAATAACCAACCAAATCATCATGCATCAGGCGGAGTCGATCAGCCGGCAGGCCTGGGATATGGTGAACGAACTGATGGTATTAGAGGGGCAGCCCTGCGAGCGTATTTTCCCCGACCTGATATACCAGGGCACGCTGTCCGCCTACTTTCGCTCGGTGGGGCTGATGCAAGGCCCGCAGATGTATTGCTCCTCCGTTTCCGGCGACCAATCCATCCCGCTGAGCCAGATTATTCTGCACCCGCTGCCGACGCCGATTCCCGAAATCTGGAACATCTCGCTGCCGAAAACCAGAAGAGTCCTGGAGCGCCCGGCGGTGATTTTCGCCCGGCAACGCTCCAGCTCATTCGGCGCCTTCGCCATCGTTGACGCGCAGTATTTGATCGACTTTATGAACGCCATGGGGAATACCCGGCAATATCTGCTGAGCATCCGCTTCGGCGACGGCTATAAAATCGAGGAAGGGCGGAAAATCGCCGATGATAATCCGCTGATTGCGCCGATGTCCGCCACGATCGCCTCATCCCGTTACGCCATTACGGTCAACTCGGCGCTGCCGGCCTCGGAGCTGATCGCATCATGGCGGCGCGCCTTCACCGCCTTCCTGCCGCTGGCGCTGATTTTATCCGCCATCTTCACCGCCATTATTCATTCGTGGCGGAAACGGAAAATGTCGCTGCGCGACGAGCTGCGCAAGGGCATGCTTAACCACGAGTTCGCCGTACATTATCAGCCGATTTACGATATCAAGGCCCGCAGCTGCGTCGGGGTGGAGGCGCTGATGCGCTGGTACCGTCCCGGAGGCAGGAGCATCAGTCCCGATATATTTATTCCCGCCGCCGAAAACGAGCATTTAATTATTCCGTTGACGCGCCATATGTTTAGGCTGCTGGCCGCCGATATCAAACATTGGCAAGTGCCGGAAGGGTTTCATCTGGACGTGAATATCGCGGCCGAGCATATTCAGCACCCCGATTTCGTGGACGACATCCGCCGCTTCGCGGCGATGCTGTCGCCGCATAACATACGGATCACGCTGGAGATCACCGAGCGCAGCCTTATCACCAACACCCAGGATGCGGTGGAGAAACTGACGCTCCTGCGCCGGGAGGGTTTCATCATCGCCATTGATGATTTCGGCACCGGCCACTGCTCCTTATCCTACCTGCAAATGTTTCCGCTGGATTATCTCAAGATCGACAAAGCCTTCGTCGGAACCATCGAGTCGGCCCATAACGATACGCCGGTGCTCGACGCGATTATCGGCCTGAGCCGCAGACTGGCCCTGGATATGGTGGCGGAAGGGGTGAATACCCGGCATGAGTACCGCTACCTGAAACAGAACGGCGTGAAATATTTGCAGGGGTACCTCTACGCCCGGCCGATGGACAGCCGGACCTTTATGGCGTGGCTGCGGGGGCGAAAAGTACGCGCCGACAGGCACGGCCCCACCCATCATCGTATTGGAACTTAGCGCCTCCGGCGCCCCAACGGGAACCAAACGCCACAAACGTTTCAGTCATAGGCGATGGCGGCAAACAGCAGATGCGCTTCCCCAGATGCCGGGCGGATATCGACGGCGCGGCCGTTCCACCATGCGCCCTGCCCGCGCGTGAACGACATACTCCCCGCCTGCCAGCGCCCATCTATCACCCAAAAAACCCCGGCGTCGGCCTGCTGCGGCTGTCTGGTGGCGATCACCGTCGCCCGGCAGACCCCGCGGCGCGTCATGATATTGAAGTCCAGACTCTCCGGCCCGGATAACCGGGCGTTCACCTCCGCTTCTCCGGCAAAGGCAAAAGGTTCGAACAGCGCCAATTGACGGTCGAACGCCCCCGGCGACGCCAGCGCCACCCCCTCGCCTTCCAATAGGGTAATCACCCTGTCTACCCCAGGGAAAAAAGAGAAAGCGCCGCTGGAGGCAATACTGGCGATACTGGCGCGCCAAGCAAACTGCGCCGACCGGGGCGGAAAGCTGATGATTTCCCGCGTTTCCCCGCCGCCATTACGCCAGCGCGTCACCGGCAGGCTATCGGTATCATAAACGTCGATCATGGATTATGCCCTGTTGAGTGCGGGACGACGCCGCCGTCCCGGCGATCGGTTCAAATGTGCGGAACGGATGTTCCGCATCGCGGCTACCGGCCCTGACGGGCAAACGCCAGCGCCGACTGCAGCATGGCTTGGAGATGGGTCTGTAGCGCCTGGGCCTGGCGCGGTTGCCAGCGCCAGGGCGGCGTTTCATCCATATAGCCGCACTGCGCCAGCTCCATCTGCACCGCGTGTACGCCTTGCCCCGGCTGACCATAGTGCCGGGTGATATATCCACCGGTATAGCGTCCGTTCTCTACTTGCGTAAAAGGCGCCGCGGCCTGAGCGATTGCCGCGATACGCTGCTGCAACTCGGGCGCGCAGCTCGCGCCTTTATTGGTGCCGAGATTAAAATCAGGCAAACGCCCGTCAAAAAACTGCGGCAATACTGAACGGATGGAATGGGCGTCCCACAGCACCACGCTCGGGAAGCGGGTTTTCATGCGCAGCAGCTCCTCGGAGAGCTTATCGTGCCAGGGCTGCCAGTAGCGGCGACGACGCGCCTGCACCTCATCGGGAGACGGCGCGGCGCCCGGCAGATAAACCGGTCCGCCGTCAAACCGTGTCTCCGGACACAGCCCGGTGGTGGCCTGTCCCGGATAGAGGCTGGAGCCGTCCGGCGGACGGTTAAGATCGACCACATAGCGTGAATAGGTGGCCTGAAGCCATGACGCGCCCATTTGCCTGGCAAAAGCATAGAGCCGCTCTATATGCCAATCGGTATCGGGCACATCTTGCGCTTCGGGCGTCAGGGCGCCGGCCATCTCGTCGGGCAGCCAGACGCCGGTATGGGGCATGGTGATAAATAGCGGTTCGCTGCCCTGATGAAAAATAAACGGCGCAGGGGTCGTCATGATATTAATCTCCCGGTCAAATTTGTTGCAATAGCTGCCGACGCACATTGACGAACGCCGCCAGCGCCGACGGATGCAGCGGGTGTTGACGATCGACCCGCTGCCGACCGCCGGTCCATACCCGCCTTACCGCCGAGCCGCGCGAGCTGCCGAACAGATGGCCGGCCAGAATGTTGTCCGCGGGTAGCAGCGCCAGCGCGACGTGTTCGTTGTCCAGTTCCACCAGATCGGCGCGCTGACCGGCGGCAAGTCCGGCCACGTTGCGTCCGCTGGCCTGCGCCCCGCCATGCAGCGCCCCAAGATACAGGCTGGCGGCGACATCGCTCTGTTGTTGGTCGGCGCAGACATTGCGCTGGCGGAACTGCAACCGCTGGGAATACTCCAGCATCAACAGTTCTTCAGCGGCGCTGACGGCGACATTGCTGTCGGAACCGATTCCCCAATTGCCGCCATACCGACGCCACAAAGGAAAATCGAACATGCCGTCGCCCAGATTAGCCTCGGTGGTCGGGCACAGTCCGACTACCGCGCCGCTGGCGGCGGCGCGCCGACACTCCGGTTCTGTCATATGGGTGGCATGGATCAGACACCAGCGGCGATCGACCGGCTGGTGTTCCAGCAACCACTCGACGGGCCGCAGACCGCTCCAGGCAACGCAGTCATCCACCTCTTTGCGCTGTTCGGCAACGTGGATATGTATCGGCGCATGCGCATCCATCTGTTCAATGCCGGTCAGCAATTGCGTCAGGACATGGGCGGAGACAGCGCGCAATGAATGCGGTGCGACGCCCAGCCGTACCTCGCCATCGCGCGTCTGCGCCAGCAGCTGTTGCCATAAGCGAAGGAACTGCTCGGTGTCGTTGATAAAACGGCGCTGCTTCGCCTCCGGCGGCTGAGCGCCGAAACCGCTATCCTGATAGCACACCGGCAGCAGCGTCAGCCCGATGCCGGTGCGCGCCGCCGCGTTGATCAGACTGCGGGACAGCGCCGTCGGATCGGCATAGGGTCTACCGTCGGGCTGATGGTGAACATAGTGAAACTCACACACCGAGGTATAACCCGCCTCCAGCATTTCGCTGTACAGCCAGGTGGCGACAATTTCAAGCTGCTCCGGTGAAATCTTCGCCGCAAAGTCATACATCAGGTTGCGCCAGCTCCAGAAGCTGTCCTGCTTCTGCCGCCGGTACTCCGTCAGGCCGCTAAACGCGCGCTGAAAAGCGTGCGAATGCAGGTTGATCATGCCCGGCAGCAGCCAGCCGGCCTGTTCGACGTCGGGCGGGCGGCGACAACCCGAGACAACTTGGAGGATCACGCCCCGATCGTCCCATTCGAGCAATACGTCGCGCTGCCAGCCATCATTAAGCAACGCATGTTGGGCAAAAAGTTGATTCGCTATCATGGTGGTTCGCTACCTGGTGAAGAAAAGAGATCGGTCTCGCGCCTCAGTGCTGGGACAAGACCGACTGAAGAAACCTTTGGGTGCGCTCGCCGCGCGGCGAACCGAAAATCTGCGCCGGCGTTCCGGATTCAATAATGCCGCCGCCGTCCATCACCACCACCCGGTCGGCGACCTCACGCGCAAATCCCATCTCATGGGTGACGACAATCATGGTCATGCCCTCCTGCGCCAGGAGTTTCATGACCTGTAGCACTTCGCCCACCAATTCGGGATCGAGCGCCGAGGTGGGTTCGTCGAACAGCATCACCGTCGGCGACATCGCCAGCGCCCGGGCAATCGCCACCCGCTGCTTCTGTCCGCCCGACAGGCTGCCCGGCATCGCCTGCGCCTTGGCGGACAAACCGACTTTTTCCAGCAGTTGCATCGCCTGCTGGCGAACGGCGGCTTTGCCCATGTCCCGCAGCATCAGCGGCGCCACGCAGATGTTCTCCAGCACCGATAAATGCGGAAACAGGTTGAAGGATTGGAACACCATGCCGACATCTTTGCGTAATTGGTTAAGCTGCGGTTCGGCCAGCATCTTCCCGCCGCTGATCAGCGGCCGCCCGCACAGCGTAATGTCTCCCTCTTCCGGGTGTTCAAGACCGTTGCAGCAGCGCAGGAAAGTGCTCTTTCCCGAACCGCTGGGGCCGATGATCACCACGACCTCGCCGGGGAAAACGTCAAAATCAATGCCGCGCAGCACCGTATTGTCGCCAAAGCGTTTACCAAGATTGCGGATGGTGATCAGCGCGGATGTCTCTACAGATTGCCGGTCGGTCATTACTGCACCCCCTTCATATGATGACGTTTCTCAAAATAACGCAGCGCCACGACGGAAATGCCCGTCAGGATAAAGTACACGCCGGCCACCACCAGATAGGTTTCCAGGTCGCGGTAAGAGTTGCTGATCACCGTCGTGCCGGCCTGCATCACATCCTGAATGGTGATCAAGGAAACCAGCGCCGAGTTCTTTATCAGGGCGATAAATTCATTGCCCAGCGGCGGGATCATACGTACCAGCGCCTGAGGCAGGATGATTTTGTACATAGCCTGTACGCCGGACATCCCCAGCGAGCGCGCCGCTTCGTTCTGACCGCGTTCGATGGAGGTAATCGCTCCCCTGACGATTTCCGAAATATAGGCGCTGGAATAGAGCCCGAGGCCGATCACGCCGCAGAAAAAGGACGGCAGCATCACGCCGAAACGCGGCAGGCCGTAATACCAGATAAACAGTTGCACCAGCAGCGGCGTGCCGCGGATCAAGGTGACATAGGCGCTGGAGAGCGCATACAGTACGCGGCGCTGCGGGTTAAGCCGGGCGATGCCCACCAGAAGACCGAGCGAACACCCCACCAGGAGCGCGCACAGGGTAATTTCGATAGTCACCAGCGTGCCGGCCAGCAGGGCGTCGCTGCTGGCGAATACCGGCGCAAAGTTCAGATCTAGATTCATAAAAAGTATCCTGCGGTACGTGGTGGTTCTGCGGGCGTCATACGCCGCCCGCGGCGGCTAGGCATCAGCGAGTGGGAAACCATTTATCCATCAATTTCTGGTATACGCCGTTGGCCTTGAGCGCCTCGATGGCGCCATCGATATCATCGCGCAGCTGCGGCAGGTCTTTACGCACCGCGATGCCGTACTCTTCGGACGTCAGCTGATCCGGCAGAATCCGTACCCCGCCTTTGGTGCGCGCATATTGGAAGGCGGCCGGCTTGCCGGTCACCGCGGCATCGACGCGGCCGATACTGACCAGGTTGAACATTTGCTGATTTTTCTCCACTTCCACCAGGCGCACCTCCGGCATATTGCCGTGCAGCCATGCCACCGACTTGGTGCCTACCTGAACGCTGGCGCTTTTACCTTTCAGGTCGTCATGGTTTTTGATCGCGGCGTTATCTTCTTTCACCACCACCACCAGCCCGCCGGTCAGATAGGGTTTGGTGAAGTTCACCACCTGAGCCCGTTCCGGCGTGATATAAATGCCCGATACCGCAATATCGGCCCGCTGCGAGGTCAGGCTGGGGATCAATCCTTTGAAATCAACGTTTGTCCACTTCACCGGCCGATTCAACTGCTTGCCGATGGCCTCTACCAGTTCGATATCGAAACCGCTGAACCGGTTATTTTCCATAAACTCCAGCGGTGGGAAAGTCGCATCCGTGACGGCTTTAATCGGTTCTCCCTGTTGCGCAAAAGTCATAGCGGAAACACAGGACAGTCCAATGGCGAACAGGGTGTTTAACAAAGCTCGACGGGTAACAGACATATATTTTTTCCTCTGGTTAAACGACGCGATGGATCCCCGATGGGCCACTGCGTCAAAAATCTTTTAACTGCCGGTGAATACGTTCGACGGCCGCGGCCGTCAGGTCAATCAAATCCGCCTTCTTGCCGGATACCCGCAGCGAAGGCGCCATCAGGCTCAACGCGCCGAGTAACTTACCGTTGGTCGTCAATAACGGGAAACTGACGCCCCAGACACCGGCATCCACCTCACTGTCGCTGTCGGCGTATCCCCGTTCGCGGATCTCATCCAGTTGCCGCGCGACCGCGGCGCGTTGCTCGGGATGAGGAAATTCCAGCGGCAGGAGATGGCGCAGCTCAGCCTCCGGCAGATGCGCCAACAGGCACTTCGCGGTCGCGCCGGCGCGCAGCGGCACGCTGCGCCCCTTCTCGAAAGAACAACGCAGCGACTGCGTCGCCTCAATCATGCTGATGCAGACGGCCTGCCGGTTAACCGCCACGGTGATGGCGACCGTCTCCTGCGATGCGTCGGACAACCGGCGCATATCCTCCTGCGCGCACTGCGTCAGCAAAGCGGTTTCATCAAACCCCATCGCCAATTGCAGGCTCACCGGCCCCGGCGCGTACAGTCCCCCGGTTTCCATAACGAACCCCCAGCGACGCAGGATCGCCAGTTGACGATACAGGGTGCTTTTGGCCAACCCGGTCATTTTCATCAGTTCGGTCGCGCTGGCCGGCCGGCCAAACTGCGCGATAGTTTTCAGGATCATCAGCACCCGCTCCTGCGCGGTGATGATCTCCTCTCCCTGATCGACGGCTTGAGAAACTTTCAGCATGGTGGATCCCCGGTATACGAATCAGTGAAATCAGGTGACGGGCATCACCCTGATATCGCTAAAGCAGAGGTCATGCCATAATTTGGGAAATTAATTCCCATATAATGAGAACATTAATAAATACAATTAATTAAGTTAGATAAAAAATCAAAAAAAGGATCAAAAAACGGAGATGAGTCGTAATGAAAAAAAACTTCCCGCCAGCCGATCGCAGGCGATGGCCTGCAGTTGCACCATATTGATGAACCAAAAGCACCAAAATGGAGCACGGCAGCCAAATCCCGACATAGGCTTTCACTGCCTTTAACCCACAGGCCGCATGCCGGAGGATGCGCCTGGTATGCAACCATAGCCAAATAAGTGGTAAATTTTGCTATATGCCACCTGCGGTTATGTCAGAATTTACCGCGCCAGGTTCCACACCAAGGGAGAATCCCGCTTAATGAGTATCCAGCAGGCCATCGCCGACAGTTATCCGCTATTAACGCCCGAACTGCAGAGAGCGGCGCAATTCACGTTGCAACACGCCAATGAATTGGTGGTGCTCTCGATGCGCGCGTTCGCCAGACAGGCGGGGGTACAGCCCGCCACCTTGCTGCGCCTGGCGAAAAAGCTGGGCTTCGCCGGCTGGAACGAACTGAAAAACGCCTTCATCGCCGATATGGGGCTCGGCAACGAACCCTACGGCAAGAAAGCGCAAAAGCTGATTGGCCAGCGCGAGGATAACGCGCTGTATGAGGCGATGTTTAAATCCCATCTCGCCAATCTCGCCCATACCGAATCCGTCAACGCCGAGCTGATGAAAAAAGCGGTGTCCATCCTGGATAAGGCCGGGAACGTTTATATTTGCGGCTTTCGGGCCAGCTTCCCCATCGCTTATTCGCTCTACTACATCTACCGCCTGTTCAAAAAAAATGTGTTTCTGATCGATGGGCAGGCCAGCAATATCGAAATGTTTACCCGCGATCTAGAGCCGGAAGACGCCATGCTGGTCATCGGCTTCGCGCCCTATTCGAAAGAGACCGTCATGGTGTTCAACGCCGCCAGGCGGGCGGGCTGCCAAACGGTATCCATTACCGACGCGCTGATCTCCCCCCTGGCGCTGGAGGCGGACGCCCCGCTCCTTTTTCATACCGACAGCCCCTCCTTCTTCCCTTCCATCATTTCCGGCGTGGGCATCAGCGAATGTTTATTGGCGATGCTGGTGGCGAAACACGGACAGCAGGCGGTGAAAGGCATCGAGAACGCGGAGAGCCATCTGATCGATACCGGCGCTTATATCATGCCGGGCAAACGCCAATAGCCTTTTACGCCCGCCCGTCGCCATAACCGGCGCATGCTGAACCGCCCGGCGCAGCGGCCGCGGATCGCCGGCCGCCGCAAATGATACAAACGAATTAATTTTATATTGACTGGAAACAATTGAATCATGCAAGATGAACCCACGGCATTCCCCAACGAAATTCGAGGTTTCACAACGCCATGAGCCATATTATTCATCGTTCTCTTCTCGCCACGCCGATCGCGGCGGCCTCCGCCCAAGGCGCCTATATCACGGATATCAACGGAAAACGTTATCTGGATGCCTGCGGCGGCGCGGCGGTATCCTGCCTGGGCCACGCGCACCCGGATGTGCTGGCGGCGATGCACCGGCAAATCGATAAGCTGGCCTACGCCCACACCAGTTTTTTTACCAGCGAGGCCGCCGAACAATTGGCGGACAACCTGATCGCCAACGCCCCGGGCGCGCTGAATCACGCCTATTTTGTTTCGGGCGGGTCGGAAGCGGTGGAAACGGCGCTCAAAATGGCCAGACAGTATTTTGTCGAGATCGGCCAGCCGGAACGCACCCTGTTTATCGCCAGAAAACAGAGCTATCACGGCAACACCCTGGGCGCGCTGGCCGTCGGCGGCAACGAATGGCGCCGTAAGAAGTTCGCCCCTTTGCTGATGGATGTGGCGCGCGTTTCCGCCTGCAACGAGTACCGCGACAAAGGCGCGCAGGAAACCCAGGCGCAGTACACCGCAAGATTGCTGCAAGAGCTTGAAGACGTCATCATCGAAAACGGCCCGGAAAAAATCATCGCTTTTTGCGCCGAAACCGTAGTCGGCGCGACGACCGGCGCCACGCCGCCGACCCCCGGCTATTTCTCCGGCGTGCGTAAAATTTGCGATAAGTACGGCATTCTTTATATCGCGGATGAGGTGATGTGCGGTATGGGGCGCACCGGCACGCTCTATGCGTTTGAACAGGATAACGCCGTACCGGATCTCGTCACCATCGCCAAAGGTCTCGGCGGCGGTTATCAGCCCATCGGCGCGGTGCTGACGACAAGCAAAATCGTCGATGCCATCAAGAGCGGCAGCGGTATGTTTCAGCACGGGCACACCTATATTTGCCACCCAACCGCCGCCGCCGCCGCGCTTGCGGTGCAGCAGGTTATCCAACGCGACAATTTATTGGCGGATGTCAGAGCCCGCGGCCAATACCTGCAGGCTCATCTGCGCGAAGCCCTGGGCGGGTTCGATCACGTCGGCGATATTCGCGGCCGCGGATTATTCGTCGGGATCGAACTGGTCAAAGACCGCGCGACGAAAGAAACCTTCGATCCGGCCGATAAACTCCACGCCGCGCTTAAACGCAACTGCATGGCGCAAGGGCTGTTGGTCTACCCGATGGGCGGAACCGTCGACGGCCAATATGGCGATCATATTTTAATCGCGCCGCCGTTTATCATTAGCGAAAGTCAGTTGGATTTCGTGGTGGAAACCTTAGCCGCCGTTATCCGCGAAGAGACCGGACGGATAGGAGCGAAATAAGATGGCGCAAATAAACCGCATGCCGGCCATTGATTCAACGCGTTGGGACGCCGAACAAAAAAAATTGGCCGAGGAAATTATTAACGGGCCGCGCGGCGCGTTGTTACCCCCTTTCGAACCCCTATTACGCAGCCCGGAACTGATGAGCCATGCGCAAAAAATGGGCGAATACCTTCGTTATCGCAGCGCGATAGGACCGCGCCTTTCCGAACTGGCCATTCTCATTACCGCCAGAAATTGGTCGCAAGAAGTAGAATGGGCTATTCATGCGCCGATAGCGGAGCGGCAGGGAATTTCCAAACAGGCGATTATTCGGATAAATAATAATCAAACGCCCGCATTTGATTTAGAAGATGAAAAAGTGGTTTATGCATTTTGCCAAGAGATTCATGAGAAAAAAATCGTCAGCGACGACACCTGGAATAAAGCGATAACGTTATTTGGCGAACGTGGCGTAATTGACCTTATCGGTATTAATGGTTATTACACCTTTTTGTCGATGATTATGAACGCATCGCAAACGCCGGCGCCGGAAACAACGCATTCACTATTAAAATAAAAATAATAAGCGCCATCACTAAATGGCCAAAAATAGTGCATAAATATAATACACGCCAGGGAATTCATTATTTTAGTGCAACCGATGTATCATTTTGGTGATGCGATAAAACCGACGAAACGCGGCCGTTCCCGGAATGAAAGAAAAAACATAAATTACTTTATAATCAACATGATACATCTCGTTTTTGCGATTAAAAATACCAAAGATAGTTCATCTTGGCATACCTTTTGCTTTATCTATATTAGTACGCAAGTTACCGTTTTCTTACAATGAGGTATTACTATGAACTTTTTCAGCAAATCACTACTCGTTTCCGGCGCGATTCTGATGAGCAGCTTCGCTATTTCCGCACAGGCGCAAGACAAATTGCTGGTTGGCGTTGACACCGCCTTTGTGCCGTTCGAGTTCAAACAGAATGATAAATACGTGGGCTTTGATATCGATCTTTGGGATGCCATCGCACAAAAAATAGGCGTGAGCTATGAGTTAAGGCCGATGGATTTCGGTGGTTTAATCCCCGGGCTGCAATCAAGAAATCTGGATCTCGCCATGGCCGGCATTACCATTACTCCGGCGCGTAAACAGGTGGTGGATTTCAGCGACGGCTATTACGATGCCGATCTGCTTATCGCCGTTAAATCCAATGACGATTCAATCACCAAGTTCAATGATTTAGCCGGAAAAAAAGTAGGATTGAAACAGGGAACCGCCGCGGCGAATTATATGAAAGCCAACGTAAAAGCGAATTATGTCGAGTTCCCGAATATCGACAATGCCTATCTGGATCTACAAGCGGGTAATATTCAGGCCGTTGTGCACGACAGTCCTAACGTGCTTTATTATGTAAAAACCGCGGGCAACGGAAAAGTCAAATCGACCGGTGAAACCGACAGTATGCTGCCGCAGCAATATGGTTTCGCTTTACAGAAAAACAGTAAATATACCGCAGAAGTCAATAAAGCCCTGGCTGAATTAAAACAAGACGGAACTTATAATAAAATTTATATAAAATGGTTTGATAAAGCGCCGAGATAATCATTGATTCAGACCGGAGTATTCTCCGGTCAATATTAAGCTGTTGAATTGAGAATAAAGTATGAATTTTGAATTTAAATACGTATGGGAAGCCATTCCCATACTGCTGCAAGGGCTGGAATTAACCTTATTTATCTCCGTTATCGGGTTAATCGGCGGTTTTATCATTGGGTTAATCGCCGGCGTCTGCCGGGCGCTGGGCGGCAAAATAGCGAAAGCCATCTCACTGTTTTTCGTTGAGATTATTCGCGGAACGCCCATTATGGTTCAGGTTATGTTCATCTATTTCGCGCTGCCGATGATCCTGCCCGTCCGTATCGACCCGATCACCGCGGCGGTGGCGACCATTATGATTAATTCCGGCGCATATATCGCGGAAATTACCCGCGGCGCCATCCTGTCCATTAATAAAGGATTTCGCGAAGCCAGCCTGGCGATGGGGCTGTCGCAGCGCGATACCCTGATTCACGTCATTATGCCGCTCGCATTGCGCCGAATGATTCCGGCGCTGGGCAATCAATGGATTATCAGCATAAAAGATACCTCTCTGTTTATCGTCATCGGCGTGGCGGAATTAACCAGGCAGGGCCAGGAGATTATCGCCGGGAATTTCCGCGCGCTGGAAGTCTGGACCGCCGTCGCCGTGCTTTATCTGCTGGTCACGATATGCCTGAGTATTGTTCTTAAAAGGTTGGAAAAAAGGATGCATATACTATGAGTATTGTTGAATTCCAAAAGGTGTCGAAAAATTTCGGCGATACCCAAGTGTTGCATGATATCAACCTGAAAATCGAAAAAGGCGAAGTCGTCGTGATCATCGGCCCTTCCGGCTCGGGCAAATCGACGCTGCTGCGCTGTATCAATAAGCTGGAGGAGATCTCGTCGGGGGCGCTGCTGGTCGCCGGAATGCATATTACCGACGAACACGTCAATGAATGCGCTATTCGCCGCGAAGCGGGCATGGTGTTTCAGCAGTTCCATCTGTTTCCGCACCTGACGGCGCTGGAGAATGTTATGTTCGGCCCGATACGCGTGCGTAAAAGCAGTAAAAAAGAGGCCGAGGCTCTGGCTCAACAGCTATTGGCCAAGGTCGGTCTGGCGGAGCGCGCGAACCACTACCCTTCCGAACTGTCCGGCGGCCAGCAGCAGCGGGTGGCCATCGCCCGGGCGCTGGCGGTAAAACCGCAGATGATGCTATTCGACGAACCGACCTCCGCGCTGGATCCGGAACTCCGCCATGAAGTGCTTAAGGTGATGCAGTCGCTGGCGGAAGAGGGAATGACCATGGTTATCGTCACCCATGAAATCGACTTCGCGCGCAAGGTGGCCTCGCGCCTGATCTTTATCGACAACGGCACCATCGCCGAAGACGGGACGCCGGAAGAGCTGCTGACCGCCTCCAAAAGCGAACGCCTGAAAACGTTTCTGCAACACGTATCATAACTGCGGGCAACGCCCCTGTAGGTAAGAGAACACCATGAAGAGTATGACTATCGCCGGCGATCGCTACCAGGTCGGTTATCAATTGGGCGTGCTGGGGCGCCGGGCCTATGAGGAGAAGGTGCGGGCCACCGGCCTGTGGCAAAAAATCGCCGCGCTGCGGCAGTCGCCTCAGGCGTTAAGCATGCAGGCGATGACGCGCGACCGTTTTCCCGAATGCTGGCAAGAGTTGGCGGGGCTGGCGGCCGGCCTTGAGCGTTCGCTCGATGAGGTCTTCGCCTGGAACTGCCGCGGGGACCTGCTCCCCTCCACGTCCGACGGCTGCAGCACGGTGATGGGCAGAACGGCGAAGCGCGAGCCGATCGTCGCCCACAATGAAGACGGATTCCCGCAGCTTAGGGAGGATTGCGCCATCGTCGCTATTCGGCCCGAGCGCGGACGCGCGTTTACCAGCTTCTACTACCCCGGTTCGATCTGCGGCCACACCTTCGCCGTTAACGAGCGGGGATTAGTGATGACGATCAACAACATTCGCGCGCAGACACGGCCCGTCGGCTATCCACGGCAGATTCTCGCCAGGGCCGCGCTGGATGCGGATACGCTTGACGATGCGCTCGCTATTCTGACGCAGGAGAAACGCGCCGGCGCCTTCCATCATACGCTGGCGCAGTGCGGCGATCCGCGCTTGATCAGCCTGGAAGCGACCGGTTCGGGCTTCGCCATACGCGAAGTCGCCGGGACGCACGGCCATGCCAACCACCTGATAGAGCCGGAGATAAACGCGCAGGAGCAAATCATCACCGCCAGCTCCGCCAGCCGCCAGCAGCGGCTGAACGCCTGGCTGCATCAACGCGCCGACGCGCCGCTCGAATCGTCTGAAGCGTTGGCGATATTAAGCGACCGCCAGAACGCGGCGCTGCCTATTTTTCGTCAGGACCCGGCCGACCCGGATGAGGAAAACACGCTGGCGACCGCCACTTTCGTGCTTTCTTCCCAGGCGGTTGAATGGCGCGTTTATACCCTGGATCGCCATAACGCGGCGCTGAGCGGCGCGGTTCGCCGCTGAACGCGCCCGCCGTTCCTGACGCGTTCGCGCCGGCGGGTTAGAACAGATATTTAAATCTTACCCGCAGGCCGTAGCGCTCATCATCACCGCCATTAACCAGCTGGTTGCCGCTCTCTTTACGCAGCCATGAGGTATAGGCGCCGAGGTACAGGTTGAAATTTCGCATATCGAAAACATCGGGGATCAGATAAGAGGCGTGCAGCGTATGGATATCGTACTTGCCGGGGTTGGTCAGCGGCCCGTCGAGCCCGCTGTCCACGGTGCTATTAAGGTTAAACGCCTGAAGATCGTTGTGCGCGAAAATATAACCCAGCTCGAAACGGCGCCACAATCCGTTCACGCCGATGGTCAAATCCTGTTCATCGCTGGCATCCAGATATGCGCTATTCAGGTTGATTTGCAGGCCGTTTTCCGGATCCTTCGCCAAGCTATTCCAGCCGAAAGTCGCGCCGTAGCCGGTACGGCGCGACTGATCCCGCCACGCCCCGCTGCCGTCGCTATAGCCGTAGGCATTACGTACCACATTGGTTTCCACGGCGACGGCGGCAGATAGGTTTTCGCCCTTCCAGGCGGCGACGGGACGCACATAAATAACGTTTTTCTTATTCTCCAGCGCATTGCCGTGATACTCGCCGTCGGCATACAGCGAGGTGCCGTCCTCAAACAGCGTGTTGACCTCTAGATACCAGTCGCCCAGCGATTTGCTCAGCATGATATTGCCGCCGTCGCTGCTGCGCCCGCGTCCCTCTTTCATCATATAGATATAGCCGTAACCGTCGGCGTAGAGATCGTTGGCGGTATTACCGGAATACTCGATGAAGGTGTCCTGATTCAGCGGGTACATGTCGTAAGCCTCGAAACGGCCTATTTTCGCCTGCCAGTCGTTCTCTTTGCCGAAGAAAAACGCCGCATCGTCAAGCCCCATCGACCCGTTCATATTCGCCAGCGGCTGAACGCGGAACCCGGCAAAATCGCCGTTGTCCTGGCGGCGATAGCCGTCCAGGCCTATCAGGATCCGGCCGTTGACGTCCCAGCGTTCGGAGGCGCCCGGTTTCCAGTTTTTATTATCGGCGCTGGTTTTTACCGACGTCAGTTGGCCGGAGTTGCTGGCCGCATCGGCGTTGAATTCCACGTCGCCATACAGTTTCAAATCGCCGAAACCGTTTAAGGTTAAGGTCGGCGTCGTGGCTTGCCGCGCGTCGGCGGGGACGGACGGCGGATTTTCCGCCGCCGGCGCGCGGGCGACCACGGCGACGGGTTGCGCGGCCGCCGCCGCTCCCTGCGGCTGCACGGCCAGGCTGCGCTTCAACTGCCGGACTTCGCTTTCGGCGTTCGCCGCGCGCTGCTCCGCAATTTTCACCCGCCGCTCCAGCAGCGCGAAACGCTCTTCGACGCTGAGCGCCTGCGCCCAAACAGAGGTAGACCCCATCAGCAGGCTAATGCCGATGGTCAAGGTAGCCAGTTTCATTTTCAAGTAACCTTTATTTATTATTCGCCGGATCGTTGTATATTTTTACTGTACGACGGCGTTTGCCGGTCTTTTTACCGCGCCAGATAATGTAAACGCCGAGATTATGGTGAACGTCAGCGCGATACATCCCAACACCAAATAGGTATCGTTAAAGCCGATACGGTCATATAAATTGCCGGCCATGGAAGATAAAAATATCGACATTAATTGTTTTGAAAACTGAAAGCCGACCAAATAAATCGTTGCCGAAAGTCGGGCATCGAAAGTATTGGATATATATTTAAAAATACCGACCAGCAAGAAAGGCACTTCAAACGCATGCAGCATTTTGAGGATCACCACTTCCACGATCGAGGTGGCGAAAGCGGAGCCGAAAATACGAATCGACATAATGGTGCCGGCCAGCAGCAATGAGTTTTTCGCCCCGATACGATTAATAATCCACGGCGTTAAAAACATCACCAGCGCGTTAGCCGCTTCGCCGGCGGTGGTGACGAAACCGAAGACCCGATTGCCCTGCTCCGCCGTTGCAAAGAACGATTTAAAAAAGTTGGCGAACTGCTGGTCGAAAACATCGTAGATACAGGCCACGCCTAATACATACAGCACCATCAGCCAGAATTTACGCAGTTTAAATAAATTAACCACCAAATTCATACTAAACTGCGGCGCGTTGGCGCCCAGCGCATTCATCACCTTAACCGTCTGATTATTAGTGGTTTTAGCCATAAACAGCAGCACCGCCAGGATAACGGCGGCGCCGGACCCCATCCAGAAGACGATATCCGGATTCACGCTGAATAATATACCGGCGGTCGAGGCGCAGATCCCCCAGCCAAAACAGCCGAACATCCGCGCCTTGCCGTATTCAAAATCGCTTTGACGACTAATACGCTCGACATACGCTTCAATAGCGCCGGCGCCGGAGTTAAACACAAAACCGATATATAGCCCGCCCAATAAGGCGCCTAAGACAATATTCGCCTGCAGCGTCGGCGCGAACACAAAGAGAAAAAATGGGGCAAAAAATAACAAAAGCACGGTAATCACCCACAGCAAATGCTTTTTTATGCCCAATTTATCCGATAAGATGCCGAGAATAGGTTGAAATATAATGGCGAATAACGACAGACTGGAGAACACAATCCCGGTTTCCGTCTTATTTAAGCCGATTACCTCATGCAGCCAAATCGGAAGAAAGGGGAAACAGGTGGCCATGATAAAAAAATAGAGGAAAAAAAACGATCCGAATATCCAAAAGTTTCGATTATTAATGTAATAGCACGATGTGGTATCCATTTTAATATTCCATATTTAAATACGACATAAAACATCAATGCCGGCAGGAAATAATATTTATTTCCCGCGCATTGGTTGGTACTTATCTATACCCTCACTCATGCAGGCCCGCGGGGACGGATCCACAAGAGCGAATCGCGCGGCACCGCCGCGACGAATTCGTCGGAAATGAACTCGACCAGCCTGCGGCGAGAAACGAAACGTCGCTTATTCCTCCCCGCCGCTTGCCGAAGTCGAACGACCGCGGCGAGCGGCGACTCTGCCGGAAGCGGATTTGAACGCCGCCTGCGGCGGCCCGCAGGAGCGCGGAGTAAAACCAGCGCGCATGCGGCCTGAAATATGACGGGTATGCCGCGATTAAACCCGCGTCAGCTCAATCAGCAGCGCCGTTTCGGGCACGATGACCGGCAGCGCCAGCCCGGCCTGCATCAGCCAGTCGCCGCTGGCTTCAATCGGCTCAATCAGCCACGGCGGCAGCTCGCGCATCGTGCCGCCGCCGTCGCGCACGGTTTTAATCTCCTGGCTGTCCAGCAGTTTCACCTGATAACGCGCCTCCGCATCCAACCCCGGGAAACGCAGCTGGCCGGGCAGGGTATAATCCGGCATTTTCAGCTGCGCCATCAGGAATACCGCCCGGCTCCGATCCTGACTGACCACGCCGCTGACCTGCACCGCGTCATCCGGCATATCCACGCGCCAAACCGTGCCGGTATGCAACAGCGGACGCAGCTTCTTATGCAGGCTGATATAACGCCTGTAGCCCGACTTTTCTTCGGCATCCGCCTTTACCGGATCCAGCTCAATCCCCATATGGCCGAACAGTGCGGTTAAGCCGCGGAATTCGATGGTGTGCTTACGGTGCGTGGCGTGGCAGCGGTAATGGCCGATATGCTGGCCCATCACCTCCGGTGGGAAGAAATAACTCATGCCGCGCTGAATCGCCTGACGCTCCAATGCGTCGTTGTTATCGGAAGTCCAGAAGCGGTGCGTACGCTGCAATACGCCGTAATCAATGCGTCCGCCGCCGGAGGCGCAGGATTCGAATTCAATCTGCGGGAAGCGCTTACGCAGTTCGTCGATCAGGCGATAGAACCGGCGGGTTTGCGCATCCGCCGCCAGTTTGCCCTCGTGACCCGGCTGCACCAGCTCGCGGTTCATATCCCATTTCACGTAGTCGATGGGATGATTGCCGAACAGCCAGACCAGGCGTTCCAGCAGGTAGTCGAACGCCGCCGGGTTGCACAGATCCAACACATACTGATAACGACCGGTTGGCTGCCGATATCCCGGCAGCTGCAACACCCAGTCCGGGTGGGCGCGGAAGAGATCGGAATCGGGGTTGATCATCTCCGGTTCGACCCAGATGCCGAACTCCATGCCCAGCTTCTTCACGTGGTCAATCACCGGCATTAAGCCGTTCGGATATTTTTTCTCATCCAGATACCAGTCGCCCAGCCCGGCCCGATCGTGATCGCGCCCGCGGAACCAGCCGTCATCGATAATAAAGCGTTCCACGCCCAGCTCGGCCGCCTGCGTCGCCATCTGCATGATGTAGTCGGGATCGTGGTCGAAATAGATCCCTTCCCAGGTATTCAGATGAACGGGACGCGCCTTATCGGCCGGGAAACGGATGACTTCCTGACGCAGAAAGCGGTGATACTGCTGGCTCATACTGTTCAGACCGGCCGCCCCGCAGGTCGCGTAAACCCACGGCGTCGAGAACGATTCCTCCTGCGCCAGAGTTATTTCGCCCGGCAGGTATAGCGCCTCGGCCTGCACCACGCGGCGTCCTTCCGTTTTCACGTCGGCGCGCAGGCGGTGGTTGCCGCTCCATCCCAGATGCACTCCCCATACGGTGCCGTTCTGTTCGTTGAAACCGCTTTCTCCCAAGACCATCGCCGGAAAATATTCGTGCGAGGTTCTGCCGCGGCGGCTCTCCTGTAGATAACCGCCATGTTTCAACTGCACGCGATGCGGCTGAAACTCCCGCAGCCAGCGGCCGTGAAAAGCCATCACTTCCTCGGCGCGCTCCGGCAGCGGCAGAGTGACGGCCAGCCGCTCCAGTTGCCACGCCTCGTGATATAAGTTGGTTAGCGTATGCCGCATCCGCAACACGCCCGTCTCCGGGTGCAGACGCAGTTCGCTGGTGAGCCTCAGCCTGGCGATTGGATCTTCGCCGACCACCGTAAGCGAATGCGCGTCGGCGCTATAGCTCTGGGTCGTGAAGATAGGCGCGGCATGGTAGCCGGCATGGTGCCCCTCTATTCCCGGCGCGCCGAACTGCCCGCGCCCGTACTCCATGGCGAAAGTCAATGGCGTATCGACATCCAGCCGACCATTCGCCACCGGACGCTGTATCGTCGCCACGTCCTGAGAAGTGAAGCGCCGCAGTTTCGGCCCCCAGTATAAAATTTCCGCATTAGGCGCACAGCGCACAATGACGTCCGACGTATCGCTGGTTAAACGGACTATTTCACTACTCATCATTACACTCCATCGCTGTAACTTGATGAGACATACTTGATCCGAAACGTTTAGATGAACAACCGAAACGATTAGATTTTGTGATTAGGGTAGAAAAAATAGCGATTTTCCATAGCCAGGAGCGATACGCGAAAATGCCGTCGCGGATGGTCACCGCCGCCGCGCGCGAACGGTTCCGTTTATGGCCGGGAACGGCGCAGCGTTGCAGGACGACGCCGCGCCTGCCGAAAGCCGCAGGGCGGCATAAGTTATGCCTTTTTGTTCATTGCATTACGCCGCTATCCCGCCTATATCGAAGGAAAAATTACGCGGTCGGATAGTTAACGCATGCATCTGGATTTACGGCAATTACGCAATTTTCTTGCGCTGGCGGAACACGAGAGCTTTGTACAGGCGGCGCAGGCCGTCTGCCTGTCGCAGTCGGCGTTTAGCCGCAGTATTCAAGCGCTGGAGCAAACCCTGGGCCACCCGCTGATCGATCGGCAGAGCAAGGGGTTCGCCTTGACGTGGCAGGGAAAAAAACTGCTGCCTTGCGCGCGTCGGATGCAGGAGCTCTCCTGGGAATTAATCAATGATATGCAGCACCTCGATGAGGACGGCGGCGAGCTGACGTTCGGCTGCGGCCCGGCGCCGGCCATCGCGCTGATCCCGCGCGCGGTGGCGCAATTCCACCGGCTGCGGCCGCGGAACCGGGTGGCCTACAGCGTGGATAACTGGCAGTCGTTGCGCCAGCGCCTGCTGGCCGACGAATGGCCGTTTTTCGTCGCCGATACCTGGCACGCCGAGCTGGAAACCACGTTTCGCGTGCAGCCGCTGAGCCAGCAGCGCTGTTTTTTCATCTGTCACCGTTCGCACCCGCTGGCGCGGCGGGAAGCGGTCACGCCGGACGAACTGTTGCGCTTTCCGCTGGCTTCGCCCTATCTGCCGGTCGGCATGCGCAAGATTCTGGCGTCGCTGACGCGCCAGCCCGATTTCCGCCCGCAAATCCAGTGCGACCATAGCTACTCGCTGTACAACGTGCTCTCCCAGACCCAGGCCATCAGCTTCGCCAGCGAAGACGGCCTGGCGCTGGGGCGGCAAAGCCATCATCTGGTGGAAATTCCCCTTGCGGAAACGCCGCCGGAATGGGGCGAGATGCGCACCCGTTTCGGCATTATCTCCAGCCTGCAAAAGAGCCTTCCCCCGCTGGCGCAGCTGATGATAGACACGCTGATCGAACAGGACCGGCTGCGCCACGCCGAGGAGGGCTACCGCGCTTGACCGGCGGCGTCATAGTGCGGCCAGACCGGCGCCAGCCGCGGGTCCGCCAGCGCCTGATCGACAAATCCGCCGGCGAACCAGGCGTCGACCGGATAATCGCGGCGGATCAGTCCGGCGTCCTTAGCCCGCTGAATGCTGTCGGCAAAGCTGTCGCGCAAAAACGCATCCAGGCGCGGAGAACTCTGGAAATTGAGATCGTCCGGATTGAGCTCTTCCTCGAACAGCGCCTTTGGGATCTGGCTCTGCTCCGCCATCAGCGCGATATAGTCCGGCAGATGCGCGGGATCGGCGATCCAGCGCGCGTTTTCCACCAGTACGTCGACCAATTGCTGGGTCGCCTGCGGATAGCGCTGAATAAAGTCTTCGGTCGCCAGCACCGCCGCCTGCGTGGTATTGGCGCGCCCAAGCGCGCTGGCGCTCGTCACAATATTGATGCCCTGTTTGCGCAAGGTCAGCAGCCCGACGCCGCCCCACGCCGCATCCACCCGCTTGGCGGCCAGCGCCGCTTTACTGGCCGTCCAGTCCAGATTAATCACCCGGACGTCCCGCTCATTGAGCCCGGCGATTTTCAAGGCGCGTTCGAAAGAGAGCTGATCCGCCGTTCCCTTATAGACCGCCACGCGCTTGCCGCGTAAATCCTCAATACGCCGAATGCCCGACTCCGGCGTCGCCGCCAGATAGGAGTTCGAGCCGCGCGACCCCACCAGCACCCGAGTCGGCAATCCGCCCGCGCGGCCGATGATAGCCGCCAGATCGCCCAGGTAGACCACATCCAGCTGTTGGTTCGCCAGCGCCTCGTTAACTGCCGGACCCGCTCCCTTGAAAAATAACCAGTTTATTTTTATCCCCTGCGGTTCAAATACCGCCTCCAGCTGGCGGCGAATATGCGCCAGACCCAGCGGCCCGCGGATAAACGGCTTACTGCCCGCGCTCTGATCGGGCAGGCCGATGCGGATTTCCGCCGGCTTATTTTCCGCGGCATGAACGCCGGCGGCAAACAGCAGGCCGCTCAGCATAAGCGAACCGACAATGCGCCGCGCGACCGTGCGCCAGCGGCTTATTGCACTCTTCTTCATTACCCGACTCCATCAATAACAAACCGTCGCCATCAAACTAGCGAAACCCGGCGGCGCGCTTTAAATAACATTTCCAGCTTTTTTCAGTAAAAAAAAGCATATGGCGGGCGGGATCGGGCCGCGGCAGGGCGGCGGCGCCATCGTTCCCAGGCGTTTTATGCACCCAAACGGCTGGAATTTATGGAAAAACCGCCGCAGAGAGGACGATGCGATAACCAGAGAGGAGCGGTCGTCCGGCGCGCATCCCTGAGATATGCATTTTTTGCACCTCCGCTATCGGATTAATGCATTGGCTTTCGCGGCTAAAACCTGTTTTTTATTCCTTATAAATTCATTATGGCTAGTTTCAATAAAGAAAATGAATAAGGTTATTTTGCTGAAAATATCTCCGCTGACCTGGCCTACTCTGCCGAGAACCGCGTTTTATCCCCTGGCGCTACCGCTCGCCCTGTTTCTGCTGTGGTACATCGCCAGCCGGCAGGGGTGGATGCCGCCGCAAATTCTGCCGGCGCCGCTCGCAGTCGCCCGCACGGCGGCCGAGCTTTGGCGCGGCGACCTGCTGGCGCAGCTGCTCGTCAGTCTGCGTCACCTGTTCGGCGGCCTGCTGGTCGGGGTGCTTGCGGGTACGCTGCTGGGGGCGCTGATGGGCGCCTCGCCGCGCGCCTCCGGTCTGCTGCATCCGACGATCTATGCGCTGGCGCAAATCCCGACGCTGGGGTGGATCCCGCTGTTTATGGTGTGGTTCGGCATCGACGACGGCCTGAAGCTGGCGGTGATTGTTAAAGCGGTGATTGTGCCGGTCACGCTGCACACCCAGAGCGGCGTCGGCAATATTCCCCACGCGCTGCTGGAAACGGCCCGCGCCCTGCGTCTGCCCTGGCGGCAGCGGCTGATTCGCCTGACGCTGCCAGCGATGCTGCCGGTTTGGCTGATCGGGCTGCGGCTGGCGCTGTCGCAAGCCTGGGTATCGCTGATCGTGGTGGAACTGCTGGCGTCGTCGCAGGGTATCGGCTATCTGCTGGTCTGGGGACGCCAGTTATTTCAGTTGGATATCGTCTTCGTCTGTATTGCGGTCATCGGTCTGACCGGGCTGGCGATGGAGTGGGCGATCGGCCGACTGGAGCGCTGGCTGGTCTACTGGCCGCACCCGCCGGTCGGCCGTCTGAACGCCGCGCCCGCCCGCTGGCTGAGCGGGCTGCTCCTGCCCGTCGCGCTGCTGGCGCTCTGGCGCCACGCCAGCCTCTCCGGCTGGGTTGACGGCGCGCTGCTGCCGCCGCCGATCGACGTTCTGCATACGCTGATGCAGGGGATGCGCGACGGCGTGTTGGCGGACGCCATGGGGCACAGCCTGATGCGCGCGCTGGCCGGCGCGCTGGCCGGCGTGACCGCCGGTTTGCTGCTTGGCGTGGCGCTGGGACTGAGCCCGCGCGCCGATGCGCTGATTACGCCCACCGTCGCCACGCTGCGCCAGATCGCGCTGTTCGCCTGGCTCCCCTTACTCACCGCCTGGGTCGGCAACGGGGAAGCGGGCAAGGTGGTATTCGTCGCGCTGGCCTCTTTCTTTCCCATGCTGGTCGCCAGCCACCGAGGCGTCCGGCAGCGATCGCTCCAGCTGCAAGAGGTGGCGCAGGTGCTGCGCCTTTCGCTGGCGCAGCGGCTGCAGGCGCTGATCCTGCCGGGCGCGGCGCCGGCCATTTTCGCCGGTTTGCGCCTGTCGCTGATTTACGCCTGGCTTGGCACCATCGGCGCGGAATATTTTATGGCGTCAAATATCGGTATCGGCAGCCTGATGATTAACGCCCAGCAGCTGCTCGATATGCCCACCATCATCAGCGGCATGCTGCTCATCGGCGTCGCCGGCGCCCTCATCGACCGCGCCGGCCTCAGCCTGGAAAAACGCATGACCCGCTGGCGCACCACAGGAGAATCCGTATGAGCGTCATCGACATTAACCACCCGCCGGTGGTGCAGTTTGAAGGGCTAAAAAAGCAATTTAACGTCAAAGGCCGGCCGATGACGGTTATCGATGACTTTTCGCTCTCCATCCACGGCGGCGAACTGGTCGCCATCGTCGGCAGCAGCGGCTGCGGCAAATCCACGCTGCTGCGTATGCTGGTCGGGCTGGATAACGAATATCAGGGGCGCATTCTGGTGGACGGCCAGGCGGTGAGCGGCATCAGCCGCGACCGGGGGATAGTGTTTCAGGAGCCGCGGCTGTTTCCCTGGCTGACGGTACGCCAGAACATCGCGCTGGGACTGGCGCGGGAGAAGCGCGACAAGGCGGCGCGCGCGCGGCTGGTGGACCATTTTATCCGCCTGGTTCACCTTGACGATTTTGCCGACGTCCTGCCCGCCCAGCTCTCCGGCGGGATGGCGCAGCGCGTCGCCATCGCCCGCGGCCTGGTGGCCAATCCGCGTATTTTAATGCTGGATGAACCCTTCGGCGCGCTGGATGCCCTGACGCGTCAGCAGATGCAGCAGGAGTTGCGGCGCATCCATCAAACGGAAGGCACCACGACCCTGCTGGTGACGCACGATGTGGAAGAAGCGGTCTATCTGGCCGACCGCGTCGTGGTGCTGGCGCCGCGCCCCGGCCGTATTCTCCACATCGCCGACCTCGACCAGCCGCATCCCCGCCGGCGCGACGGTCAGGCTTTTCATCAACAGTGCAACGCACTGCTGGCGCTGTTGACGCGCCCCGCGACGCCGGCGGCGCCGGAATCCTCATCCACTACTTTCTGAATGGAGCTTTGCTATGGGACACCCTTCCGTTTACCCCACCGGCACCACCATCTATAACCCGGAGAAGGCCTGGGGCGGTTATACCGTCTTTCAGGCGCTGGAAAGCGGCGCCGTGCTGATCGATATGAACGGAACCGAACTGCGCCTGTGGGAAGGCCTGCACGGTTTTCCCAATAAAATCCTGCCCGGCGGCTACATTCTGGGCCACAGCGGCGAACGCGATCCGCGCTACGGCATGCAGGATATGGTCGATCTGATCCAGGTCGACTGGGAGGGCAATATCGTATGGAAATTCAACCGTTACGAACAGATCGCCGACCCCGATCTGCCCGTCGAGTGGATGGCGCGCGCCCATCATGACTACCAGCGCAGCGGCAGCCCGGTGGGCTACTATGCGCCGGGACTGGAGCCGCAGCCGATCGGCGGCAATACGCTGATTCTGGCGCACCAGAATGTGCGCAACGCCCGCATCAGCGACAAGCTGCTGCTTGACGACACCATCATCGAAGTGGATTGGCAGGGCAATATCCTGTGGCAGTGGCGTTGCAGCGATCACTTCGACGAGCTGGGCTTCGACGACGCGGCGAAAAGCGCTATCTACAATAACCCCAATATGCGCAAGAGCGGCGGCGGCATGGGCGACTGGATGCACATCAATTCGATGTCGGCGCTCGGCCCCAACCCATGGTTCGATCAGGGCGATACCCGGTTCCATCCCGATAACATCATCTGGGACGCGCGCGAATCCAACATTATCGCCATTATCGATAAACGAAGCGGCAATATCGTCTGGAAGCTGGGACCGGACTACCATACGCCGGAGTTGAAGCATTTGGGCTGGATTATCGGCCAGCACCACGCCCATATGATCCCCGCCGGACTGCCCGGCGCGGGCAATATTCTGCTGTTCGACAACGGAGGATGGGCCGGCTACGGCGCGCCGAACCCCGCTTCCGCCGACGGCGTTAAAAACGCCTGGCGCGACTACTCGCGGGTGCTGGAGATCAACCCGGTGACCCTTGATATCGTCTGGCGTTATTCGCCTTATGAAGCGGGGATCCCGCACCCCACCGACGCATTTCGCTTCTACAGCCCTTATATCAGTAATATTCAGCGCCTGCCCAACGGCAACACGCTGATCAATGAAGGGGCCAACGGCCGGATTTTCGAGGTCACGGCGCAGCACGATATCGTGTGGGAATATATCTCGCCCTACTGGGGGAAAACCGTCAACACCAATATGCTTTACCGCGCCTATCGCGTGCCCTATGACTGGGTGCCGCAGCTGGCGCGGCCGCAAGAGATCCCGGTGGAAGCGCCGGACAACACGCGCTTTCGTCAGCCGGGCGCGGCGCGGCCCGGATTCGCCAGCGTGATCCGCGTCGACGGCGTGCGCCCTTATAAAAAAAGCGGCGATGCGCTGTGCGTGGCCACCGACAGCGAAGAGCTGAAGCGCAGCCCCAGGCTGTTTAGCGTCGATCGTACCCGCTTCTCGCCGCTGGACGAGAGCGCATGGGAAAATCTTAGCCGCCGGGCGGCGCCGCAGCTGCTGCTGGTCGGCGCCGAACGCTGCGTCCACTGTAAAAGCCTGTACAAACAGCTGGAAACGCTGCTGGACGAAGAGGCGTATTCGCAGCTCGATGGCCGCTATCTGGACGCCGATCGTCATACCGAGCTGACGCAGCGCCTTGGGGTACGCGCGCTGCCCACCCTGCTGTGGCTGGAACAGGGCGAGGTCAAAGCGCGCCTCAACGGCGTTCAGCGCCCGGAGGCGCTGCGTGAGTGGCTAAGCAATCGCCAAAATAAAACCGTGGGCTAATATATTCCCCCTTGCCAGCTTGTCTCTCAGTCATATTTTTATGACAGGCTGGCTAAGGGTTTCGTGCGTGGTAAACGACGCCATTCCCTGTCCGCGCGGCGATACGTCCGGCGCAGAAGGCTTGCGCAACCCCCGACATCCGCTAAATATTTCCTTTGCATCGTTTCGCCACATTTTGTTATGTTATTACATATCAATTAACGTAACGCAGCGTAGTGTCATGATGACAAACAGCGACAGACCGGCGGATACCGTATTAGAGGTGGTGAATCTCGGTCTATCCATCGGCTTAGAGCGCAAAATCAGCGATGTGAGTTTCAGCCTGCGCGCCGGCGAGAAGGTTTGCCTGATCGGCGCCTCCGGCTCCGGTAAATCGTTAACCGCCAAAATGGTGATCGGTACGCCGCCGGCGAACTGCCGCATCAACGGCGAAATCCGGGTCAACGGCGAGAACGTGACGCATCTGCACGCCCTGGCCCGGCCGGTTTGCGCACGCGTGTCCGCCGTCTTTCAGGACTCCGCCACGGCGCTCAACCCGCTGATGCGGCTGGGTAAACAGTTATCTCTGGCGTTGGGCGCCTCATCGCAGGCCGAACTCGCGATGCTGCTGGATGAGATGGGGCTGGGCGATATTCCCAATCTGCGGCAACGCTTTCCATCCGAGCTGTCCGGCGGACAGCGCCAGCGCATCTGCATCGCCCTGGCGCTGCTGGGGCGCACCCGTTTACTGGTCGCCGACGAACCGACGACCGCGCTGGACGTCATGACCCAGCGGCAGGTCTTACAGGTGCTGCAGGAGCGGTGCGCACACCCTTCCGCGCCCGCTCTGTTGTTTATCACCCATGATATCGCCGTCGCCGCGCAGCTTTGCCGGCGCGGACTGGTGATGGAACAGGGCCGTCTGGTTGAATCCGGCAGCATGGCGCAACTGCTGGACGCGCCGCGGCATCCTTATACGCGGAGTCTGGTCAGGGCGGCCCGCCATGCCAATCTGTTGCCCCCCGATACCGGAGTCCTTGCCGGATGAATCGACATCTGCACGACGTTTCGACGCCCTTTCTAAGCATGGAGCGCGTTAGCCATTATCGCGCCGCGCCGCGTTTTCCGTGGCAAAAAAACCGTCCCGACGGCGCGATCCTCCGTGAGCTGTCGCTCCGTCTGCAGCGCCATGAACGCGTGGGTTTGGCCGGCGTATCCGGCTGCGGCAAATCCACGCTGTTGAAAACGCTACTGGCGTTGGACACGCCGGACAGCGGCACGATACACTGCGACGGCCAGCCGGTGCGCCCCGGCTCCGTACGTTCGCTCCTGTGGTATCGCCGCCGGGTGCAGTACATTCCGCAGGATCCCGCCGGCTCGCTGGATCCGCGCCGCTCGGTCGCCTCGCTGATTGCCGAACCCTTGAAACGGCTGCGCTACGGCGCGGATATCGCGTCATGCGTCCGGGACGCGATGGATCAGGTAGGTCTGAGCGCCGGCCTATCGGCGCAACCCGCCGGCCTGCTGTCGGGCGGACAGGCCCAGCGCGTGGCGATAGCCCGCGCGCTGGTGACGCGCCCCGATTTTCTACTGGCCGACGAACCCATAAGCGGACTGGATTTACCGCTGCGGGAACAGATAAAAAGCCTGCTGCAACAGGTGACGTTGCAAAATAATATGGGATTGCTGATGGTGTCGCACGACATCTCAATGATCGCCGGTTTGTGCGAACGTATGCTGGTCATGGACGATGGACGCATTATCGAAGATCGCCCGACCGCCGATGTGCTGACATCGCCGCGCCACACGCAGACCCAGCGGTTATTGGCCGCCGTCCCCTCGTTAACCACGCCGTTTCACGCCGCCGCCGAACGCGCGGCGCGATGAAAATAAGAATTAATGGATAATTCTATGTCGGACCTCGCCAACAACCGCGCCGCTCAGCCCTACCCGCCGTTATTGCTGGGCAGCCAGCTGGTTTTCAATATCGGCTTTTATGCCGTGGTGCCCTTTCTCGCCATCTTCCTGCGTGACGATATGCTGCTTTCCGGCTGGGCGATCGGACTGATTATTGGCTTGCGCACCTTCTCACAGCAGGGGATGTTCTTAGTCGGCGGCGCGCTGGCCGACCGCTTCGGCGCTCGGGGCGTCATTTTGTGCGGCTGCGCGGTGCGCATTGCCGGGTATCTGTTGCTGGCGCTGGCGGACTCGCTGTGGCCGGTTATCCTGGGCGCCTGCCTGACCGGCGTGGGCGGCGCGCTGTTCTCGCCGTCTATCGAAGCGCTGATGGCGCAGGCCGGCACCTACAGCGAAAAACAGGGGAAACGCAGCCGCTCGGAATGGTTCGCACTGTTCGCTATCTGCGGCGAGCTGGGCGCGGTGCTGGGTCCGCTGCTCGGTTCGATGCTGGCCGGATACGGTTTTCAACGGGTCGCCTTGGCGGGCGCGCTGATCTTTCTGCTGGCGCTGTTCATCCTGTTTTTCAGCCTGCCCGCCGCGCCGCGCGCGCAATCCGCCTTGCATATCGCGCCCTGGTGGCAAACGTTCCGCCAGCGGCGTTTTGTGGCGTTCATCGTGGCCTACAGCGCCTACCTGTTCAGCTATAACCAGCTCTATCTGGCCCTGCCTGTGGAGCTGCATCGCGCCGGCGGCGGCGAAAAGGATCTCGGGCCGCTGTTCGTGCTGGCTTCGCTGCTGGTGATTGCGCTACAGCTGCCGCTGGCGCGCTTTGCCCGGCGCCAGGGGGCGGCCCGTATGCTGCCGCTGGGATTCGCCCTGCTCTCTGCCTCCTTCCTTAGCGTCGCGCTGTTTGCGCCCATGACGCCGCCGGAAGGCTGGCTGCGGTTACTGCCGGCGCTCTCCCTGATTACGCTGTTGACGCTGGGACAAATGCTGATCATCCCCGTTGGCATGGATCTTATTCCGCATTTCGCCAATAACCATAACCTCGGCGCCCACTACGGCGCGCTGGCTTCGATGGGCGGAGTGACGGTATTGGCGGGCAATTTTTTGCTCGGCGCGCAGCTTGATTATGCGCTGACGCCATCGCCGCGGGCGGCGATCCCCTGGCTGATGCTGGCTGCCGTTCCACTGTGCAGCGCATTGGCGATGGTGCCGATTTGCCGGCCGTTTAAACGCTCACACTTGCTAAAACAATAGGACTCTCTGATGAATGCACGCCCTTTACGGCCGCTTTGCGCGCTGCTTGGCGCCGCCGCCGCCCTGCTGCTTTCCGGCTGTTTCAACGAGCCGGATGAAAAACCGACCGCCGATAGCGGCGACCGCCTGAGAGTGGCGATGCTGCAGCCTCCCCGCTCCGGATTGACGCCGCTCAGCGACGACGCGTTCAAACTGTCGCGCTGGAGCACCGCGGAGACGCTGGTGGTGCTGGATAAGCTCGGCGAAGCCCGGCCGGCTCTCGCCACGCAGTGGCGGCGAATCGATGATAATAGCTGGCGCTTCGAACTGCGCCCGAATGTTCGTTTCCATGACGATAGCGCGTTGAACGCGGCTACGGTGGTCAATGCGCTCACGATCGCCGCGACCGCCGCCCCGAAACCCCGTATCCTCGACGGCGTTCAGTTGACCGTCGCGGCGGACGGCGACAGCGCGGTCATTGTGTCGACCGCCACTCCCGATCCGCTGCTGCCGCAGCGCCTTTCCAGCCCGCAGTTGGCGATATTGTCCCCCCGCGCCTATGGTAAAAACGGCGTGGTGAATCCGCAAAACGCCGGCAGCGGCCCCTTCGTGCTGCGCAGCGTAAACGGCACCAGCGGCGCCACGCTGGACAGATTCGACGGCTATTGGGGCGCTAAAGCGCAGGCCGGCGGCATCGACGTCAGCTTTGTGCCGGACGGCGCGGCCCGCGCCGCCGCGCTACGGACCGGCGCCGCCGATATCGTGGAGGCGATACCGGTGTCTCAGGCGCCGCTGCTGGATCAGAAACTGGTGCATGAAGTGCCGATGCCGCGCACCAATACGCTTTATCTCAATACCCGGCAGGGGCCGATGCGGGATCCGGCGTTGCGCGCGGCGGTGCGCAACGCGCTGAACCGCCAGCAACTGGTGGATAGCGTGTATGAAAAACGCGCGGACGTCGCCCAGGGTCTGCTCGGCCCGGCGCTGCCGTGGGCCGCCGCGCTGCGCCAGCCCGTCGCCGACCCGGTAGCGGCCGCGTCGCCCAACGGCGCGAGCATTACGCTGGCGACATTCAGCGATCGCGCGGAGCTGCCCGAAGTCGCGGTATACCTGGCGCAGCAGCTCACCGCCGCCGGTTTTACGGTAAAGCAGGTGGTGCGCGAATACGCCCAGATTGAATCCGATGCGCTGGCGGGCAAATTCGACGCCTTTATTTTGTCGCGCGCCACCGTACTGGACTCCGGCGATCCAGTCGCCTACCTCTACAGCGATTTCTCCTGCGAAGGCTCTTTCAATATCGCCCACCTCTGCCGCCCGGAGATCGATAAGGCTTTGCAACAGGCGGCCGCCATTCCGGCGGGCGATGAACGGCGCCGGGCGATAATGCGTGCGGAAAATCTGATTTTAGCCAGCGACGCGGCTATTCCGATGCTGCACGAACGCGTTATTCAGGGAGAAAGCGCGCAGGTAGTCGATGCGCTGCGCGATCCGCGCGAGCGCGCCTTGATCGACAGCGCCACCCGCATCGATGCGAATAAAAAAGCCGAATAGCCCATTCGGCGCGGTAACGAGTAACAATGAGTCATGAGTGAAACCTTATATTGTCGCACCTGCGCCGGGGTCGGCCGCGTCTTGCCTCCCCGCTACGGCATGCTGCTCCCGCTGTTCTCCCGCCTGCTGACGCTGGCGGGCATCGTGGCGCTGATCGGCGTATTGCCGTGGCTGTCGGGGCAAGATCCGGCGCTGGCGTTGCTGCGCGCGCGCTCGGGCGAACAGGAGGCCACGGCGGAAACGCTGAATGCGATCCGCCAGTCGCTGGGGCTGGATCAGGGACCGCTGCGGCTGCTGGTCAACTGGCTGGGCGGACTGCTGCGCGGCGATGCGGGGAACTCATGGGTTTCGGGACGTCCGGTTCTGCCGGGAATGTTGCAGGCGGCGGGGGTGTCGCTGACCCTGATGGCATCGGCCGCGTTGGTGGCCTTTTCGCTGGCGGCGCTGCTGTGCGCCAACACCTTTAGACAAGGACTGCGCGGGCGGATACGCCGCTCGAACGGTTTTTTTGCCGCCATGTTCACCGCGCTGCCGGAATTTCTGCTGGCGTCGTTCCTGCTGATCATCGGCGCGGTCTGGCTGCAATGGTTCCCGCCCTACGGCTGGAACGGCGCGCACTATGCGGTATTACCGTCGCTGGCGCTGGGCGTTCCCGCCGGCGGCTATCTTGGCCGCATTATCGCCGATGCGCTCTCGGCGACATTCAGCGAAAGCTGGCTGACGACCTGGAACGTCGCCGGGATCGGCCGCCGGCATATCGCGCTGGCGGTGCTGAAGCGCACGCTGCCGGGCGTGATGCCGCTGGTGGGGTTGGTTTTAGTCTCCTTAACCGGCGGCGCCATCGCGGTAGAAAAAGTGTTCGCCATTCCGGGGCTGGGGCGCGCGACCCTGGGCGCCGCGGCGGCGCAGGATCTGCCAGCTCTACAGGCGGGCGTGCTGATTTTACTGATTATCGCGTCGATCGCCGGCATGGCGGCCGGCGGCGTGCGGCTATTGATACTTGGCCGCGCGCTGAGCAATGGCGCGATGCCGGTGCCGGCCGAGAACCAAGTGACGGTATCGCGCCGCGCCGTCTGGCTGCCGGCCGTCTGCCTGCTGCTGCTAATCGTATTGTCGATCGCCGGTCTGCCGCACGACCCCTACGCGTCCGCCTTCTTACGTTTGCAGCCGCCCTCGTTGACGCTGCCGTTCGGCGCCGACGCCATGGGGCGCGACCTGTTGGCCCGCGTCGCCCACGGAACGCTGAATACCTGTACGCTGGCGCTGATGGTTTCTCTGGCCTGTCTGGCGCTTGGCCTGTTTGTCGGTCTGTTTCCGCGCCTGTTTATCGGCCCTATCGAAGTCGCAAACGCCTTGCCGCCGGTCATCGCCGGTTTGCTGGTGGCGGCGATCAATGGCCCGACGGCCACGGGAGCGGCGATCGCGGTTACCGCCGTCAGTTGGGCGCCGCTGGCGGCGCACACCGCGGCGCTGGTATCCGAAATCGGCGCGCGCCCCTATATTCGCATGCTGCCGGTACTCGGCGTCGGGCCTGTGCGCCGCAGCCTGTTCTACGTCTTACCGGCGCTGGCGGGGCCGTTATTCCGTCACGCCATGCTGCGTCTGCCGGGTATCGCGCTGGCGCTGGCTTCGCTGGGGTTCCTGGGATTGGGGGCGTCGCCGCCGACCCCCGAATGGGGGCGCGTGCTGGCGGAAGGCATGCCGTATATCGAACGGGCATTCTGGGGCGTGCTGGCGCCCGCCGCCGCGTTGAGTATCCTGTCGATACTGGCGGTCAGCGCCGCCAACCTGTCCGGCCGCGCCAAACCGTAGCCGGCCTGGGGCGGGTAAGATAGGTTGATTATCGCGCGGCAGGCAGCCCCAGCTTCTCGCGTAAGGTGCCGGCGGCGTACCGCTGGTGAAACAAACCGCGTCGCCGCAGCTCGGGAATCACCAGCGCGACAAAGAGATCGAGCTGCTCGGGCACAATGGCTGGCATAATATTGAACCCGTCGGCGCCGCGCCGCTCCAGCCACAGCTGAAAATCATCCGCAATCTCCTGGGCGCTGCCGACAACGACGCGATGCCCGCGGGATCCGGCCGCAATCGCCGCCAGCTCCCGCAGCGTAAGATGTTCGCGCTGCGCCAGCTCGGTCAGCAGTTTCACCCGGCTCTGATTCCCTTCGACCGGCGGAATATCCGGCAGCGGCCCGTCCAGCGGATAGGCGTTAAGATCGATGCCGAAGCGGGCGGAAAGCTGATCGATGCCGTTTTGAATATCCACCAGCGCGTTAAGCCGCTTCCAGGTGGCCTGCGCTTCATCGCGGGTACGGCCGACGATGGGCATCACCCCCGGCAGAATCAGTACCTCTTCCGGGTTGCGGCCGACCTGGGATACCCGCTGTTTTTGCCGACGATAAAAATCCCGCGCCTCTTCCAGCGACGCCGCCGCGGTAAACACCACGTCAGCGTTGGCCGCCGCCAGCGCCTGGCCGTCCTCCGAGGAGCCCGCGGCGACGATCAGCGGTTTCCCCTGCGGGGATCGCGAGATATTAATCGGCCCCTGAACCTGAAAATGTTTTCCCTTATGGTTAATCGGCTGAATTTTCTCATCGACGAAATAGCGTCCGCTGGCTTTATCCGGCTGAACCGCGCCATCCCGCCATGCGTTCCACAGCTTAAACGCAACTTGCAGAAACTCATGCGCGCGTTCATAGCGCTCGCGGTGGCGCGGCATATCCTCCAGGCTGAAATTTCGCGCCACGTCGCGGGAATAGGAGGTCACCACATTCCAGGCGGCCCGGCCTTTGCTGATATGGTCGAGAGAAGAAAAACTTCGCGCCAGCGTGAACGGATCGCTAAAGGTCGTCGACGCGGTAGCCGCAAGACCGATATGCTCCGTATTGACCGCCAGCGCCGCCAGCAGCGTCAGCGGCTCCAGACGCGCCATGGTGGAAGGCAGCCGGTGAACCGACGTCGCCAGCGCGTCGCCGACAAAAAACAGATCAAACGTTCCCTCTTCCGCCTTTTTGGCAATCTGAATCAACCATTCGATATCCGTGGGCGAGCCGCTGCGCTCGCTGAGGCGCCAGCCGCTGACGTGGTGGCCGAGAGACTGAACAAAGAGCCCAAGACGCAGCATGCGGGGCGAAATAACAGACGACATAATCTTTCCCTTTTGACGGCGATTGCGCCACCGGCGCAAACTTTCATAGCGGAATTAGCGGATGACTCTATTTCTCAAACGGAAATAACGACGCTTATTTGACCGACGGATAAAAACGTGAAAAGCCGCTCACTCTCCTGCGACTTTATAAAAACCATCGCCATAATAATTACCGACACCTGCCCGCTACAATATTACAACCCTATTTTACTTACTCAATATAATCTGCCGCTTCGTATTTATTAATATCGGGAAACCATAGATAAATATTAAATAAGGAAACGCTTGCTTAATAAATAAAAAATACCGGATGATGAGTTTTAAACATTCGCGCTATCTACCCTAAATAATTCGAGCGGCGAAAAAATCAACGCATCCGCAGCTTGCTGTATGACGGATATATATCCTAAATAATTCGAGCTGCAGGAAGGCGGCAAGAGAAGGAATCCCGATGAGCTTACACAAGTAAGTGATTCTTGTGACTGAACGCAGCCAACGCACATGCAGCTTGAAGTATGACGGGTATAAATATTTAACTTAACCGGAGCGGCAATATCGATGGCCTCCCATCCCATAGATTATCTCTTGATCGGCAATAATTTCGGCACCCCGGAAATGCGCCAGATTTGGTCGGAGCAAAACCGCATGGCTCAGCAGATCGCCGTGGAGGTCGCGCTGGCGCAGGCGGAGGGGGAGTTGGGAATCATTCCGGCCGCGGCGGCGGCGGCGATTCAAACGCGCGTCGATCCGCAACGGCTTGATGTCGCGCATATCGCGGCGCAGGCCGCGCGGATGAAGCACTCGTTCATGCCCACGCTGGACGCGCTGGCGCAACAATGCGGCGAAGCCGGAGAATACATCCACTACGGCGCGACCACGCAGGATATCATTGATACGGCGACCGTATTGCAACTACGCCAGGCGCTGAAAATTATTCAACGCGACTGCATAGGGATTGCGCAAACGCTTTACCGCCTGGCGGACGAGCATCGGCGCACCCCGATGGCGGGACGCACCCACGGCATGCAGGCGCTGCCCACCACTTTCGGGTTTAAAGCCGCCGTCTGGCTCGATGAGTTTCTGCGCCACCTCGCGCGCCTTGGGGAGAGCGCCGCCCGCGTACTGACGGGAAATATCAGCGGCGCGGTATGCACCTATGCGGCGATGGGCGAACAGGGGCCGGAGATAGAACGGCGCGCGCTCGCCAAACTGGGCCTGGCGACGCCGAATATCGGCTGGCAGAGCGCGCGCGACCGTTTCTCGGAGTTCGCCGCCGTCGCCGTGATGATCAGCGGTACTCTCGGTAAGATCGGCAATGAGCTTTATAATCTGATGCGCAGTGAAATCGCCGAGATCGAAGAGCCGTTCAGCGCCGGGAAAATCGGTTCGACCACCATGCCGCATAAGCGCAACCCCGCCGCGTTGGAGGGGCTCGCCAGCCTGACCGCACCGTTGCGTAAAAGCGTCGGGCTGATTTTCGAATCTATGCACGTGGAGCATGAGCGCGACGCCATGAGCTGGCGCGCGGAGTGGATCGCGCTGCCGGAGATCTCTATTTACCTTTCGGCGCAGTTGCAAAACGCCCAGCAGATCCTCAGCGGCCTGAAGGTCAATAAAGCGCGTATGCTCAGCAACCTGCAGCTGCACGGCGGCCTGCTGCTGTCGGAGAAGGTGATGTTTGAGTTGGGGAAAGTCCTCGGCAAACAGACGGCCCACCATCTGGTGTATCAGTGCGCAATGGCGGCCCATGAGTCCGGAGAGCCGTTTAAAACCGCCCTGCTGCGTGATGAACGCATCGCCCGCCATATCACGCCCGACAATCTTGACCGCTGGCTCGATCCGACGGAGTATTTGGGCAGCGCGCCGCAAAAAGTGGCGCAGGTTTTGCGCTACGCCGACCATAGCGGGTTACTCGCGGCCGGGGCCGAGGTACCGGCATGAGCGAACAATATCGTCAGTTGACCGCCGCTGACGCGCCTGAATATCTGGCGTTAATGCGCGCCGCCTATGCCCCCATTCGCGCGTTAGGCATCCATTTCGACGCGGCCGAAACGAATCTGTCCCTCGTCACCCGGCACCTAGGCGAGCACGGCGTATACGGCCTTTATGATTCCGGCGCGCTGATCTCATCGCTGACGCTGCGCTATCCCTGGGGGCCGCTGCCGGGGCCTTTCGGCCTGCCCCATATCGGCTGGCTGGGCGCGCATCCCGATTTTCGCGGGCAAAATAAAGGGAAACGCATCCTTGACTGGGTGGAACGGCATATTCTGCGGGAACAACTGCGCGCGCCCGCCGTATCGCTGGGCACCGCCATAAACCATCCGTGGCTCAAGACGATGTATTTAAAACGCGGATTTATTCCGCAGCACGAGGAGGATTTAGGCAAAGGCCATATCACGCTGTTTATGAAAAAAATCCTTGATGAAGAGAGCCACGCCAGATGGCTCCAGCGTCACTATCCGGCGCATTCGCCCGCATAAAGCCGACGGCGCAGAAGAAGATATCCGCAAGGCGCGACGCTCATGACGATCTCCGAACCGCAACGCCCGGCCGGGCGGCAAAATCTGGCTGAGCTAATCCTGCGCCGCCGGCCCGACGCCGACGCCAGAGAACGCGCCCGCGCCGGCGTGCTCGACTTTCTTAGCGTAGTTCTGCCGGTGGTGCAGAATCAGGTTACGGACGGCGCGCTACTCCCCCTGCGGCGGGTTTATCCCGGCCATGATCCGCAGACGCTGGCGTTACTGCTGGGTTACTGCGGTCATGCGCTGGATTTTGATGATTTCCACCCTGATTTCCGCGGCCACCCGAGTACGGTGATATTACCCGCGCTCCTGGCGTTCGCCGGGCAGCGCGATGCCGTCGCCCCCGAACGATTTCTGGATGCCTACGTCACCGGCGTGGAGATGGCCGGCAGGCTGGGCCTGGCGGCGGGAGCGCGGCATTATCTCCAGGGGTTCCACAGTACCGGAACCTTGGGCGGACTGGCCGCCGCCGCCGCGCTGGCCAGGCTCATCCACGCCGATGCACCGCAAACGCTTAACATGCTGGGCATTGCCGCAAGCCAGGCGGCCGGGCTGCGTTTTCAGTTCGGCTCGGCGGTTAAACCGCTGCACGCCGGCTTAGCCGCCCGGGCGGCGGTCAGCGCGGCGCAGTTAACGCTGGCGGGATTTGCCGGCAAACATGACGCCGCCCTCGACGGTTTTCTGCAAACCTATGGCGGCGCTCAAAGCCGCCCGGAGGCGCTGTGCGAAAACTGGGGAGCGCCCTGGCGGATCGTCGCCCCCGGAATCGAGTTCAAACCCTGGCCGACCTGCAGCGGAACGCACAGCGCGGCCGACGCCGCCCTCGCCCTGCGGAAGCAGTGGCGTCAGGCTACGGGGCTGCCCTTTAGCGCGCTGACGGAAGACATCGCGCGCATCGAGGTCGCCTTTCCCCCCGGCGGCGATATCGCCGCATTCGTGCGCCGGCCGCAAACCGGCATCGACGCCCGCTTCAGCCTTGAATATGTGATTGCTCAGGCGCTGCTGGAGGGCGATCTTCCCCTGACGCGATTTGACGAGAACCCTGTCGATCGCACGGTTGCGGCTCTCGCCGCCCGCGTCGTTCGGGTGGAGGATCGGCTGGCGCCCGCGGATGCGTTGAACCCCGCGGCGCGCTTTCATCAGGTCACGCTGTGGCGCCGCAGCGGCGAGAGGCTGCAATCCCGGGTAACGCGCCGGCAAACCCTCGCCGCGGGGGTCGATCCGGCGGAAAAGCTCCAGCGCACGCTGCCGAACGCCACCGCCGCGCAGCGGCAACGCTGGATAGCGCTAAGCCGCCTTGAAACGCCGTCGGCGCTCAGCGAGCTGCTCGGCGTCTTTAGCGACTGGCTGAAAACCGCGCCGACGACAGTGAGCGCGTCTTGCCGGGAGCGATAGCGCGGGTTACAGCACGGTAGCAAGGAAATTCGTTACGCGGCTATTCGTTCCGTTCTCCAGCACCTCGCGCGTGGATCCGGAAGCAATAATTTGTCCCTCCTCCATAAACACGATGTTGTCCGCGACCTCCCGGGCAAAACCGATCTCATGCGTCACAATCACCATCGTTATGCCTGAATGCGCGAGCTTTTTGATCACCTGCAACACTTCGCCGACCAGCTCTGGATCCAGCGCCGACGTCGGCTCGTCGAACAGCATAACCTCCGGATCCATCGCCAGCGCCCGGGCTATCGCCACCCGCTGCTGCTGTCCGCCCGAGAGCTGCTGGGGCCAATCATTTTCGCGGCCGGCCAGCCCTACCTGCCGGAGCAGCCGGCGGGCTTTCGCTACCGCCTGCGGGCGGCTGACTTTTTTTACCCGCACCGGCGCATCGATAATATTCTGCAGCACGGTACGATGAGGAAACAGATTGAACTGCTGGAAAACCATGCCGATACGGCTACGCTGCCGGGCTATATCTCGGTCGCTCACTTCATACAACGCCTGCCCTTTTTGCTTATACCCGACCAGCTCGCCGCCAATGCGGATCGTCCCGCCATCGAGCTTTTCCAGATGATTAATGCAGCGCAGCAAGGTGGACTTGCCCGAGCCGGATGGACCGAGAATGGCGGTTACCGACCCGGCGGCCACCGTCAGGTCCACGCCATCGAGAATGGTTTTTCCGGAAAAGCGCTTGGTGATATCGCGTAATTCTATCGCCTCAGCCATCGCTGACCCTCCGCGAGTTAACGGCATAAAACGGCAGCCTGGTCTTAATCCACTCACGTTTTTCCTGGCGCTTCACGCCGCGCTCGAAATAGCGTTCGACATAATACTGGCCGATTGAAAGCACCGAGGTAAGCAGGAGATACCAAAGCGTGGCGACCAGCAATAACGGGATCACCTCGTAAGTCCGCTGATAAATGATTTGCGCGGAGTAGAGTACATCCTGCAAAGAGATAACCGACACCACCGCGGTGGTCTTTAGCTGGCCGATCACTTCATTCCCGGCGGGCGGCAGGATGGCGCGCATCGCCTGAGGCAGTACGGTGAAGCGGAAAATCTGCCCGCGCGTATAGCCCAGCGCTTTGGCCGCCTCAATCTGTCCGGCGCCCACGCTTTGGATCCCGGCGCGTATAATTTCCGCGGCGTAGGCGGCCTGATGCATAACTAAAGCGATCACAGCGGCGCTGAACGGGCTGATCAAATCGTTGGACGATACGCTCCAGATCTCTCCGCCCCCCGGCAACGCCAAAGAAACCGTTGGGTAAAGCGCGCCGATGTTGTACCAGATAAACAGCTGCACCAGCATCGGCACGCCGCGGAAAAACCAGGTATAGCCCCAGCTGACGGCCGCCAGCACCGGGTTCGACGACAAACGCATCAGCGCCAGCAGCGTGCCGCCGGTGAATCCCAGGACAACCGAAATCGCCGTTAATTGCAGGGTCATCAGCACCCCGTTGACGATCGACTCTTCGGTAAAGCTGGCCGCGACGACGTGCCACTCAAAGCGCGGGTTATTTAAAACGGAATGCAATAGCCCCGCCAGCAATAACAAAACCAGCAAGGCGCTGAACCAGCGCCCGTAATAGCGTTTGCCGATAATGCGCAGCGCCTGCGGGGAGGTCGATGAAGACGCGCTCGCCATTAGAAAATCTCTGCATTACGCTTCGACTGCGGCACCGCGCCGTAACCGATCGACCAATGGTCGAGAATTTTCTGGTAGGTGCCGTCTTTTATCAGGGAATTTAAGGCCGCCTGAACGCTCTCTTCCAGCGGAGAGTCTTTCGGGAAGGCGATAGAGACCGGCGCATCATTCACCGTGATCTGGCCGCTCACCGTCAGTGCCTGAACCTTATTCGCCTGCCAGATAAGTCCCTCATAAGGCCCGAAAAACATCGGCACGCGTCCGCTGACTACCGCCTGAACGCCGGACGGGCGATCGGGGAAAACCGCGACTTTCAGCGTCGGCTTTCCCTGCGTTTCACAGGCTTTGCTCGCCTCATGCAAACGGTGCAACTGCGTGGTGCCGGCTCCGGCGCCGATCTCTTTGCCGCACACCTCGGTTAATTGCGTAAACGGCGCGATATTCGCATCTTTGCGAGTGATAACGCCCAGGCGCGAGGCATCGAAATAGCTGACGAAATCAATTTGCTCCAGCCGCTTAGGCGTGGCGTTGATATTGGAGAGCGCCACATCGTAGCGGGATGACTTTAACCCCGGAATAATATTGTCGAACCCTCCGGTATCATGCCACTGCACCTTCACGCCCAAACGTTCGGCCACCGCCGTCATAATGTCGATTTCCCGACCGGCGAGGGTTTTATTGTCTTCCTGATAAAAGGTGGTCGGCGGGGTATTGGGGTTGGTTCCGGCGATAATATAGCCGCGCTGTTTAATATTCTCCGGCAGACGCGCGCTTAACGCCGCATCCGCCTGAGTCTGAAAATGACTTTGCGCCGGAACATTCTGCTCCGCCGCCTGCACCAACGAAGAACTTCCCAGAATCCATGTTAATGCCAAGAAAGAGATCTTTTTCATTTAAAACACCCTGTTTTTTTGTCATAAAAATCGGCGTCATGACCCATTAACCGGATGCGAAAATACCGTCTTATCGCAAAGACATAACATTGTTTGTCATAATATGACGCTCGATATTGGTATATTGGGTGAGCGGCGATCGACAGGGAACCATAAATAGTAAATAAACTATGCTAAAAAACGTATATCCGTAGAAATCGAATCGATAGCACTATTTACGCGGCATCGGCACTTGACGAAGGAGAGAATATGCATAACAACGGATCCAGCGCACACCTCACGACCATAGAGGCGCTCGATAAACTGGAAGCGTTGTACGACAACGCGGTTTCAGCACTGCGTGATGCGATAGGGGATTTTATCAACCACGGTAAGCTACCCGATGTGAAAGCGCGCGCCGAGGGGCTTTTCGCCTATCCCGAGCTGCGCGTCAAATGGGACGGCATCGCGACCGGGCACCCGAAGCACCGCGCCTACGGGCGCTTTACCCGGCCGGGCAACTACGCGACCACCATTACCCGCCCGGTCTTTTTCCGCCACTATCTGCAAGAGCAACTGACGCTGCTGGCGGATGAGTACGCCGCCAGCATTGAAGTGGTTCCCTCACGCCAGGAGATCCCCTTCCCTTACGTGCTGGACGGTTCGGATCTTATCCTCGATCGCTCGATGAGCGCCGGGATCGCCAAACATTTCCCGACTACCGAGCTGTCTCAAATCGGCGATGAGACCGCCGACGGATTATTCCACGCCAGCGCCACTTCCCCGCTGTCGCATTTCGACGCGTTGAGAACCGACTTTTCTTTGGCGCGGCTACGGCACTATACCGGCACCGCGGTCGAACATTTTCAGCCTTTCGTTCTTTTTACCAACTATACCCGCTACGTGGATGAATTCGTGCTCTGGGCCTGCAAGCAGATTGCGGATGCCAACAGCCCGTATGAGGCCCTGGCCTGCGCCGGCGACATTTTGATCACCGCGGACACTCCGGAGCCGGAACAAACCGTCTCCGACCTCACCTGGAAAAAACATCAGATGCCGGCCTACCATCTGATTTCCCGCAGCGGTAAAGGCATTACGCTGGTCAATATCGGCGTCGGTCCGTCCAATGCCAAAACCATCTGCGACCATCTTGCCGTGCTGCGGCCGCACGCCTGGCTGATGATCGGCCACTGCGGCGGCCTGCGGGAGAGTCAGACCATCGGCGATTACGTGCTGGCGCATGCCTATCTGCGCGACGATCACGTGCTGGATTCGGTGCTGCCGCCGGATATTCCGATTCCGAGCATCGCCGAAGTGCAGCGCGCCCTTTATGACGCCACCAAGGCGGTCAGCGGCATGCCCGGCGAAGAGGTGAAACAGCGTTTGCGCACCGGCACGGTGGTCACGACCGACGATCGCAACTGGGAACTGAGATATTCGGCCTCCGCGCTGCGTTTTAACCTTAGCCGCGCGGTGGCCGTCGATATGGAAAGCGCGACGATTGCCGCCCAGGGTTACCGTTTCCGGGTGCCTTACGGCACGCTGCTCTGCGTTTCGGATAAACCGTTGCACGGTGAAATAAAACTGCCCGGCCAGGCTAACCGTTTCTATGAGGGCGCTATTTCGGAGCATCTGCAAATCGGCATTTGCGCCATCGATCTGCTGCGGGCCGAGGGCGACCGCCTGCATTCCCGCAAACTGCGCACCTTCAACGAACCGCCCTTCCGCTAACCCAGAGGCGGTATGCCCTGGCATGCCGCCGACTATCTTTTCTTGGATAATTCCTTGATTTCCTGAGTCTCTTTCGCATCAATGCTTAATTCCGCCGTCGGCCTCAGCAGCAGGCGGCGCAGCCCGATGGCATCCCCGGTCTCGGCGCAATAGCCATATTCGCCGGTGCGGATACGCTGCAGCGCCGCATCGATCTTCGGCAGCAAACGGCTTTCGCGATCGATCTGGCGGAACAGCATTCTCAGCTCTTCCTCTCTCGTCGCCTTATCCCCCTCGTCGCCGTACTGTTCGCTGAATTGGATGGCGCCTTTCAGTTCATCGATATGATTGAGCAGGCTAACGCGCTCATTGATCAGCCGGCTCTTAAAAAAATCCAGCTGCCGCTGATTCATATAATCTTCCGACGGCATGGCCAGAATTTGTAATTCTTCGTTTTGCGATGATTTAGGCATCTTTGCCTCCAAAGATAGAATCCACTATTTTGTTATGTTATAACAAACCAATATTATTGATGACAGGCAACCATAATGCAAAAGCGCGCCTACCTGCTGTTTCTTTTACTCGTCGCGGCGAAATCTCCCGCTTTTCAGGCCAAAATTGCGCCGCAGAGCCTCACGCTTTCCAACGGGATCCTCCCCTCGGCGAACATCTCTCATCCCCTGCCGACGATGGCTATGCAAACTATCCATCCGGGCGTGTGCAACGCCGTTTCCATCAATGGCTGCGGCTGTCCTTTCTGCGTACAGCTAAGAAACATCGGTCGCTAAACGCTATTCTTCAGTTTCGCGACGCGTTTCGGCCAGGGATCGTAAAATTCGCCGCCGCGCTGCCAGTGCGCGATTTCGTCTTCCGTCAAAAAACAGCTTCGCAGCGCCGCGACGAAACATGCCAACTGCTGACGTTGGCCGATGATGGTTAAGCGACAGCGGCGATCGCCAAAACGCCCCGGCATCAAGTCTAGCTGCTGTTGTAATATCTGCCTCTCGGATTGACTCAGTCGGCTATCGCGATGGTTGAGAATTCCCGCTTTCCAGTAGCTGACGAACTCCAGACCGATGGATCCGGCGGCCTGGTTCCACAGCAGCGCGAGATCGTCGCGCCCCGGCAGCCAAAAAAAACCCTTACTGCGGTGAATGCCGGCGCTGAGCGCCTGGTGATAGACCTGCCACAGCCGCTGCGGATGGAATGGGCGTTCGTCATCAATCACCCGCGACTCAAGATCGTAAGGCTGGCGAGCGCCGGTATTTAACGCTTCAACCTCCTCTTGCAGTTCGGCAATCAGTTTTTCGACGCGATGGAAGTCGTAATCGGGCCAGGAGAGCACGTCATCCAGCCTGATATTCCCCCAGCGCGCAGAGAGTATATTGACGTAAGGGTTCAATGGATGAATGGCCTGGGCGATATTTCGCACCGCCTCCGCCGACAGCCGATCGGCCTTCGTCAGCAGCAGCTGGCTGCAAAACATGATTTGTTCCGCCAGTAAGTTGTCGACGCCGCGCGTCCCACAGGCCAGATTTTGCCGCAGCCTGGGGATCAGCGCCGTTCCCGCCGCATAGTCCCGCTCCAGCATGGCGGCATCCACCAGCGTGACCACCCCTTTCAGCGCCACCGCGGGATGGGCGCGAAAATATTTGATTAACGGCAGCGGATGGCTGCTGCCGGAGGTTTCCAGCATGATATGGGCGGGCTGACCGCGCGCCAGCATATCGCGCAGCGCGCGATCCAGTTTGGCGAGGCCGCTGGCGCTGCTGATACTATCGGCCGAAATAGTGACGAAGTTGCTTCGCCGTTTATCGACGATTTCAGTATTGGCGATCAGTACGCCATCCACATCCAGCTCGCTCATATCGTTTACGACGACAGCGAGCGGTATGGCGCATTGGTGCGACTGGATCAGCAAACTTTTCAACAAGGTGGTTTTCCCGGCTCCCAAGAAGCCGCTCAATAGGGTTAACGGAATCTTATTCATACCTCATCCAATTAGCGCAGCGGGATGAAGGGCGGGTGGTATTGCCGGTCGGCAGATTCAAGCGCGGTATGGGCATCATGTGCGGGCTATGTCATCAGTGAGCAACATAAATGTTATGTTATAACATTTATGTTGCTCTTGCCATACGCGCCGTACGCTGCGCTGAACGCCGCCAAACCGGGAAGCGGTATTCAGAAAATGACAAATCGCGGATAAAAACTTCCGGAAACATTTTTAATATCGCCTGCGACGGCCTGGAAGGGCGCAGACGGGATGCCCGCGATAAAAAAACGCCGGGAGCGTTTTTCAACGTCGCTTTAGCGACGGCCTGGAAGGGCGCGGGCAGGGATGCCCGCGATAAAAAAACCGCCCTTACCGACCTAATGCCGGTCGTTTAAGCATCGAGATACACGGGGCGACCACAGGGGTGAGGCGTCCCTACGGGAACCTCCCCCTGTGTTTCCCCTAAAAACCGGCTTAAGTGAACGGCATTACCCTTACCGACCGGCGGATCGCATCCGGCGTTGGGGGCGGTGCAGCTCTCGGAAGGGGTTAATTAATTGCCGGATGCTGGTCGATCAGCATTTTTCTTTTCTTCTGCAATTCGGCGATCTGCTCATCAATATCTTCGATTTTCTGTTCAATATTGTCGTGGTGCTCCTGCAACAGCTCTTTCGCTTCAGCCCGGTCCGAGGCAGCCGGCGTCGCGCCTTTCAGCGGACGGTTAGCCGTCTCCTTCATTATTATCCCCGTAGCCAGACCGATGATGGATATCACCATCAGATAATAAGCCGGCATATAGAGATTCTGGGTTGATTCCACCAGCCATGCGGCCGCCGTAGGCGTGAAACCGGCCACCAGCACGGAGATATTGAATGAAATAGCCAGCGCGCTATAGCGAATATGCGTCGGGAACATCGCAGGCAAAATAGAGGCCATCACGCCGGTAAAAGAGTTAAGCAAAACGGCCAGAATCAACAGCCCGCAAAAAATAAGGCCGATCACGTCGCTGTTAATCAGCATAAAGCTCGGGATAGAGAAAATAAACAGGCCGATGCTGCCGAAAATAATAAACGGCTTACGCCCGTATCGGTCGCTCATTAACCCCATTATCGGCTGTACGAACAGCATGCCGATCATCACGGCGATAATAATCATTACGCCATGATCTTCAGAATAGTGGAGGCTGTGTGAAAGGTAGCTCGGCATATACGTCAGCAGCATGTAGTAGGTGACGTTGGTGACAATCACCACGCCGACGCAGAGCAATAAATTCTTCCACTGGGTCGCGGCGATATCGCGAAAAGAGACTTTCGGCGATGTCTGCAGGCTATCCTTCGACTCTTTATCAATTTTATCAAAATGCTGTTGAAAGGCCGGCGTCTCCTCCAATGCATGCCGCAAATAGATCCCAATCAGCCCCAAAGGCCCGGCGATAAAGAACGGAATACGCCATCCCCACTCAAGAAAGTCCGCTTCGCCGACAATCGACGAGATCAGAACCACAACGCCGGCGCCGAGAACAAAACCGGCGATGGAGCCGAAATCCAGCCAGCTGCCTAAAAATCCGCGCTTTCTGTCCGGCGAATATTCGGCCACGAATATCGCCGCTCCGGTATACTCCCCGCCGACGGAAAAACCCTGCGCCAGTTTTGCCAACAGCAGGAGAATCGGCGCCCAGATGCCGATGGATGCGTAGGATGGGATCAGCCCGATGCAAAAGGTGCTGACCGCCATAATGATAATGGTGATCGACAGCACTTTTTGCCGGCCGAATTTATCGCCCATGGCGCCGAAAAATATTCCGCCCAACGGACGGACAAGAAAAGGAACGGAGAAAGTCGCCAATGCGGCAATCATTTGTACGCCCGGATCGGCGCCGGGAAAAAATACCCGCCCAAGAGCGTAAGCCACAAAACCATATACGCCGAAATCGAACCATTCCATGGCATTACCCAACGCCGCGGCCGTAATGGCCTTCTTTAGTTTGGCGTCATCAATTATCGTAATATCCTGTATTTTCATTGGCACAGGACGTTTTTTTCTTAATGCCATTACTCATTTCCTTTGTCTAAAAAACAAACTTTATATGCAACGATAAAGATAAATCGTCACCACAATCCCCTAATGCTAACTGATTATAGAATATTTTAAAAAATGAAGTGCATTACGTCTGATGCGCAATAATTAACCGAATGCCGTGCATTAATATATACCCAAAATAATTCGAGTTGCAGGACAAAAACGCCAAGGCGTTTTTGAACAGCGCTTGCGGCGGCCCCAACGGGGCGAGCTCGATGGAGGGAGCGAGTAACAAAGCCAACGCACCTGCAACTTGAAGTATGAAGGGTATAAATAACGCGATGATAATTCCATATTGAAATCATCCTGAATAAGCCGGAGCGGCGGGAGTAAACGGGAGTTTGCAACGGTCGGGCGGACACCTGCCGCAAACCGTTTCCATGCGGCCATTGAGCGTTAACCGCCGGCATTTTCCAGGGCATAACGCCGCTTCCCGGCGGCCGAAAAGATGAAAGCCGCATCACATATCCAGCTTTCCAATATTGTCGTCCCCGCGCAAACGCCCTATAAGTAGGGCTACAGGGCGTGACTGACTGAATAAAGGCGAACCTGTCATGTATGGCTTATGGCCATGCATGACAGGTTTTTTTTTGGCATGAAGAAGGATAAACACAGATGAATAAAGCGCTAGCGGTCGGGCTGACGATGCTCCTATCCTCGACCTGTCATTCTGTTCTTGCCGGCGGGCCGGAAGTGACGCTGGACAGCGGCCGCATCGCCGGCGCGACGGCTCAGGGGGTCGATGCCTTCAAAGGTATTCCCTTTGCCGCGCCGCCGGTCGGCGAACTGCGCTGGCAGGCGCCGCAGCCGGTGGCGCCCTGGACAGGCGTGCGCGCGGCCACCGCATACGGCAAAGATTGTATGCAGGAGCCTTTTCCCGGCGACGCCGCTCCGCTTGGCGTCGGATTCAGCGAAGATTGCCTGACGGTTAACGTATGGCGTCCCGACAACGCGCAGGGCGAGCTACCGGTGATGGTGTGGATCTACGGCGGCGGTTTCGTCAACGGAGGCTCATCGCCCGACGTCTATTCCGGCGCAGAGTTTGCGCGGCGGGGCGTGGTGTTTGTCAGCTTCAACTACCGCGTCGGGCGTTTCGGCTTCTTCGCCCATCCCGCTCTGGCTAAGCAGCCGCTGCGCGGCAATTACGGACTGATGGATCAGATTGCGGCGCTGAAATGGGTGCAAAAAAATATCGCGGCCTTTAATGGGGATGCGAAAAACGTCACGCTGTTCGGTGAATCCGCCGGCGGATTTTCCGTCGGCTCGCTGCTTACCACCGACTTAGCCAACGGGTTGTTCCAAAAAGCCATTATTCAATCCGGCTCCGGCAGGAATAATATCGTGCCCTATCAGGGCTGGCGCCAAGCGGAACAGGCTGGATTGGCGTTCGCGCGGGCCAACGGCATCAGCGGCGACGATGAAAAATCGCTGGCGGCTCTGCGCCAAATTCCGCCCGATAAAATAGTCGGCGGGCTGAATATGGCGACGATGATGTCGGCGGATTACTCCGGCCCGATGGTCGATGGCAAAGTGATTACCGGCGAACCGCAAGACCTTTATCGGCAGGGCGCATTTCAGCACGTACCGCTGATGATTGGCGCCACCGACGCAGATATCGCTTTCCCGCCCAGCGTCGCCACGACGGATGAAGCGGTGGCTATTTTCGCCCCGGACGAACGTTCCGCAGCCAAACAGGCCTATCGCGGAATAACGCCTCAAGAGGCCGCACAGGCGATCGCCAGCGATGCTTTTATGGTTGAGCCGGCGCGTTTTATCGCGCGTATCTGGGATCAGGCGGGAGTTCCGGTATGGCAATATCGTTTCGGCTATGTAGCGCAAAGCATGCGAGACCGGTGGCCGGCCGCCGTACATGCCAGCGAGATCCCCTACGTGTTTAACACCCTGACCGCGCGCTATGCGGATAAAGTCACCGCCGAGGATCGCGCCGTCGCCCGACAAATCCATCAGTACTGGGTTAATTTCGCCCGCGCCAGCAATCCCGGCGCCGCGGATCTGCCGGCATGGGAGCGTTACCGCCGGCAAAAAGACAACGTTCTGATCGTTCCGGCCGGCGGCGCGGAGCACACGGCGCAACAGGCCGATCCCTGGAAGGACCGCCTGGACTTGGTGGAGAAACTGGCGGAAAGGCGCTTACATTAACGCTAGCGAAAACGCCATCATGCGCGTCGGTGCGCGCATGATGGCCGCATTTTCATCTGCTTATCGGATATAACGCTCAGATCTGGCGGCGGGGATAAAAAAGCCAGTCGGCGACGGGCCTGACTGGCTTTCAGAAAAGCGCAACATGCTGAATATCCGCTATCTTATTCGACGGCATATTCCTTGATTTTATTTTCCTCCGACATCTCGCCCTTGAGCTTTTTTAACACCTCTCCCGCCTCTTTCAATACCCGCGCGCACTGTTCGCGGGTAATGGTGAGCGGCGGCTCAATGCGCACCGTTTTAGCGTTATTTAGCGTACCGGCGACCAGAATATTACGATGGAAAAGTTCTTTCGAAAACGCATATCCAATTTCATTCTTTTTGAATTCAATAGCTTGCAATAAACCCAGACCTCGGGCTTCAGAAATCAATTCTGGATAGTCGGCGGCGAGCTGCTTCAGTCCCTTCAATAAGAAAGCGCCTTGCCGTGCGGCTTTTTCAGGCAGGTTATCGGTCAACAGGACGTTGATGGCTGCCAGCGCCGCCGAACAGGCCAACGGGTTTCCGCCAAAAGTGGTGGTGTGCAGAAACGGGTTTTCAAACAGTACCGAGAAGACCTCTTCCGTCGCCACCGTGGCGCCGATCGGCATCACGCCGCCTCCCAGCGCTTTAGCCAGGCAAAGAATGTCGGGCTGCACGCCGTAATGCTCGCAGGCGAACATCTTACCCGTCCGCCCCATGCCGGTCTGCACTTCGTCCAGAATCAGCAATGCCCCAACCTCATCGCATAACGCTCTGACCGCAGGTAAGTAATTATCCGGTGGTACGATTACCCCGCCCTCCCCTTGAACGGGTTCAAGGATGATGGCGGCGACGTCATCGCCGGTCTTCTGGCATTGATGAACCTGCTTCCTGATAGCAAGGATATCGCCAAAAGGAACATGGTGAAAGCCAGGAACTAACGGCATGAAAGGACGGCGGAATTCGGCCTTGGCGGTGGCGGACAGCGCGCCGAGCGACTTACCGTGAAACGCGCCCGACGCGGCGATAAAGGTATATTTTCCCCGTTTGGATTGATAAGCCTTAGCCAGCTTCAGCGCAGCCTCAACCGATTCCGTGCCGCTGTTGCTGAAAAAACTGTATTTAAGATCGCCGGGCGTCAGCGCCGCCAACGTTTTGGCCAGCATGGCGCGCAGCGGGTCGAGAAGCTCCTGACTATGCAGCGGTTGTTTGGCGAGCTGCTGCTCTACGGCGGCGATAACGGTGGGATTACGGTGACCAACGCTGAAGATACCGAAACCACCCAGGCAGTCCAGATATTCATTTCCCTGCGTATCGACTAAGGTATTCGGGCCGCTGGCGCGCCATTCGACCGCGCCGTACTCGCCCCCGGAGGTGACGGATTTTCTGTATTCAAGAAATCCCGGATTGACGTATTCACGAAAAGAAGTGAGAACATCGCGATTCAATGCCGCCACTTCATCAGTGGTTAAGGTTTCACTTTTAATCCAATGCAATGCCTGCTGAGTACACTCTAGCGGGTTGATGTTTGACGTCGGTCTGGACAAAATGCGCTCCTTTATAACTGATATCACGTGATATCAGTTTAATTAATGCACATAACGCGCCAGTAAGCAGCCCAAAAATCCAATAAAAGATTAAAATCTGACGAAACACGCAAAACCGAAATAAAAATATAAATAAAACTTAAGTGTTGGAATTAAAGGCTAACAGTAGGCTTGATCTCAGGGGAAAAACGGATAATTAGCGTTTAATCGCACCATAAAGGAGCGATAGGCTCCATGCTAGTGCAAAAGCGCGAAGGGAATGCCACGCTGCGGCGGGAGATGCCGCCGCGCGGCGCCGGGACGAGGGATTAATGGCGGATCATGATATGACGGACGATCGTGTAATCCTCCAGGCCATATATCGACATATCTTTCCCATAGCCGGAAAGTTTCTGTCCGCCGTGCGGCATTTCGCTTACCAGCATAAAATGGGTATTCACCCAGGTGCAGCCATACTGTAGGCTGGCCGCCAGACGATGCCCCCGGCCGATATCTTTGGTCCAGACCGATGACGCCAGCCCGTAGTCGGAGTCATTCGCCCAGCCGATCGCCTGCTCTTCATCGTCGAACGGCGTAATGGAAATCACCGGGCCGAAGACCTCTTTCTGGACGATTTCATCTTCCTGACGGGCGCCGGCCAGCACCGTTGGCTGGAAGTAATACCCTTTCCCCTCCCGCTTCTCGCCGCCGGTTATCACGGAGATATGCGGCTGTTCCCTGGCCCTTGCGACAAAGCCGGCGACACTCTCCAGCTGCGCTTCGGTAATCAACGGCCCCAGTTCGGTGTTTTCATCCAGCGGATCGCCCATATTCAGCGTAGACACCGCCTTGCCTAGCTCAGCCACCACCCGATCATAGACGCCGCGCTGCACATAGAGGCGGCAGGCCGCGGTGCAGTCCTGACCGGCGTTATAGAAACCAAAGCTACGGATGCCGTCGACCACCTGCTCAATATCCGCGTCGTCAAAGACAATGACCGGCGCTTTACCGCCCAGCTCCATGTGCGTACGTTTTACGCTGGGCGCGGCGTTGGAGATGATATTTACGCCCGTGGCGATCGACCCCGTCAAAGAAACCATGCGCACCTTTTCGTGCCCGGTGAGCGCCTTGCCCACGCCGGCGCCGTTGCCAAACAGGATATTCAGCACCCCGGCGGGCAGCGCATCCGCCAGCAGATAAGCCAGATAAAGCGCCGTCAGAGGCGTTTGTTCCGCCGGTTTCAGCACCACGCAGTTCCCCGCCGCCAGCGCCGGCGCCAGCTTCCAGGAGACCATCATCAGCGGGTAGTTCCACGGGGCGATGGAGGCCACCACGCCCACCGGATCGCGCCGAATCATCGAGGTGTGGCCTGCAAGATATTCGCCCGCGGCCGAACCGCTCAGGCAGCGCGCCGCGCCGGCGAAAAACCGGAATACATCGGCAACCGCCGGTATCTCATCATTCAATACCGCATGATAGGGTTTGCCGCAGTTAAGGGACTCCAGCCGGGCAAACTCTCCGGCATGTTCCTCAATGACATCGGCAATTTTTAATAAATAGGCGGCGCGATCTTTGGGCGTCGTTTTTCCCCATGCCGCGAATGCCGCATCCGCCGCCTGCACGGCGTCATCAACCTGCTGGAGGTCCGCCTGCGCTATCGATGCGATTTGCTCTCCGCTGGCGGGATTAAAAACCGCCAGCGCCTCGCCCCGACCCGCGATTTGCTTACCATCTATGAGCAATTTATCGTGCATAACACTTCCCTTATAAACAGAAAATCAGTGGGGGTTTTTACGACTACTGGTTCTTCACTTATAAAAGACGCTTGCAAAATAGCTGCCACTTTTTCAGACGGATAAGACGCCGGCAGATTGTCGGTCGCTATCAATAACGATTCCGCCCCTTATCGGGCGGAAAAGCGCGTCGAACATCAGAAAAGTGTAGCCCATCATTGTTCGCGCCGCACCCGAGCGGAGTCGCATCAAAGAGCATTTATCTCATTAGCCAGATATGATAATAATTATCAATCAAAAAATTAATCAGGTCTACCTGACTGATGGGAAGCTGGCATGTCGGCGTCTGAACTCAGAATACTTTTCAGCCATTACGCCCAACGGCTGGAACGGTATCTTAATTATAAACTTCACGATCCGCAGCTCGCAGCGGATATGGTACAGGAAAGTTTTTTGCGCCTGGCGCAACGGCTAGAGCAACAAGATGACGTAACCGATAAAAAGGCCTATCTATTTAAGACCGCGCATAACCTGGTGTTGGACCATATTCGCCATCAACAACGCTGGCAGAGAAATCCAACTGGCGACGAGGCGGAAAACGAACTGGACGAACTGGCGGATGACGCCCCGCAGCTCGATCAGGTCGTCTTCACCCAACAACAGCTGGCGCGATTGGCGGAAATGCTATCCACCCTGCCGGAACGTTCTCAGTTAATATTCCGCCTGCACCGGCTTGAGCATATGACGCAGGCGCAAATCGCGCAGCGCTTGAATATTTCCCTCAGTACGGTTGAAAAACACCTGGCCAATGCGCTGGCGGCAATGATGACGATACGTTTGTCGTAAAATAATCACAAAATAGTTACGGGTTTACCGCCGCCGGGCGTCTACATAATTAGAGACCATATGACCATCAGGCCTACCAGATGAAAGATTATCCACCTGAAATCAGACAACAGGCAGCATTGTGGGCCGTCCGGCTGACTGAATCTCCCCAGGAAAGCGAACAGGATCAGGCATTGCGAAACTGGCTGCGGCAGGATCCGCGCCATGCCTTCGCCCTGCAACAGGCGCAAAAACTGTGGCAAAACCTCGGTTCGTTGAACGAACAGCAAAAACAACCGTTGCGCGCCCCGGCGTTCAAGTCCAAGCGCGCGCTCCGCTGGCGCATCGCCGCGCTGCTGCTGCTGGGGTTATGCGGCGGTACGGCATGGCTATCCGATGGTCTATTGCTGCTTCAGGCCGATTATCGCGCGGAACATCAGGTGCGGCGGGTAACGCTGCCCGACGGCAGCAACGTCGATATGGACGCCGGCAGCGCTATCGCGCTGGATTACGATCGGACGGTAAGGCGGGTAAAACTGTTGCAAGGCACCGCCTGGTTCAGCCCCGCGCCGGTCGGCGAACGGGAAAAACGCCCTTTTCTGGTCGATGCCTCCACGGGCACCACTCAAGCCATGGGAACCCAGTTCATGATTCAAAATAGCACGGATACCACCACCGTCGGAGTCATTGAACACAGCGTGGAAGTCACGGCCGGCGAGCAATCTCTGCGGCTGCAAGAGCGGCAGGCCGCGCGCTACGATCGGCAAGGACTGACGCGCATAGCCGACTGGAACACTCAGGACAGCGGCGATTGGCGGCGCGGGCTGCTCATCTTTAAGCAACAACCGCTGGCGGACGTCGTCGCGCGGATTAACCGCTACCATAGCGGCACGGTGATCGTCGCCGGTGAAACGCTGCGGCAACGCCGAGTTAGCGGCATCTTTAGTTTAACCGACCTCGACAGCGCGCTCAGCGCCATACGCGCCGAACTCGGCGCAAAAGAAGCGCGCCTACCCGGCGTGATCCTCCTATACTGAATTTCCTCTTTTGCTCCCGCCGCTTTTCGTCGGGAGACGCGTCCAATCTGAACGCACACCACTCCTCCGGGATTTATCCCTAGCCTCAGAAATGTTGAAAAAAAATTAAAATCTTTTTACGGGTTATGCCGTGTCGGCCGTCTATATAGTTAGGTAATGATTTTTATTATCATTTTCATTAAGAAGCAATTCGCAACATATCGCATTGTTTTTTTAATGTTTATTACAGTTGGCATCGATGACAGAACAAGCGACATGAACACAACATTGCATAATTCAAAAATAGGTTTGTTACCCGTAAGTAAACTCGCACTGGCGGTAGGGCTGGCGTTCGGTATTCTGGGCACATCGTCAAACGCGCGGGCGGAGACGGGTAACAACGAGGCCCGCCAGGGGCAGACCGACCAATCACGCCACTTCGCCATCGCCCGACAACCGTTGCGCGTGGCGCTGTTACGCTTTGCGGAACAGGCCGGTTTACAGGTTTTTTTCGCCGACACGAAATTGGACGACATGCAGGCTAACCCGCTGCAAGGTTCATACACGCCCGAACGGGGGTTGAATCAGTTGATCGGCGATAACCCGATTAATTTCAATATCAGCCCGGCCGGCGTAATTACCTTGAACGCGCGTCCCGTGCTGAAAGACGGCGCCAACGGGCAGGATGTGATGGTGGTGCGCGCCCTTACCGTCGCCAACCCCGGCGACTGGATCTACGAACAGCCGCGCGCCATCAGCGTGATCTCGCGCGAACAGATGGACAATCGCCCGGCCCGCCACGCCGCCGATATGCTGGAGCAGTCCGCCGGCGTCTACTCCAGCGTCAGCCAGCAGGATCCCGCGCTGTCGGTGAATATTCGCGGCATTCAGGACTTCGGCCGCGTTAACATGAACATCGACGGCATTCGCCAGAACTTTCAAAAAACCGGTTACGGTCAACGCAACGGCCAGACTTACATCGATTCCGAACTGCTGTCCGGCGTCACCATTGAAAAAGGCGCCACCAACGTAATGGGCAGCGCCGGCACCCTGGGCGGCGTCGCCACCTTCAACACCGTCAGCGCCAGCGAATTTATCGCCCCCGGCAAGGAGATCGGCGGCAAACTGCACGCCAGCACCGGCGACAACGGCACCCACTTTATCGGCAGCGGCATTCTGGCGTTGGGCAACGAAACCGGTGATATTTTAATCGGCGCCAGCGAACGCCATCTCGGCGACTACTGGCCGGGCAACGACGGCAGCATCGGCGGCGTTCGAATTAACAATGATGCGGGCCGTTACGATACGCTGACCGAGCAAGTGAAGCACAGCATGGTCGACTACTCCGGTTATGTCATGCGCTCGCGGCTGGCGAAAATCGGCTGGAATCTGCCCGCCAATCAGCGCGTCCAGCTCAGCTATATGCAAACCCAAACCTCGACGGACAATGCGGGGGTGCTAACCAACCTGACCAATACCTGGCCCTACGAACTGGGCTGGAAAAGCACCGGCCAAAGCGAAATCATGGCGCGCAACGCGGCGCTGGACTACAGCCTGAAGCCGGACGACCAGGACTGGCTGGACTTCAAACTGAAGCTCTACTACGCCAATACCGACAACGACACCTATAACTACGGCAATCCGGCGTCCTGGTCCTCCACCGGCAGCTATACCGCCGCCAAGGCCGCCTACAGCGACCGCACCAGCCTGCGCACCTACGGTCTACAGGCGCAGAACACCTCTCACCTGCTGCAACGCGGCCTGCACGGACTGAGCGCCGATTATGGGCTGGAGATTTACTACGACAAGATATTATCGGACAGCAACGACAGCAGTCAGAATGCGGCCGGCACAACCCCCGCCGGTAACCGCACCATGGCCAGCCTGTTCGCTAACCTGAACTACGCCTACGACGACTGGCTTACCCTGCAAGGGGGGGGGCGTTACGATCGCTACCGACTGCGCGGCAACACCAGCATCAGCTACAAGGAACTGCCTTTCTCTGAAGCGGCCCCTTGCTATCAATACACGCTATCGCGTTGCCCAAGCTCTACCAACGCAACCCAGAGCTGGGACGTGAATGAAGAGCAAGGTAAGTTTTCACCCACAATGTTCGTCGGGGTAAAACCGGGTCTCGACTGGCTTCAGCTGTTTACCAGCTACGGCCTCTCCTGGCGCCCGCCTGCCGTGAGCGAAACCTTCGCCAACGGCACCTACAGCGCCGGCAACTACTACGTTTATCCCAACCCTTATGTCAAGCCGGAACGTTCCCGCGCCTGGGAGATAGGGTTTAATATCCAGCGCCCCGATCTGCTGCTCAAAGACGACCGACTGGTAGCCAAGATGTCCTACTTCGATACCAAGGTCAGTAACTATATCAGCTTGGTTGATGACCGACGAAAACCGGGGTACAACGGCCAATCCATCAGCAATGCCGTATTCCAGAATAACCTGTTAAAGAGTCGCTTCCGCGGCCTGGAGTACCAGCTCAATTACGACGCCGGTTTTGTCTATCTCGACGCTACCTACACCCATATGATCGGCAAGAACGATTTCTGCGCCAAAACCGCCTGGCTGGGAGGCGTCACGACCACTTCAGGCACATATAATAACTGGACATCGAGACCGTACGATGAAGCTAACAATTATATTCAATGCGATAACACCGCGGTATTTAGCAACTCCGCCTTTTTACCGGGCGATCGCGGCTCGGTGACGCTGGGCGGCCGCGCCTTCGATCGCAAGCTGGATATGGGCATCACCATGCGTTTCGCCCCAGGCTACCAAGACACTTCGGTGCCTACCAACAGTCCGTATCTGGCCGACTGGCCCAAATATCGAGTGTACGATCTGTACGCCAGCTACCAACTGACCGACAGATTGACCGTGCGCGGTTCGGTGGAAAACATCAGCAATAAAGCCTATGTGGTGAGCTATGGGGAATCGCTTGGCTATACCCTGGGACGGGGGCGAACAGTGCAAGCCGGCGTGGAATACCAATTCTGATTTTCCGCCGTTTGCGCAGCTAAAGCGCAATGTGGTGGGGAAAACCCACGGCTGAGGACGTCATCTCTCGCCGTTACGACATACGTGGACTGTCTGCGTATATCTATCATCTTGTAAAAGGAATACGTTATGAGCTTTTCCATTACTTATGATGTTAATAATACAGAAGTGTCCTCCTACAGCATTTCAGAGTATCTGGATGCGTGGTCGGCAGAATTCGGCGACGTCAACCATACCGTCGGCAACGTCACGGAAAACAATACCGGCGGCTTCTACGGCGGCACTACCACTAGCGGTACGCAGTATGCCATCACCAGCACCAACAACGACTACTCCGCGCTGATTGCCGAGGGCGATCTGACCTATACCCTGTTCAACGACCCGGCTCATACCCTGTACGGTACGCTAGATAGCGTGAGTCTGGGGGATGGGCTGCAAGGTGGCGGGTCTACTGGAACCGAATATTATCTTGATGCTCCACAGGTATCCTTCGATGGTCTGGATATCACTAGCGACATTTCTGAAGGGCAGAGCGGCGCCGTGCATCAGATCGTCTACGGTCTGATGAGCGGCGATGTCACCCCGCTGAACGATGCGCTGTCGAGTATTTTCGACAACCTCGACGCCTCATCGGCCTTTGACGCCAGCTTCGCCGCGCTGGACGGCGATAGCGACGGCACCATTACCGAAGCGGAAATCACGGCCTATGCCGACGCCGTAACCACCACCGGCGTAGCCGATACCTCGGCTGAACTGTTGGCGGCTTAAGGAAGTACGGCTAAAAGCTGACACTTTTAGCCGTTGAGAGCAAACGCCGCCGCGTCCGCAATGTCACCAGGCCGAGGCGGCGTATTAGTGTAATCGCTGCCGACATTACCCGCAATAACGCTACGTGTAACGATTGCCCTTAACTTATTACAGGTTGCGGCAAGACGAAGACCGCGCGCATCCCCGGAGACGGGAGAAACGCGTGAAGCCGGCGGCGACCTATAAAGATGGATGGACTATGCGTATTTCTCGCGGCAAGGACACCAATACGTCCTCTCAGCCTACTGCTCCGTCTCACCATGAAATTATCGGCGCGCTGGCGGCCTACCGCCAGGGATTCTGGGGCGTCGGCCTGTTCAGCGCAGTGATCAATCTGCTGATGCTGACGCCGGCCATTTATATGCTCCAGGTCTATGACCGTGTTCTATCGTCCGGCAACGACATGACGCTGGGTATGCTAACGGCAATGGCGCTCGGTCTCTTCACCCTGATGGGTCTACTGGAATGGGTGCGTAGCGCGGTGGTGATCCGCCTCGGCACGCAGATGGACATGCGTCTTAATCAGCGGGTATACGACGCCGCATTCGCCAGCCAGTTGCAGGGACAGCCGACGCGCGCCGGCCAGGCGCTGAACGATCTGACCGCGCTGCGCCAGTTCGCCACCGGCAACGCCCTGTTCGCCTTCTTCGACGCGCCCTGGTTTCCGGTTTATCTGCTGGTAATCTTTTTACTGCATCCCTGGCTGGGCATGATGGCGCTGGCCGGCGCCGCCGTACTGATCCTGCTGGCATGGCTCAACCAGCGCCTGACGCGGGAACCCCTAAAGCAGGCGGGACGTATCGCCATTCAAGCCACGACGCAAGCCAACGCCAACCTGCGCCACGCCGACGCCATTGAGGCGATGGGCATGCTGTCCGCCCTGCGCGCCCGCTGGCTGAGTCAGCACATGCGCTTCCTGCACCAGCAGAATGTCGCCAGCGAAAAGAGCGCAGCCGTCACCGCCCTAGCGAAATCCCTACGGCTGGCGTTACAGTCGCTGATGCTGGGGTTAGGCGCCCTGCTGGCCGTGGCGGGCGACATCACACCCGGCATGATGATCGCCGGTTCGATTTTAGTCGGCCGGGTGCTGAGCCCCATCGATCAGTTAATCGGAGTATGGAAGCAGTGGACGCAAGCGCAACAGGCCTGGCAAAGACTCGGCGCGCTGCTGGAGGCCCATCCCGCCCGCGCCGCCGGCATGCGGCTGCCGGAACCGCAAGGCCGGCTACAGGTGGAACAGCTCAGCGCCGCTCCGCTCCATGCCCGCGCGCCGGTGCTGCACAACCTCTCTTTCGCCCTTGAGCCGGGGGACATACTGGGCATTATCGGCCCTTCCGGTTCCGGCAAATCGACATTGGCCCGCCTGCTGGTCGCCACCCAACCGCCGCTGAACGGCAAGGTGCGGCTCGATGGCGCCGACATGCACCTGTGGGACAAGGACGATCTCGGCCGCTTTATCGGCTATCTGCCGCAGGACGTACAACTGTTCGCCGGCACTATCGCCGAAAACATCGCCCGCTTCGGTCAACCGGACGCGGAACAGGTGGTCGCCGCCGCCCGTCTGGCCGGCGTGCACGATCTGATCCTACGGCTGCCCCAGGGCTATGACACGCCGCTGGGCGAAAACGGCAGCGGTCTGTCCGGCGGACAGAAACAACGGGTGGCATTGGCCCGGGCCGTCTATGGCCGGCCGAAGTTGACGGTACTGGACGAACCCAACGCCAGCCTGGACGAAGAGGGCGAAAAGGCGCTATTGGCGGCGATCTCACAGTTAAAAGAAAACGGCGCCACTCAGATCCTCATCACCCATAAACCGGCGTTGCTCGGCAGCGCCAATAAGCTGTTGGCGCTGCGCGACGGACAGATTCGGTTCTTCGGTCCGCCGGAGAAACTGCAACAGGAGATGAAGAAAAAAAATGCGCCGCCCGCCTCCGGCGCATTCGCCCCGGGGTTGAGCGTGGTGTACAACGCCAGAAGTCCACGCCAGACCGCCCCGGAGCGCTGATTGATCGCCATATCGGATTGGCGCGATAAGACCGATTACAGGGAGCAAACCGCATAGGATTGCCCTATTTCATGAGGAGCATCATGTCATTACATCCCGAATCCGCGCGGCCTGACGTCAACTCTCCCGCTTCGTCGGCGAATAGCCCGCCGGATCCTGTCGTACAGCCGCTGCATACCGACGCCGGACGCTGGCTGAAGCGTGGTATGGCGCTGGTATTGCTGGGGTTCGGCGGCGCGTTGCTGTGGGCCGGACTGGCGCCGCTGGACAAAGGCGTGGCGGTCTCCGGCAAGGTGATCGTGACGGATAACCGTAAGGTGGTGCAACCCGCCGCCGCCGGACGCGTGGCGCATTTGTACGTACGCGAGGGTGACAGCGTACAGCGGGGACAAGTGCTGGCCGAACTGGACGTCACGCCGGCGAAAACCCAGCGCGACAATCTGCGCATTCAATTGCTGGAAGCCCAACTGCGCGAGGCGCGTCTACGGGCCGAGCGGGACGACCAGTCCGTTCTGCCCACCCCCGATCCGGCGCTTCTCGCCGCTGCGGCCGGCGATGAACTTCCCCCCTTAACCACGCAGCAGATTCAACTAGGGCAGCAACAGCTGTTCCTCAGCCGCCGCGCGGCTCTGCGTCAGGAGATCGCCGCGATGCGCTCGGCCATTGACGGCAGCCGGGCCCAGCAGCAGGGCACCCGCGCGCTGCTGGAAAGTTACCGCATCCAGTCCCGTCTGCTCGGCGAACAGCTAGGCAGCCTGCGGCCGCTGGCCGCGGAAGGTTACATCCCGCGCAATCGGCTATTGGAAACGGAGCGTCAGGCGGCTCAGTTGCACGGCGATATCGCCCGGCAGAGCGGCGCGTTGGCACAAACCGGGCAGCAGATCGCCGAATTGGAACAAAAAATCCTGCAACGGCAGGAGGAATATCAGAAAGAGGTTCGCACCCAACTGACCGAAGTTCAACTGAGCATTCAGGATCTCGCCCAGCGTCTCACGGCCGCGCAATATGAACTGCAAAACACGCGCATATTGGCGCCGGTCAGCGGCAGCGTGGTCGGCCTGACGCTGCACACGGAAGGCGGCGTCGTCAGCAACGGACAGACGCTGATGGAAGTCGTGCCGGCAGGACAGCCGTTGCAGGTCGATGCGCAACTGCCGATCGATTTGGTCGACCGTATCGCGCCCGGTCTGCCGGTCGAGTTGATGTTCTCCGCTTTCAACCAGAGCACCACGCCGCGCGTCTCGGGCAGCGTCGCGCTGGTGGGCGCCGATCAGCTTATCGATCCCCTGACCAACCTGCCCTATTATCCGCTGCGCATCAATGTTGACGAACAGGGCAAACGCCAGTTGTCCGGACTGGACATCCGTCCCGGCATGCCGGTCGAAGCCTTTGTGCGAACCGGGGAGCGCTCATTGTTCAATTATCTGTTTAAACCACTGGCCGATCGCCTGCATATCGCCCTGACGGAGGAATAATCATGCGTTGCGTTACCCATCCCCGCCAAACGTTTATCCATCGCGTCCGTCTGCTGCTGTGGTTCGTCGCGCTGGGCTACAGCGCGCCCGGACAGACCATGGGGTTGATGGAAGCCTGGCAACGGGCGGTAGGTCACGATCCGACGTTTCAGGCCGCGATTCATGAACGTAACGCCAATGAAGAGGAAAGGAATATCGGCCGCGCCGCGCTGTTGCCCAAAATCAGTTACGACTATAGCAACTCGCGCAATGATTCCACCGTGACCAGCAGCGGGCGCGAAACCGAGCGGGACTACGGCAGCTATGCGTCCAGCCTTTCACTCCAACAGCCGTTGCTGGACTACGAAGCCTGGACCCGTTACCAACAAGGCGACGCGACGGCGCTGCTGGCCGATGAACAGTTGCGCGACGCCAGCCAACAGTTATTGGTTCGCCTGTTTCAGGCATACAGCAACGTACTGTTCAGCCGTGAGCAAATTACGCTGGTTCAAGCCCAACTGCGGGCTTATCAGGAGCAATATCAGCTCAACCAGCGTCTGTTTCAACATGGAGAAGGCACCCGCACCGATATGCTGGAAACCGAAGCCAGGTTGAATTTAACCCAGGCCCAGTTAATCGAAGCGCAGGATAATCTGGACATCAGCCTACGCGAACTGGAAACCCTGGTGGGGATCCCCATCGCGGCGGAACAGCTTGCCCCACTCGACCCCCGATTTACGCCTCGTCAATTGCAACCGAACAATTATCAGCATTGGCAAACGGTTTCTCTGAGCCACAACGCCCAACTCCTGGCGTTAAGCCAATCATTGGCGGTGGCTAAATACGAAATTTCGCGCAACCGGGCCGGGCATTTCCCGCAGGTCACACTGGTCGCCAGCATGCGAAAGACCGAGTCGGATACCGAAAGCAGCTACAATCAAAAATACGACACGCGCTCAATCGGCATTCGGGTCAGCGTGCCGATCTTTGCCGGCGGAGGCGTGTCCGCCGCCACCCGTCAGGCGAAAGAGCGTTACGCGCAAACTTACCAGCAGAAAGATGAGCAAACCGCGGCGATACAGAATGAGCTACGCCGCCAGTTCAATCTAGTGACCAGCAGCCAGGCAAAGATCCGGGCTTATGAATTAGCGGAAAGATCGGCGTTAGCGCTGGTCGAGGCGACGCGAAAAAGCGTTCAGGGCGGAGAACGCGTTAATTTGGACGTATTAAACGCGGAACAGCAACTCTACAGCGCCCGACGCGATCTAAGCGAGGCTCGCTACGCCTGGCTGACAGCCTGGCTCCAGCTACGCTATTACGCGGGCACCCTGGATGACGCCGTACTGCGTCAGTTGGCCGGCTACTTTCATCATGCCTGAAAATGACCCCTTACCATTCGGCTCAGGGCGCCCATGACGTTCCAGGCCGATATTGAGCTAAATTAGCCGCCCTTTTAAAGACCGATGAAATCATCGGTTTTCCTTAATTTTTTTTAAAGTTTATTGTCTAGAAATAAAAAAACCAATCGCTAACAAAAATACAACAATTATTCCCAATGACCTGATAATTTTAAACCAAAATCCTTACACCTTGCGCGTTTTAAATATAAAACATGATTTTTTAATTTACATTCAAAACTAAAGTCACCATTAAAAAATTAAAAAAAGTAAAAAATAAATAATTATTGAGAACTAGCTCAATTATTTAACACAAAAGAAAACCAGATAAAAATTAATCGACTTTGATCAAAAAAATAAATAAAGAAAAATCCATATAGTAGCCATGAAGAAAGTAAGTCAATCTAATAAATTAACCCGTCATTTTAAGCAATGGGGTATATATAATGGATTTTATCATTCAATTAGTCATCGTCCTGATCTGCCTTTTTTATGGGGCAAGAAAAGGTGGGATCGCTCTAGGATTGTTAGGCGGTATCGGGCTGGTTATTCTGGTATTCGTATTTAAGCTTCAGCCAGGTAAACCGCCGGTCGACGTTATGCTGGTGATCATTGCCGTGGTGGCAGCATCGGCGACGCTTCAGGCCTCAGGGGGGCTGGACGTCATGCTGCAGATCGCGGAGCGCCTGCTGCGGCGCAATCCCAAATACGTATCGATCATCGCGCCGTTCGTTACCTGCATTCTGACGATACTGTGCGGTACCGGCCACGTGGTTTATACCATCCTGCCGATTATTTACGATGTCGCCATCAAAAATAATATCCGTCCGGAGAGGCCCATGGCCGCCAGCTCCATCGGCGCGCAGATGGGGGTCATCGCCAGCCCGGTATCCGTTGCCGTCGTCTCCCTGGTCGCCATGCTGGGGAACTTTACCTTCCACGGCAAACACCTGGAGTTTCTTGACTTACTGTCGATTACCATTCCGTCTACGTTGATGGGAATTCTGGCCATCGGTATTTTTAGCTGGTTCAGGGGTAAAGATTTAGATAAGGATGAAGATTTTCAGAAGTTCATCTCGGTACCGGAAAACAAAGAGTATGTCTACGGCGATACCGCGACGCTGCTGGATAAAAAACTGCCGGGCAGCAACTGGCTCGCCATGTGGATTTTCCTCGCCGCCATCGCCGCCGTCGCCATCCTGGGCGCGGTGGAAGAGCTGCGCCCCGCGTTCGGCGGCAAACCGCTGTCCATGGTGCTGGTGATCCAGATGTTTATGCTGTTCTCCGGCGCCATCATTATCATCGCGACCAAAACCAACCCCGGCTCCATATCCAAAAACGAGGTGTTCCGCTCGGGCATGATCGCCATCGTCGCCGTTTACGGCATCGCCTGGATGGCGGAAACCATGTTCGGCGCGCATCTGGAGCAGATAAAGGCGACCCTGGGCTCGCTGGTAAAAGAGTATCCCTGGGCATATGCCATTATTCTGCTGCTGGTTTCAAAATTTGTTAACTCGCAGGCCGCGGCATTAGCGGCGATAGTGCCCGTTGCGTTGGCCATCGGCGTTAACCCGGCGTATATCGTGGCGTCCGCCCCAGCTTGCTATGGTTACTATATTCTGCCTACCTACCCAAGCGACCTGGCGGCCATTCAATTCGACCGCTCCGGCACGACAAAAATCGGCCGCTTCGTGATTAACCACAGCTTTATTCTGCCTGGCTTAATCGGGGTGTTTACCTCCTGCGTCTTCGGCTGGGTATTTGCCGGTATGTACGGATTCCTCTAGTCGTCATCATCGATGTATCACCAGGCCGTTCGGAAAATCGAGCGGCCTTTTATTTTTCACCGCATCCCCGACAGCGCCCCTCTTAGCTTCATCATCATATTGCTGACATCCCCGCCCATCACGGTATGATACTTTGGCCGCTATTCTCGGGGGATCATAAGCGACTCGGCGCAATGTCTTACGCCTGAAGGAATAAACCAGTAAGGTATGTTGAGCGGCAGCATTTTTTCAGCGTGATAAGGGTCAGTTCTTTTTGTAAATGGTGGTAAATATGAACAGCGGTGGCATGGTTTTTCTCGCCGTGGCGATTGTCATGGAAGTCATAGCAACAACTTGTCTAAAGGCGTCGGAGGGGTTCACCCGCCTGTTGCCGAGCATTGTCACGGTGGTTTGTTACGGGGTCTCTTTCTGGTGTCTTTCCATCACCATGAAAACGCTGCCGGTAGGTATTATTTACGCCATCTGGTCGGGCGTCGGCATTGTTCTGATCGGCGCCGCCGGATGGTTGTTCTACGGCCAGAAAATGGATTTACCGGCGCTCATCGGTTTGGGCATGATTATCGGCGGCGTGGTGGTGGTCAACGTTTTCTCATCTTCGATTAATCACTGAGCCGCCTATTCGTCATGACACCGCCCGCGTGCGCGGGCGGTATCTGCGAGGCGGGCGGCGCTTACGCGCTTTTTTCCTGCCGGACGGCGTCGCCGTCGCCGCTGTTTAACTCACGCTCATATTGCCGCGCTTTTTTTCCGTCAAACTGTCTTTCCCATTTGGCGATCACCAGCACGGCCAGCGCATTGCCGACCACGTTCAGCGCGGTGCGCGCCATATCCAGAATGCGATCCACGCCGGCAATAAACGCCAGGCCCTCCAGCGGGATCCCCACGCTGCCCAGCGTCGCCAACAGCACGACGAAGGAGACGCCCGGCACGCCGGCAATCCCTTTGGAAGTCAGCATCAGGGTCACCACCAGCACGATTTCCTGCCCGATTGACAGCTCGATGCCATACAGCTGGGCGATAAAGATCGCCGCAATGCTCTGATAGAGCGTCGAGCCATCCAGGTTAAACGAGTAGCCGGTCGGCACGACAAAACTGGTGATCGATTTCGGCGCGCCATACGCTTCCATCTTCTCGATGATGCTCGGCAACACGGTTTCCGAACTGGCGGTGGAGTAAGCGAGGATCAGTTCGTCTTTCAAGATACGAATCAGCGTTATGATGCGCAGTTTACACAGCCGCGCAATGCCTCCCAGCACAATCAGGGCGAAAAACAGTATTGCGGCATAGACCAGCAGCACCAGTTTCGCCAGCGGCCACAGCGAGGCGAAGCCAAAATTAGCCACCGTAACAGAAATCAGGGCGAATACGCCGACAGGCGCATAGCGCATGATCATATGCGTGACTTTGAACATCGTTTCCGATACGCCGCGAAATACATTCAGCAGCGGCTCACGATGCGCTTTCGGCAGAGAAGAGAGCCCCAGGCCGAACAACACCGAGAAGAAAATGATCGGCAGCATCTCCCCGTTAGCCATCGCAGAAAAGATATTGGGCGGGATTAAGGACAGCACCGTGCCGACCAGGCTGTGGGAGCCATTTTGCACATGTTCGGTGGTTTTTTCATACTGGGAAATATCAACGGCCGTCAGGCTCGACATATCAATCCCGGTGCCCGGCTGGAATACGTTCGCCAGCGTAATGCCCAATATGATGGCTAACGTGGTGACGATTTCAAAATAGATGATGGTCTTAAAACCAATTCGCCCTAACTTTTTCGCATCGCCGACGCCGGCGATCCCGACAATCAGCGTGGCGATAACAATCGGCACGACGATCATCTTAATTAGACGGATAAAGATATCGCCGGCGGGGCTGAGAATGTTGCTGATAAGCCACTGCCGGCTTTCAGGTTGGTTATGCAATACCGCGCCCAGCGCGATGCCGAGGATTAACGCGATGAGAATTTGCCAGGCCAGGCTGATTTTCTGTGTTTTCATAGAGCTCTTCCGTTTTCAAAACTCCTCGCCAGGAACGATGGCGATAGCGCGAATTCCAGCTCAATGCGAGCCGTAAAATAAGCGTGGAGGTATGAGTATTAAGTATGTTTGATGGGGCGGCGCGCCAAGATTTTTCGCTGCCGGCACACAAGAATGAATCACATAGTTATTCAATAAAAGTGCACAAGTATTTGTATCTAAAAACAAAACACCAAACATATGTTATTGTTATTCCGGGGGATGCTACTATCCCGCCACGCTTAGATCAAGCGGATTATTCACGGCTAAAACCATAATTATGCTAATTGAATGCCTCAGCGCGGCGCCGGGTTCAAGGTAAAAAACGCATGAAAAAACGCCGGAAAAAAATGGAGAAAAGCGGAAATATTCTGGCTGGTTAATCAGTTATCCCCAACGGAACGCCGGGGATGCAACCGTGTAAATCAGAAAGATAGCGGAATGGAAATACGCCGGATAATTAGATCTGATAATCAATAACGCTCTCGTCATTCTCCGCGAACACGCGTTCTTTAATCTCCGCCAAAGAGAGTTCGGTGTTACACAGCTGGATAAATTTCCAGGCATAGTTACGCTGTAACTGATTTTTCTTTAGCCCCAGCCATACGGTATTGGCTTCAAACAGATGTTCAGCGCTCAGACGCACCAGCCCTTTGTCCCGTATCGGATCGTAAGCCTTATCGGCCAAAATCCCGACGCCCAGGCCTAGCTCCACGTAGGTTTTGATGACGTCCGAATCCTGAGCTGTCAGGGTAACGTCCGGCTCCATCCCCGCCGCCTGAAAAGCGTGATCCACGCGGGAACGGCCGGTAATCCCCTGACGATAGGTAATCAACGGCACGGCGTTAAGCATATCCAGCGTCACCACCGGCTCCTTCGCCAGCGGATGCGCTTCCGGCACCACGATCGCGTGATGCCAGCGATAATAGGGAAAAGCCGCCAGCGAGGCGTCGTTAATCAGCCGTTCGCTGGCGATACCGATATCGGCCTCCCCTGAATGCAGCATGGTCACGATTTCGTCCGGCGTTCCCTGGTTCAGCACCAGCCGCACCTGAGGATAAAGCTCGCGAAACGCCATTATCACCTGAGGCAGGCTGTAACGCGCCTGAGTATGGGTAGTGGCGATCACCAACTGCCCGGTATCGTTGTTAGTAAACACATTGGCTAACCGACGAATCGTGCTGGCGTCATTCAGGATCCTGTCGGCCACCGTCAGCAACGCCTTGCCGGGCTCGGTCATCCCCAGTAAGCGTTTGCCGCGCCGGACAAAAATTTCAATCCCCAACTCCTCTTCCAACTCGCGGATATGACGACTCACACCGGATTGAGAGGTAAACAGGCTATTCGCCACCTCGGTCAGGTTATAATTGCACCGCGCTGATTCACGAATAATCTTCAGTTGCTGAAAATTCACCTTTCACTCCATCACCATTGCCCTGTTCATGCGTAATAGAGATACGAAGGAATAGTACCCAGGACAAATAAGTAAATGGATTTGGTTATATTTTTTTATACTAAAGCCAGCACTCAAACGCATTTCCAACGATCTCTGGATAAAGAAGAAAATGAAAAACCATTTTTTTCAGTTGGTTACAAACACAACATAAAATAAATGGTTTTTTATCAGCCGCGATAGTTAAAACTTTTTGCCATGAATTATAAGATTTATATCTAACTCTAAATAATTCGAATTGCATGAAAGCGGCAGGACGGCGGGCGACCGGACGGGCCTCGCCCGCCGGGTAACATGCACCGCGCGTTTTCCCATTCGATCGGCGCTAGGTCATCATAAAGATCACTAAACCTTCGGTGAAAATCCCGACGGCAGTCCCCACCAGGATCGCCGAGGAGGCGGATTCAACATAAGTGTCGCTGCGTATCGCAAACATGCCGGCGGCGATGGCGGACGGCGTCGCGCCGATAATCACCACCTGCTGCATCAGGCTGGGACTGAGACCGAAAGCGACGCCGGCGGCGGCCATAATCGCGGGCTGAACCAGATTTTTCAGGCTGATGTTGGTCAGGGTGTGCAGGTTGAATTTCGGACTTTCGCCATAAAACAGCAGGCCAAGCGCGAACAGAGAAATGCCGCCGGCGGTTTTCCCCATCATATCAATCGACGAATACAGCAGCTGCGGGATTTTGACGCCCAACAGGCTGAGCGTTACGCCCAGAATGGGGATCCACACAATCGGATTGCGCGCGGCCTTATACAAATTGCCCATGATCATAAGACCCAGACTCTCCTGGCGCGCGGCGTCGCCATCGCTGTCGCCCATGCGGATCAGCACAATCGTCAGCGGGATCATAAACACGCTGGTAATCAGGTTGCCGATCAATACGCCGAGAAACCCTTCGGGGCCGATAAGCACCGCCAGCACCGGCGCGCCGAAGTAGGCCATATCGGGAAAGGCGCAAACCAGAGATTGAATGGCGCTGGTTTTGATATCGTGGCGAAAAACGAACCGGGAGATGCACAGCGTCAGGAGATAGGCCCCCATCAGGCCAATAAACAGCACCGCCACGAAAGAGAAATTCTTTATTTTATCGGGGCTGGTATTCAACGCGCCGATAAACAGATGCAGCGGCAAAGCAAAACGAATAACGACCGTCGCCAGTACGCCGGCATCCTCCCGTTTCATATAATTTAATTTCCCGCTTAGCCACCCCATCAGCATGATAAACACCAATGGAAATAAAGATGACAATAATAATGAAGACATAAAAAACCTTTTTTATTTACGCTATAAGATAAAGGTATTTTTATCTTATTTATTAATTTTCCATTGTGATTATCGTCACACGGATTTTTATGATTAATTTTCAATAGTTAATAAACACAAAACAAACTAATATAATGAGTTAATAAAGATTAAAACCAATAAAATAATTAATATATATGCTAAAAATAATTCGAGTTGCAGGACAAAAACATCAAAGCGTTTTTACACAGCGCCTGCGGCGGTTCCAACGGGGCGAGTAACAAAGCCAACGCGCCTGCAGCTTGAAGTATGAAGGGTTATATCCTAAGCGATTCGACTTGAGCAAGGCGCCTTGTTGACGGCAAAGCGTGGTTCATTTTACCCGCCCAAAGGATAAAATCGGCCGATTGCGCGGCGCCCAGGCGAGATGAAATATGACGGGGATATTATGAATTATCGCAACCGAACGCATAGGCACCGATTTATCCGCTGCGGAAGATAAAAAGCCATAGATTATTATAGCGCGCATCCCAATAAAAAATTCATTTAATAACCCAATCCGCAGAATTTATTTAAATACCCGCGACAAAATGAGCCGTTATTAACCACGCAGACGATAAAAATATCCCCAAAACGCTAAAGAACGCGGCAGAAAAAATAACCGAACGGCAAAGACAAGCGGGGAATTCCTAGGGCCGAAGCTTAAATTCGCCATGCCGTTCAAACCAGGCGAATTGTTCGGCGGCATAGGCCGACATTTTCGTCCCGTTGTGCCCCACATCGGGAACGGTGGTAAAACGCCAGTTCAGGTCAATTTTGTCATGCCTGGCCTGCTGCCGCGCCGTCAGAAAATAGTTTTTCGCCCGGACCAGCCGGCTATCTCCCTGCGCCATCGCCTGATAAGAGCGGCGCAGCAGCGGATGATAGGGGTCGTTGTCTTTCTCGCCCACCGTAATCAGCATCGGTTTGGCAAAATAATCCGCCAATTGCTTTTTCGAGACCTCGACCGGCGCGTTCTTCAAACCATAAGGCCAGGGATTTTCCACATCCGGCAATGTCCACCACCCCGCCGCGGCGCAGACGGCGGCTTTGACGTTGGCCTCCGGCATAAAGGTCAGCATCCGGTGAACAAACTGGCAGCCCGCGCTGTTGCCAAACAGATAATAACCGTGCTGCCGGGTTATCCCCTGCTGTTGCAGATCGGCGAACAGGTCGTCAATCACCGAGAACGACCATTGCCCTTTGGGATTCAATCGGTGCGTTGCTATATTCTCCATATTGCCCAGATTATAACCGTCAGCGCCGGGATAATCGGTTTTGGCAAACCTGGGGACGATAGCGATCAGGTTATTTTTCCTAGCGTTCTCAATCCATGCGTTCCGGTAATCATCTGCGTTGCGGCGTACTCCGGTAAGCACGAAAACCACCGGCGAATCGGCGTCGGCGTTAGGCGGCCGATAGCTGAATACCGTCATCTTTTTACCGGTTTGCGGCACGGTAAAAGGGAAACTGCCGCTCTCTTTCGGTAGCTCCGCCGCCTGGCAGAGCCCGGCGCTCAAGGCTAAAATAGCGAGCACGCTGAGTAGCGGCGTTTGCTGACAACCCCGTCCGTCAGGGAGAGATACCCGGGGCAACCACGGGGATGAAGCGTCGTAAGCGGGAACCTCCCCCCTGTTTCCCCTACAAAAACGCATGCGTTTTTGTGCGCCGCTGGCGGGGCGAGGAATAGCTAACTTTGTCAACAGTCTGATAGGGTTCATATCTCAATCCTCGTCCGGCGATGAAAATTCATGGCGCGATTTCCCGATTCGCAGACTTTAATTTATAAACCCGTCATGCTCCGTGCGCCAGTTGCGCAAACAGTTCCTTCAGCTGCTGCTCGGTGCGCGCGCCCTGATGCTGCGCGATAACCTTGCCGGCGGCGTCAATGATAAATGAAGTGGGCGTGCCGATAACCTGATAGCGCTCTTTGGTGATCCCCAACTGATCGCGGATCACCGGATAGCCGATCTTTTGCTGCGCCAGCAGCGGGGCAATGTCCACGCCGTCCGGATCCGTATTGACCGCCACCACCGCCACCCGATCGCCGTAGCGCCGGCTCAGTTTCTCCAGCGTCGCCATTTCCGCCAGACAGCCGCCGCAGCCGGAGGACCAGAAATTCAGGTAGACGCTTTTTCCCTGCCAGCGGGTCAGCTCCGCCGGCCGGCCTGCTAAATCGTACGCCGCCAGCGCGGGCGCCTTCTCGCCGATGCTCACCCGCTCCTCTTTGCAGCCGCCGAGCGCCGCCAGGGCGCACAGCGCCAAGAGAACTTTCGCCCCGTTACGCCACCGCATGATGGTTGACCTCCTCGCCTAAATATTTACCGTGCTGCAACCGAATAATACGATCGGCAAACTTGCCCAATTCAGGGTTATGCGTCACCATCACGATGGTGCGCCCCTGATGGTGCAGATCCCTCAACAGATCCAGAACCCGCCGTTCGTTCTCTTCATCCAGATTACCCGTCGGCTCGTCGGCGAAAATAACCGGCGGCTCGTTGACCAGCGCCCTGGCGATACAGACCCGCTGCTGCTCGCCGCCGGAAAGCTGGCTGGGCAGGTGGCCGATGCGGTGCTCCAGCCCCACCTGCGCCAGAACCCGTTTGGCCGCCTCTTCATCGACCACGCTGTGGTAGTGCTGCGCCAGCATGATATTTTCCAACGCCGTCAGAAAAGGGATCAGGTGAAACTGCTGAAAAACCAGCCCGATTTTATCGGCGCGAAATTGACGCCGCCCCTCTTCATCCAGCGCGGCGGCGTCAACGCCGTCCAGCAGAACCTGGCCTTCGCTGACCGTATCCAGGCAGGTCAGAATATTCATCAGCGTGGTCTTCCCCGAGCCCGACGCCCCCATAATGGCGACGAACTCGCCGCGGGCGATGCGGATATTAATATTCTCCAGGGCGGTCACCTGTCCGAAACGTTTGTAGAGGCGTCGCGTTTCAATCACCGCTTCCGCTTGCTGACCATTTATTGATACGGACATCGCGCTACTCTCCTTTTAAAACTTTAGCCGGTTCGATATGGATCGCACGCCGGGTGGGAACGATGGCGGCGGCGGCGGCGACCAGCAAAGAGAGCGCCAGCGTCAGCGGGAAAACCGGCGCCCGTAGCGAAATCGTCGCATTGAACACCGCCATGCCGAGAATTTGCGCCAGCAGGTAACCCAGCACCGAACCGCAGGCCGCCGCCGCCAGCGCGATAATACCGGTTTCGGCCAGCATCTGGCGGATGATATCTCGGCCGCTGGCCCCCAGCGCTTTCTGCAGCGCAAACTCGCGCGCGCGTTCGCCGACAATCGCCATCAGCGTGGTGTTGACGCACAGCGAGGAGAGCACCAGAATCACCGCCGATACCAATCCCATCAGCCCCTTGATCTTATTCAGCACCTGCCCTTCGGAAGCCGAGACTTTAAGGATCGGTCTGATTTCCAATTGCGGATACTGCTGCTGCAAACGTCCGGCGAAGTGATCCACCTGCCCCAGATCGTTGCTGACGCTCAGCAGCGCATTGCTGATCGTGCCGGCTTTATTCAGCCACTTCTGCGCCAGGTCCAGACTGACGATCAGCATATTGTCCGTGGCGTCGCCGGACTCGACGATGCCTTTAATCTGCAGACGCTGCCGGTCGCCATCGTCCACCAGCGTTATGCCGTCGCCGACCTTCACATTCAGCCGCTCCGCCAGCTTAACGCCGATCATCGCGTTGCGGTCGTCAAAGCTGACGCCGATCCAGTTGCCCTTCACCTGCCAGTAAGGCGCCAATGGACGCAATGATTCAAACCACACGCCCATCAGCACCACTTTTTCCAGTTCGGTGCGCGCCATGCCGTACAGGTAGGGGCTGGCCGCATTGATAAGCCCCGCCGGCGCGTTATCGACAATCTGCTGGAAGGTCGCCTGCGGCAACGCATTGCCGCGCGCGGGGCCGATATAGAAGTTCGCCCCGAAGGTGCGCAGCTCCTGACTCATCTTGGCGTTGATATCGAAATAGACGGCGGACATGGCGGTGACGATCGCCGCGCCGACCGTCAGGGCGGCGAACACCACGCCGACGCGCTGCATCCGCAGCCGTAGCGCGCGCAGCACCAGGCGCCAGAACATACCGTTCATCCAGGCATTAGCGGCCATACAGCACCTCCACCGGATAGAGTTTGGCGATGCGCCGCGCCGGGAACCAGGTGCCGATCGCCGCAATCAGCATCGAAATCACCAGCACGCAGGGAATGACGATCCAGGCGAAACTGAGCGGCACGCCGAACAGCATCAGGCCGATGGCCTTCGCCAGCCCCCAGCCTGCGATACAGCCGACGATACCGCCCAGCAAGCCGCTTAACGCCGCCTCCAGATAGAACAGCAGCATAATCTGCCACTGCCGGGCGCCCAGCGCCTTCATCAGGCCGATCTCTTTGGATCTCTCCATAATGGCGCTGGTCATCAGCGAAGCGATGCCCATGGCGGCGGCGACCAGCGCGGCGAAAGTGACCACCGCCAGCAACAGCTGGATTTTATCGATCACCACCCCCTCGGAGGCGGCCACCTGCCAGATAGGGCGCACCACCGAGCCGGAAATGGCCTCTTCCAACTGGTGGGCGATGGAAGAGACGTAGGCGGTGCAGTACCAGAGGTCGTACTCTTCGGCGTTCAGCGCGTCCAGATTTTCACGCGCCCGGCGCGACAGATCGTTTTCCGGCACCGTCAGCGCCGACACGCGGATCGCCTGAATTTTCCCCGCCAGCCCCAGCAGCTGCTGCGCCGTCGCCAGCGGCATCACCAGACGGCTCTCTTCATCGCCGCCGCTGGTCAGAATGCCGCTTATCCGCACCGGCAACTCCCCTTGCGCGCCCTTCAGCCGTAGCTGGCCGCCCGTCTGCCAGCCGTTTTGCTGCGCCAGTTGGCGCCCCGCCAGCACCTCGGCGGTTCGCCCGGCGGCAACCGGCTCCTGCGGCCACCGGCCGTTAACCTGCCAGTAAGGGCTGACGGCTATCTGCCCGGTGCGGTAGTCCTCTTCATCCGGCACCGCCACGGGCTGGGAGAAAAACGTCCCCAATAGCGCAACCGGCTGTCCGTCAATCTCGACGTCGCCGCTGAGCAACGGCGCGAAGCCGACGATATTGTTGCGCCAGAAGATATCCTTGATGTTCGGCAGCTCCGCCTCGTCGAGAAAATCCTGGCCGTCCAGCGGGTTGCTGCGTTCGCCGAACAGTGCCGGCAGCGCCGCCTGCCCCGCCGGCTCAATCAGGATATTCGCGCCATAGGATTTCAGCTCGCGCGACATTTTGTCGCCGATATCGATGGATACCGCCAGCAGGGCGGAGATCAGTCCCGCCGCCAGGAACACCGTTAATATCGCCAGCGATTTACGCCGGATATTTCTGCGCCAGGACTGGCGCAACATACGCCATAGCATGGTTATTCCCCTTCCGCCCGATCGTCGTCGTCCGCCGCCGCTGAAGCGACAAATTTTCCAGGACTGGCGCGGAAACGGTTGTAGTTGGCTTCGGACGAGAAGAAATAGGTTTTACCGGCATAGCGATACTTATGCTCGGCTTTCACATTGGTGAGCCTGGAACCGTCCACCGGATCCACGACATCCATGGCTATCACCGTGGTGAAATAGTTGGCGCCCGCCGCCAGCGACGCGTGGTCGATCACCAGCTCGCGATCGTCATTGCTCCAGCCCTCGATCGGCACCGGATTGCACCCGCCCGCCTTGCCGATGGAAGGAATAAAGATGCGCACGTCGCAGGCCACGCAAATCACCTGATTGCCTTCCATCACATAGCCCTGATCGCCGCACAGCAGGCAGGCATCGAACACCACCCCCAGCCGCAGCCGATCCGGATAGCGGTTAATAACGAAAAAACGCACCGCTTTGCCGTCGTCGGCGATCCAGACGAAACGGTGCAGTTTGCCGTCGCGCACCTGTTCAATCGGAATATGCGCCTTGCCGTCCTCGGCCAGCGTCACCGGCAACGCTTCGGAAAGACGCGGCGGGCGGGAGGCGATCTGGTCCCAGTACAGCTGCCCCGCCACGATAGCCAGCAGCGCCGCCACGGTCGCCAGCGCCGTGCGCCGCCCGTTGCGGTAGTCCGCCGTCGCTTTGCGCCGGGCGACGGCCTGCGTTTCCGCCCGCATGCGCCGGCGCGTACGCAGTAAAGACGGCAGGCAGCAGGCCGCCGTCACGGCCATCAATAGCGCGCCGCAATAGTTCAGCAGCCAGGCGCTGTTGGTGACCTGCGCCACATAGCTCAGACGCGGTTTGGTGAGCCCCACGACCTGTAGCTTTATCAGCAGCAACAGCAGGTTGCCGCTAATCGGCAGCATCAATAAAACAACCAGCGGGATAAGCAACGGCCAGCGCAGCCCGCGGATGCGCCGCACAATCATGCCGCAAAGCGCGGCGCTGAACGCCAGCCATCCGAAAGCGATCGCCACGGCGCTGAAATTCAGCAGCAGTTCGGTATTCACCACATGCGTGTTGGTTAGCGCGCCCAGGTTGGGATCGCCGCCCCAATGGATAGCCGCGCCGGCGCTCAGTATCGCCTGCCAGAGATAGCCGACGCGTGAAGAAGAGGAGAATTGACTGACGAGGAACAGCGCCAGAGCCAGCGCCTGCGCGGCGGTCATACCGAGTTGAAATGACTGTTCGCCGGGCAGGCGAATGCCGACCAGCGTACCGATAATCAACGCCGATAACGTTATCCAGACTAACGGTCTGATTTCGGGCGCGGGGCGATGGCTCCAGTTCAGCCCTAACAGCAGCGCTATCGGCAAAAACGCCTGCAGCGTGGTCACAAAGAAATAACTCATATCCCCGTCATCTTTCAGGTTGTAGCGGCGTTAGCTGCGCCCACCCGCGGATCTCGTACTCAGGAGCCGCTGCCGAGATGTGAATATGGCCGCGATAGCGCAGCGCGCGCCGCGGCCGGCGGGATCACTTGATGCCGACGTATTTAAAATCAAAGCTGACGTCAAACGGTTTCCACCAACGGCCGACGCCGGTTTCGCTGTCGGTATGGCGGTGCATGCCGGCTTTGGACGGCGGGTCTATGTGGTAAACCACTTTGTAGTTGCCGACGCCCATCATTTTAATATTCGCGCCGTAGTGCGGGCCGTCGCTGGCGACCATCGGCATGAAGTTGCCCTCCTGCTTGGCGCCGGTATCGGTGTTGGTCAGGGTATAGGCGATCGTCAGATTCGGCATCCATTCCCCGGCGCCGAAGCCGTTCTTATTGCCTTCCACCGCATGGATATCGGCTTCCAGATGGATATCCGATTTCGCCGCGGGCAGCCCCATGCCGCGCGGCTCCATGTCGATCGGCTGCAGGTAAACCGCGGCGATCTCCATTTCATTAATGGTGACCGGCTCGCCGGCCGGGTACTCTTCAAACGCCAATACGGCCGGCGCGGTGAAAAAACCGGCGATCACCGCGCCGGCAATCAGACTTTTTCGCATATTCATCAAACCCATCCTCATATCATCAATGTAAAGAGCGTCTTTCGTTGTTAACGCTTTCATCGCTTCTTGCATCCGTTCGCCGCCGCATAACCACCAGGGCGGCGGCCGCGGCGACCAACAGCACGCCTTGCGGTATCAGCGTTTCCACATAGGGATAAATCCCCAGCCCGCTGATTTCCGGCGCGCCGGTCAGCAGCGTCGGTTCAAACAGTTTGCCCTCGATCAGCTCCAGCACCCCTTTGCCGGCAAAAACAAACGCCATCAGATACATAAAGCAGCCGGTGAACATAAAGAAAGGCTTAAGCGGCAGTTTGACCACGGTGAAGCGCATAATCAGGTAGGCGATAATCAGGATGACGCAGCCGATAACGAAGCCCGCCAGAATGGAGAGGTGCCCCGTCATATTGTTCGCATCTCCCACCAGGGCGTAGTAAAACAGCACGGTTTCCGCGCCTTCGCGGTAGACCGCCAGAAAGCTGGTCAGCCATAATCCCACCATCGAGCCGCTGCCGAGCGAGTGCGACAGTTTGCCTTCCAGATAGGCTTTCCAGCGCCGGGCCTCCACTTTCGACAGCAGCCAGTAGCTCATAAAGAACAGCATCACCACGGCGATCAGCATGGTGACGCCTTCCAGCAGCTCGCGGCTGGCGCCGGCGTTGGTGAACAGCAGTTGGAAAAGAACGGCGGTGATCGCGCTGCACAGCAGCGCGACGTAAACGGACTGCCGGATAAGCGGCAGCTTATCCTGCTGTTGGTTTTTCACCAGATAGGCGACGATGGCCGCCACAATCAGCAGCGCCTCCAAACCTTCGCGCACAATGATCAGCAGGCTATAGATAAACAGGCTCCAGTGCGTATCGCCGCCGTCCCCCAGCATGGCGACGGCATTCGCCAGATCCTGCTTCAGCGCATCCACCTGCGCCTGCAGCCGCTCTACCGGCTGCCCGGCGCTCATCAGACTGACAAGCCGGGTAAAATAGCCCTCCAGCGTAGACTTGAAGGCGGCGTCGCGGGAGCCGACTTTGTTCTCCATTCCGCTGGCTTCAAACAGATCGAAATAGGCGTCCTGCACCGCCATCATGGCCGGTCTGGCCTGCCCCTGACGATACTGTTCAATGGCGGCCTGCATCGCCTGATTAATATCGGCGGCGACTTTGCCCCAGTCGGCGTCGGGCGCGTCATCGGCGACGGCGTCGCCTTCGGGAGTCGCCGTTACCGGCTGGCTGGCGCGCGTGGTGGGCAGCCCCGGCAGCAGATCTTCAATATCCTGCAGCAACGTCGTCACGCGATAGGCGACCTCGCTCATCTGATCCGGCTGATTCGTCATGGCGATCAGCGCCGAGAACTGCTGGTTGATGGCGGCGGCCTGCTGCGCGGAGCGGTTCTGGCGTACGGACATCTCCATTTCGGAGTTTTTAAACCCCTGATAGAGCGCCTGCTGCACGCCTTGGCTGGCTTTGCCGTAATCGCCGGCCTGATAATCCGTTATCGCCTGAGCCAGCGAGTCGTCGATAATCTTGAAACTCTGCTGCCAGTACAGCGCGATATCGCTATTGTCATAAGCGCCGTGCTGCTCCTGCGCCACCAACTGATGCCCCTCCGACAGCACGGGCTGCACGGCATTCAGTTCCCCTTTCAGCCAGTCGATCTTGGCCTGCACATCGGCCAGCGGTTTCCCTGCGCCGATCAGGCGCCGGATCTCGCCGAAGGCGGCTTCCAACTGGTAGCTTTTTTGCGCGGAGATATTGATGCGGATCGGACCTTCCAGGTTTTCGAAGACTTCGAAATAGGCCATTTGCACTTCGGTACGGGCGTCATCCGATTTTTGCTGCGCATACAGCTGCGCCGTTTTATCCAGCCTGGACTCAATATCCCGAATGAAGGAAGCGTAATCAGTCGCGGCTAACGCCAGGGAGCTGCCCAATAGCCAACACAACGCCAGAAAGATCTTTTGCCACGTAGACATAATATACGGAGTGAATCGCTAATGATATTTATTATCATTATCACTGCGTGAGGTAAATGATTTTTGATATACATCACGAAAAGGAACTTATTGTTGCATAAAAAATGTAACATCTTGTTCCAGCTCTTCCATTTGCCGTAAAACACTCAGCGTCTCCTGCGCTTCCACCTCATCTAAACGGCTCATGGCGAACCCGACGTGGACCAGCACCCAGGCGCCGACCAGCCGCTGCGGTTCAATACCGTCCATCACCAAAGCCACGTTTACCTCGCGCCGGACGCCGCAGACATCAACCCAGGCGAGATCTCCCCCATCCGACGCCAGCGCAACCACCTTTCCCGGAATCCCCAAACACATAGTCGTTCTCCAGCGAGAATGTTGATAAAAAAAATTACAATGCAAAATTCGCGCCATAATACCCCCCGCTTTGCAACGGCGCCGCCAGCGTGTTGATTAGCGCATCGCTGACAAAAACCAGGCATAAATTTACATAATGGGAAAACGCGGCATCCCTGGCGCCATACCGCTCTCTCCTGCCGCTCAGCGCTGTTTGAGATATTCCTCGATATAAGGTAATGCCGATCGTTTAAGCATCAAGATACACGGGGCGACCACCGGGTGTGGCATCCCTGCGGGAACCTCCCCCGGTGTTTCCCCTAAAAATCAGCTTAAGCGAACGGTATTCCCATATAAGGAGGAGTATTTCATACGTTGAATCCGCCGCCGCCGCGGTCGGGACGCATATGACCAAGACTGATATATGCCCGCAGCCGTCGTCAAAAGTGTCGAACCGGTGCGCCGGGAAACTGTCGACACTAATGTCGAGCCGGCCTCTTTACGCTAATCGACGCCCCGTATTCCTCCGCCTTATCCCTTGCCCGCCGCGCGTTGCCCGCCGTTATCGCTCAAGGTGGCACAAAATATGCTTTAGCGCGGCAAAGATTAACTATTTCCCACGGAGAGCATGGCTATGAACCGCTTCGTCATTGCGGAGCCTAAACGCTGTATCGGATGCAATACCTGCATGGCCGCCTGCACCCAGGCGCACCGCCGTCAGGGATTGCAGACGCATCCGCGGCTGACGGTGGAGCGCGATCTCGCCGGCACCGCGCCGGTGTTATGCCGGCATTGCGAAGACGCGCCCTGCGCCAAGGTCTGCCCGGTTAACGCCATTACCCATCGGGATCGCGCGGTGGCGCTCGACGAAAATACCTGCATCGGCTGCAAGCTCTGCGCGATCGCCTGCCCCTTCGGCGCGATTACGCCTGCGGGCAGCAGACCGCAGGCTATCCCGGAGAGCTTCAGCCAGAATATTCCGGCCGACGCGCTCGCCGATGTCCCCTACAGCGTCGCCTCCATCAATCCGTTTCTCGCCTGGAACGCCGGGGTGCGCAGCGTCGCCGTGAAATGCGACCTCTGCGCCTTTCAGCCTCAGGGGCCGGAGTGCGTCCGGGTGTGTCCGACCAAGGCGCTATTTATTGTCGACGAGAGCGAACTTGAGCGGGTTAACGCCGAAAAACGCCGTCATGCCATGGCATGGCCCGCCGGCAACATACCTTTTCCGCCAGACGCCGCCGATCGGGAGAATACGCTATGATGACTTCACTGCAATGGCTGGCGCTGGCGCTGACGCTCTATTCGGTCGGCGCGCTGCTCTCCCTGAGCCTGGCCCGCGCCGAGTCCCTGGCGATTGCGCTAAGCGGCCTCAGCTCCGCGCTGGGCGGACTATGCGGCATCGCCGCCGCCCTGCCGGTATTGCTCGGCGGCCAGACATTGACGGCCGCATTCAACGGCCCCTTCTCGGCCTTCGCCCGCTTAACGCTGCGAATGGACGCCCTGTCCGCCTTTATCATTATGGTCATTTCGCTGCTGGTTATCGCCACCGCCCTCTATTCGATCGCGTATTTGCGCGAGTACCGAGGGCGCGCCTGGGCGATAGGGTTCTTTATGAACCTGTTTATCGCGTCGATGGTGGCGCTGGTGGTTGTCGATAACGCTTTCTATTTCATCATCCTGTTTGAAATGATGTCGCTCAGCTCCTATTTTCTGGTGATCGCCGATCGGGATGAAGAGGCCATCAACGCCGGCCTGCTTTACTTCCTGATTGCTCACGCCGGCTCGGTGCTGATCATGGCGGCCTTCTTTCTGCTGTACCGGCACAGCGACAGCCTCGATTTCGCCGACTTCCGCCAGGCGACGCTCTCCGCGCCGCAGGCCTCCGCGGTATTTCTGCTGGCCTTCTTCGGCTTCGGCGCCAAGGCCGGGATGCTGCCGCTGCACGGCTGGCTGCCGCGCGCGCACCCGGCCGCGCCGTCTCACGCCTCGGCGTTAATGTCCGGCGTGATGGTGAAAATCGGCATCTTCGGCATTATCAAAGTGGGGATCGACCTGCTAGGCGCCGCCGAAGTCTGGTGGGGCGTGACGGTGCTGGCGTTCGGCGCGCTCTCCTCGGTGCTTGGCGTGCTCTATGCGCTGGCCGAACACGATATCAAACGACTGCTGGCCTACCACACCGTGGAGAATATCGGCATCATTCTGATGGGCGTCGGCGTGGGGATGATCGGCATCGCCACCGGCCGCCCGTTGCTGGCGGCGCTCGGCCTGCTGGGCGGCCTGTATCACCTGCTGAACCACGCCCTATTCAAAGGGCTGCTGTTTCTGGGGGCCGGCGCGGTGATTTATCGTCTGCGCACCAAAGACATGGAGAAAATGGGCGGTCTGGCGCGCGCGATGCCCTATACCGCCTCGGCGTTTCTTATCGGCTGTATGGCGATTTCCGCGCTGCCGCCGCTGAACGGTTTCGTCAGCGAATGGTTCACCTACCAGTCGCTGTTCACCCTTAATTATGCAGACCATTTCTCGCTGCGGCTGGCCGCGCCGATCGCCATCGTGATGCTGGCGATTACCGGCGCGCTGGCGGCAATGTGTTTCGTCAAGGTCTACGGCATCAGCTTCTGCGGCGCGCCCCGCAGCGAGAAAGCCGCCCAGGCGCGGGAGGCGCCCTGGCCGATGACCGCCGCCATGTGGCTGCTGGCGCTGCTATGCATCGCGCTGGGCGTCGGCGCCGGCGAGGCGGCGCCGGTCATCGCGCGGGTCGTCGCCGGCCTGACGGGCGAAACGGCGCCGATCGTCGCCCGGGGCATGCTGGTGTTCCCCGGCGACCCGGCGCAAACCTCGCTGGCGGCGCCGCTGATTTTCATTCTGCTGCTGGCCCTGCCGCTTCTGCCGTTACTGCTCTATGCCGGCGCGCAAGGCCGGCGGCTGCATTTCCGCCGCCGCGGCGCGCCCTGGGCCTGCGGCTATGCCTACGAAAGCGCGATGGCGGCCTCCGCCGCCGGCTTTACCCAGCCATTACGCGTCATGTTCGCGCCCTTGTACCGCCTACGCCAAACGCTGGACCCGGCGCCCGTGATGCAGAGCGTGCTGGATAAAACCACGCAGGCCGCCGCACGCGCCGAGCCGGTCTGGGATACGCGACTCGTGATGCCGCCGGTGCGCCTGGCGCAGCGCATCGGCCGCGCCGCGCAGCGCATTCAGCACGGCGACTTCCGGGTCTACTGCCTGTATGTGGTCGCCGCCCTGGTGATCCTGCTGCTGACCACGGTCTGAGGAGGAGATGATGATCGCCGATAGCTCAATCGCGGGAACGGTAAACGCAGCAATGCTGGCCGTCCCGGAATCCGCCCTGATCGCCTGCGCGGTGATTCAAGCGCTGGTTCTGCTGGCGCTGGCTCCGCTGATGTCCGGCATGGCGCGGGTTATTCGCGCCAGAATGCATTCCCGCCGCGGGCCGGGCATCTTGCAGGACTACCGAGATATCTGCAAGCTGCTGAAACGTCAGGACGTTTCGCCGCAGCACGCGGGCGGCGTTTTTCGCCTGATGCCCTATATTCTGATCGGCACCATGCTGCTGGTCGCCATGACGCTGCCCATCGTCACCCGAGTATCGCCGTTCGGTTCCGGCGGCGACGTCATTACCCTGCTCTACCTGTTCGCCCTGTTCCGTTTCTTCTTCGCGCTGGCCGGTCTGGACTCCGGCAGCAGCTTTGCCGGTATCGGCGCCAGCCGCGAGCTTACGCTGGGCGTTCTGGTTGAGCCGATCATGATGCTGGCGCTGCTGGTGGTCGCACTGATTGCCGGCTCCACCAACATCGGCAATATCAGCGACGCGCTGGCCGCCCGTCACTGGCTGTCGCCGACCGCCACCCTGATGGCGCTGCTGGCCTGCGCGTTCGCCGCCTTCATCGAGATGGGCAAAATTCCGTTCGACGCGGCCGAAGCCGAGCAGGAGCTGCAGGAAGGGCCGCTGAGCGAATACTCCGGCGCGGCGCTGGCGCTGCTCAAGTGGGGCATCAGCCTGAAACAGGTGGTGGTGGCCGCGCTGTTCCTTTCCATCTTCATGCCGTTCGGCAAAGCCGAGACCTTTACGGCGGCCGCCCTGATCGGCGGCGCCATCGCCTTTCTGATCAAGCTGATCGCGCTGTTTTTCATCGCCGCCTTGATCGAAAACAGCCTGGCCCGCGGGCGTTTCCTGCTCACCGGGCGCGTGACCTGGCTAGGCTTCGGCGTCGCGGCGCTGGCGTTGGTTTTCTATCTTACCGGTCTATAAGGAGCGAACATTCATCATGGATATGCTGATTTTAAAGAATGTTGCCCTGGCGACCATCCTGCTGCCGTTTATCGGCGCGCTGCTGATAGCGGCCCTGCCGCGGCGTCACGCCAAAGGATTATGCGTGCTGTTCGCCCTGCTGGCGACGCTCGGCATGGCCTGGCTGGGCTACGGCTATCTGGCGGGCGGGAAAACAGACCTCGCCTATACGCTATACCGCTACGGCCGGGCGGAACTGTTCGGTTTCCTGTTCGACCGCGTCAGCCTGCTGATCGGCTTCGCGGTGGTGTTCCTCGGCCTGTTGGTCAGCATCTACTCCACCGGCTACCTGACGTTAGGCAACCGGGAGCATCCTCACGAAGGCACCAACCGTTATTACGCCTTTCTACTGACGTTTATCGGCGCGATGGCCGGCGTCACGCTATCCTCCACGCTGCTGGGACAACTGCTGTTTTTTGAGATCACCGGCGGCTGCTCCTGGGCGCTCATCGGCTACTACCAGCAGCCGAAATCGCTGCGTTCGGCGCTGAAAGCGCTGCTGATCACGCATATCGCCTCCGTCGGGCTTTATCTAGCGGCGGCCTACCTGTTCGCGCGCACCGGAACCTTCGCGCTAAGCGCGCTGACGCAGCTAGACGACGACGGCAAAATCATCGTCTTTTGCGGCATTCTGTTCGCCGCCTGGGGGAAATCGGCGCAGCTTCCGCTGCATATGTGGCTGCCCGACGCCATGGAGGCGCCGACGCCGGTCAGCGCCTATTTACACGCGGCGTCGATGGTGAAGGTCGGCGTCTATATTTTCGCCCGGGCGATCCTCTCCGCCGGGCAGGTGCCGCACGTTATCGGCGCGATCGGCATAGCGATGGCGACCCTCACTCTGGTTTACGGCTTTATCATGTATCTGCCGCAAAAAGATATGAAGCGGCTGTTGGCCTACTCCACCATCACCCAACTGGCCTATATCTTCTTCGCCCTGTCGCTGGCGATCTTCGGCTCGCGCATGGCATTCGACGCGGGCGTGGCGTACATCTTCAATCATGCGTTCGCCAAGAGTCTGTTTTTTCTGGTGGCCGGCGCGCTCAGCTACAGCTGCGGCACCCGTATGCTGCCGCAACTCAGGGGCATCATGAGCAAAATGCCGCTGCTGGGCGTCGGCTTCGGCGTGGCGGCGCTGGCCATCGCCGGCGTCCCGCCGTTTAACGGCTTCTTCAGTAAATTCCCGCTGTTCGCCGCCGGCTTTAGCCTGTCGCGGGAGTATGTCTGGCTGCTGCCGCTGCTGGCTATCGCGCTGATTGAGTCGGTAGCCAGCTTCGCCTGGCTGCTCTACTGGTTCGGCCGCGCCGTGCCGGGAGAGCCCTCCGCGGAGGTCGCCGCCGCCGCGCCCGTGCCCCGGGCCATGCAAGGGGTGCTGATCGCGCTGATCGTCATGTCGGTGTGTTCGAGCGTTATCGCCGCCGTCTGGCTGAACTAAGGATAAATGATGATGACTGGATCCCTGATCGTTAATAACCTGGCCGGGTTGCTGATTATCACCTCTCTGCTGGTAATCTGCGCCCGCCGCCCGACGCTGTCGGCCTGCCTGTATGCGCTACAGTCGCTGGTGCTGGTGCTGATCTTCTTCTCGCTGGCCGAACTGCTGCAGGCTCGTCAGCTTTATCTCTGGTCCCTGAGCGCCTTCGTCACCAAAGTCATACTGGTCCCGGTGATTATGTACCGGGCGTTCCGCAAGCTGGACGATCAGCAGGCGGATGGCGGCGTGGTCGGCCCGGCGGTGATTATCCTGCTGGCCGCCCTGATTGTGCTGCTGTGTTACTTCGTGGTCGAGCCGGTCGCGTTGCCGCTGGTCGGCGCGCTGAAACCGGCGCTGGCGGTATCCCTCGGGCACTTTATGATCGGCCTGCTGTGCATCGTCACCCAGCGTAATATCCTCAAGCAGGTTTTCGGCTACTGCCTGATGGAGAACGGCGCCCACCTGACGCTGGCGCTGCTGGCGTACCGGGCGCCCGAGCTGGTGGAGATCGGCATCGCCACCGACGCGATTTTCGCGGTGCTGGTCATGGCCCTGATGGCGCGCAAAATCCACCGCACGCTCCACACGCTGGATGCGCAACAGCTAACCGCGTTGAAAGGGTGAACGACATGACCAGTACCGATCTTCTCCTCCCCCTGCTCGCCGTCCCGCTCGCCGCCGCGCTGCTGGCTTTTCTGTGCCGCTTCGGCGGCGGGCGGGCGCGTACGCTGGTGAGCCTTATTCACCTATTGGGCATTATCGCCCTGTTGGCGCTCGCCATGCGGCAGGTCTGGCTGGTGTACCGGTTCGGCGAAATTCTCGCCCTCCATAACTGGCTGCATCTCGATAGCCTCAGCGCCCTGTTCCTCGCCATTCTCGGCATCATCGGCTTTATTACCGGGTGGTACTCCATGGGCTATATGCGCCATGAGGTCAACGGCGGCGAGATCACGGTAACCACGCTGTGCGACTACTACGGCTTCTTTCATCTGTTTCTTTTCACCATGCTGCTGGTCATCACCAGCAACAACCTGATTATGATGTGGGTCGCCGTCGAAGCCACCACTCTGAGCTCCGCCTTTCTCGTCGGGCTTTACGGACAGCGCTCTTCGCTGGAGGCGGCCTGGAAATACATCATCATCTGTACGGTCGGCGTCGCCTTCGGCCTGTACGGCACCGTGCTGGTGTACGCCAACGCCGCCGGCGTGATGGCGGAGCCGGGAAACGCCATCTTCTGGACGGAAGTGCTGAAACATGCCGGCGAGCTGGACGGCACGCTGATGCATCTGGCGTTCATTTTCATCATCATCGGCTTCGGCACCAAAACCGGCCTGTTTCCGATGCACGCCTGGCTGCCGGACGCGCACAGCGAAGCGCCGAGCCCGACCAGCGCGCTATTGTCCGCGGTATTGCTGAACTGCGCGCTGCTGGTGATCGTACGCTATTACATCATCGTCAGCGCCGCCATCGGCGACGATTTCCCCCGTCTGCTGCTGCTGGTGTTCGGCATGCTGTCGGTGGCGATCGCCGCATTTCTGATCCTGGTGCAGCGCGATATGAAACGCCTGCTGGCCTATTCCAGCGTGGAAAACATGGGGCTGATCGCCGTGGCGCTGGGAATTGGCGGCCCGCTGGGCATTTTCGCGGCGCTGCTGCATACCCTGAACCATAGCCTGGCGAAAACCTTGCTGTTCTGCGGTTCCGGCAACGTACTGCTGAAATACGGCACGCGCGATATGGATGCGATTAAAGGCGTTATGCGCGTCGCCCCGCTCACCGGAGCCCTGCTGGCCGGCGGAGCGCTGGCGCTGGGCGGGATGCCGCCTTTCAACGTATTCCTCAGCGAATTCATGACCGTAAGCGCGGGGCTCGGCGCCGGACATATCTGGCTGACGATTATCCTGCTGCTTTTGTTGACCGTGGTGCTGGCCGGGTTAGTGCGCATGGTCGCCGGCACCGTGCTGGGCGGCAGTCCGCAAGCGGTGGCTAAAGGCGAACTGGGGATCATGACCACCGCGCCGATGGCGCTGCTGCTGATCCTGATGCTGGTGATGGGCACCCATATTCCCCAGCCGGCGATCCGCCTGCTGGAAAACGCCACGGCCATCGTCGCCGACGCCGGCGCGGGACAGCGCAACGAGAGAGAGTCCGAAATCCCGCTCCCGTCGCCCTGGCGGTATAGCGCGCAACGCGCCGCGCCCGCCGACGCCCCCCGATTTCACGCCGCTGAACGTTCGGCGCCAACCCCTTTCCGTCAGGAGATGTATCGTGATGAATGAAACCCCAGCTTCCAGCCAGGCGTCGCCTGCCGACAGACTCGGCGCCGCTTATGCCGCGCAGGTCAGACAGCGATTCCCGGCGGCCATTCTGGAGCAAGAGTGGCAAACGGCGAATCAGCTGACCCTGACCGTCAAACCGGACGCCCTGCCCGAGGTGGTGGCGTTCCTTTACTACCAGCAAGGGGGCTGGCTCTCCGTGCTGTTCGGCAACGATGAACGCTCATTGCATGGCAGCTTCGCCGTTTACTATGTGCTGTCGATGGAACAGGGCGAAAAGTGCTGGGTGATCGTCAAAACGCTGGTCGACCCGGATAACCCGGAATATCCGTCGGTGACGCCCCGGGTACCGGCGGCGGTCTGGGGCGAGCGCGAGGTGCGCGATATGTACGGACTGATCCCGGTAGGTTTGCCCGACGAGCGGCGGCTGGTGCTGCCGGACGACTGGCCGGACGATCTCTATCCGCTGCGCAAAGACGCCATGGATTACCGCCAGCGGCCGGAGCCCACCCGCGACGACGAATCCTACGTCTTCGCCAACGAAGCCGCCGGCGCCACCCGCGTGGTGCCCATCGGGCCGCTGCACGTCACCTCGGACGAACCGGGACACTTCCGCCTGTTCGTCGACGGCGAGCGGATTATCGACGCGGACTATCGCCTGTTCTACGTCCACCGCGGCATGGAAAAGCTGGCGGAGACGCGCATGGGCTATAACGAAGTGACCTTCCTCTCGGACCGGGTGTGCGGCATCTGCGGCTTTACCCATAGCGTGGCTTACGCCTCCTCGATCGAAAATGCGTTGGACATCGCCGTTCCGCCACGGGCGCACGCCATCCGCAGCATTTTGCTGGAGGTGGAGCGTCTGCACAGCCATCTGCTGAATATCGGGCTCGCCAGCCACTTTGTCGGTTTCGACACCGGTTTTATGCAGTTTTTCCGCGTGCGCGAAAAGTCGATGACCATCGCGGAAATGCTGACCGGCGCGCGAAAAACCTACGGTCTGAATCTGATCGGCGGCATCCGGCACGACATCCTGAAAGAGGATCGCTTAAAGACCATCAGGCTGATCCGCGAAATGCGCGCCGAGGTGAGCCAGTTGACCGATATGTTGCTCTCCACGCCCAACATGGCGCAGCGCACCCAGGGGATCGGCATCCTCAATAAGCAGGTCGCCCGCGATTACAGCCCGGTCGGCCCGATGATCCGCGCCAGCGGTTTTCAGCGGGATATGCGCATCGACCACCCTTACGCCGGCTATGCGGATCTGCCGATGGAGCTGCATCATCTGGATGCGGGCGACGTCTATTCCCGCGTGCTGGTGCGGGTGCGCGAGATCTTCACCTCGATGGCGATGATTGAATACGCGCTGGACAATCTGCCGGCAGGGCCGCTGCTCAACGAACATTTCACCTATCGGCCGCACAAATTCGCCCTGGGCTTTTCCGAAGCGCCGCGCGGCGAAGACATCCACTGGAGCATGACCGGCGACAACCAGAAGCTGTTTCGCTGGCGCTGCCGCGCCGCCACCTACGCCAACTGGCCGGTGCTGCGCTACATGCTGCGCGGCAACACCGTTTCCGACGCGCCGCTGATTATCGGCAGCCTGGATCCCTGTTACTCCTGCACCGACCGGGTAACGCTGGTCGATGTGCGCAAACGGAAAATCACCACGGTGCCTTATAAAGAAATGGAGCGTTACGGCCTGGAACGCACCCGTTCGCCGCTCAAGTAGAGGGATGCATCATGCTGAAACTGTTTAAAACCATCCTCAAGGCCGGCGACAGTACGGTGAAATACCCGTTTAAACCGCTGGATGTCGCAGCCGGCTTTCGCGGCAAGCCGCAATACGACGCCAAACAGTGCATCGCCTGCGCCGCCTGCACCATGGCCTGCCCGGCCAACGCGCTGACGATGGAAACCGACGTCGTCGGCGGCACTCGCACCTGGCAGCTGTTTCTCGGGCGCTGCATTTTCTGCGGACGCTGCGAGGAGGTCTGTCCGACGCGCGCCATCGTACTGTCGCAGGAGTTCGAAATGGCCGTCGCCAGCAAGGCCGATCTCTATCAGCGGGCGACCTTCGACCTGCTGAACTGCCGCGTTTGCCGCCGCCCTTTCGCCCCGCAAAAAGAGGTGGAGTACGCGATGGCGCTGATGGCCCAGTCCGGCCTATCCGCACAAGAGGTGGAGTCACGGCGAGCCCACTTTGAAACCTGCCCCGAATGCAAACGCAAACAGAATATGGTCAACAAAGACAATGTGACGCTGAGCCGGTACGTTCAGCCGCCGGCCGGCTCCCCGTCCGCGACGATCAAAGGGAGCGAATTATGAGTACTCGGTCAACCGGCGCCGATCACTACCGCACCACGCCGATAGCATTGGATGAACAGGCGCAGCGGCTGAAAAAAACGCTGCTGAAAGATATCCGGCGCTCGGCCTACGTTTACCGCGTCGACTGCGGCGGCTGCAACGGCTGTGAAATAGAGATTTTCGCCGCCATAACCCCGGTGTTCGACGCCGAGCGTTTCGGCATCAAAGTGGTGGCCTCGCCCCGCCATGCCGACATTCTGCTGTTCACCGGGGCGGTGACCCGCGCCATGCGCACCCCCGCGCTGCGCGCCTATGAATCCGCCCCCGATCCGAAAATTTGTATCTCTTACGGCGCCTGCGGCTGCGGCGGCGGGATTTTCCACGATCTCTACTGCGTCTGGGGCGGCAGCGATACCATCGTGCCGATAGACGTTTATATTCCCGGCTGTCCGCCGACGCCCGCCGCCACCCTTTACGGCTTCGCCGTCGCGCTGGGCCTGCTGGAGCAAAAACTGCACGGCAGCGAACACCGACAGGGAGAGGATGAGACGGCCGCCCTGATTCATCCGCACGCGCCGCTGGATCTGCGCGTACTGCTGGAGCGGGAAGCCCGGCGTATGGCCGGCTATCGTCAGGGGCGGGAGATCTGCGACGCCTTTTTGGCCCGGCTGGAAAATCAGCCGCCGGAGGGCTTCGACCGGCGCATCCGCGACTGGCTGCAGGCGCATAACGATCCGCGGCTGAATGAAATCGTCGGACGCTTGCAACACATTTATCTGTCACTGCTCAAGGGGGAGCGCTACCGATGAACAGCCAGGCGATATTCTACGCGCTGAATCAGAAGTTCCTCGACAGCAAGGATAAAGTGCCGGAACAGGCGCAGCAGGTGATGTACTACTCGCTGTCGATCGGCCACCACGTCGGGGTGATCGACTGTCTGAAACGGATACTGAGCTGCCCGCTGACGGGCTACCGGCAGTGGATCGATCAACTTCCCGAGGGGGAAGCGCGGCGTAAAATGGCCGGGCTGATGAAGTTCGGCGAGATCGTCATTGATAGCAGCCACGCCGGGATGCTGGGGCGGGCTTTTAGCCGCTTATCCGACGCCGGGGATGCCTATCCCGACTGGACCGCCACCCTGCTCGCCTATCTGCTGGCGATTGAACGGGAAACGGCGCTCTATTTGATGGTGAGACGAATTGATGACTGAACTTAACCCACGCACCGACAATATGGTGCTCGCCGTCGGCAACAGCATGATGGGCGACGACGGCGCCGGGCCGCTGCTGGCCGAACGCATGATGCGCGATCCGGTAGCGGGCTGGTCGGTGATTGACGGCGGCGTCATTCCCGAAAACGCGGCCCACCGGCTTCGCCTTCTGAAGCCTAAGCGGCTGCTGGTGGTGGATGCCAGCGACATGGGATTGCCGCCCGGCGCGATACGCATCCTCGACCCGGAGCGCATCGCCGAGGATTTACTGATGAATACGCATAACCTGCCGCTGAATTTTCTTATCGACAGTTTGCAAGAGGATATTCCCGAGGTGATCTTCCTCGGCATTCAGCCGGCGCTCGTCGCGTTCTATTTCCCGCTTAGTCAGGAAGTGGAGCGGGCGGTGGAGCGGATTTACCGGCGGCTGGCGGAGTGGCAAGGAGACGGCGGGTTTCAGCGGCGCTAAACCGCGCCGCGCGGATGGCGGTGAAACCAGGGGCGCGTCGCCGCGCCCGGATAAGCGCATAAGCGGCGGCAACGCTTAAGCCCGCGTTCAGCAACGTCGCCGAGCATTATCCCCGGCGCTCGCCTACCGACAGCAGCGGCGTTCGCCCCGTCATCGCCCGGGGCGCGACGCTCTCCCGCCGCGCCTCCGCCTGTCGGCCGGCCTGCTCCTCAAGCTGAAAAACCCCCACCGCCGCCGTCAGTTCGCTGGTCTGTTTATCCAGCCTGGCCGCGGCTTCCGCCGATTGTAATACCAGCGCCGCGTTCTGCTGCGTCACCCCGTCTATTTCGTGGATCGCCTGGCTAATCTGACTGATGCCGCGCGTTTGCTCATCGGTAGCGGCCGCGATTTCGCCAATCCGCTCGTGCAGATGACTAATCGCGCCGATAATCGCCGCCATCGCTTCGCCGGACTGGCGAACCAGGCTGGCGCCGGCAGAGACGCGGGATACGGACTCGGCGATCAGCGTTTCAATCTCTTTCGCCGCCTGCGCGCTGCGCTGCGCCAGGATCCGCACTTCCCCCGCCACCACCGCGAACCCCCGGCCCTGTTCTCCGGCTCGGGCGGCTTCAACCGCCGCATTGAGCGCCAGAATATTGGTCTGAAAGGCGATGCCGTTAATCACCGTGGTAATATCGGCCACCTTACGCGAGCTGGCGCTAATCTCATCCATGGTGGTCATCACGCCGTCGCTGATTTCGCCGCCCCTGGTCGCCACGCCGGAAGCTTCCTGCGCCAGTTCTCGCGCCTGATAAACGTTTTGCGCGGTTTGTTTTACCGTAGCGCTGATCTGCTCCATGCTGGCGGCAGTTTCCTGAAGCGCCGCCGCCTGCTGCTCGGTCCGGCTGGAGAGGTCATCGTTGCCGTTTTTAATGTTCGTGGTACCGTTATCGATCGCCGTGGCGCTTTGGCGAATTACCGTGACGGTATCGCGCAGGCTTTTCTGCAACCGTTTGATATCAGGAATCAATCGCCCTGCGCAGTTGCTGCCGAATTCGGCCAGCTCGTCCGCCAGCCGGCCGGAGGTCAGCTGAGCCAGATGCGACTTAAGCACCCCGATCGGTATCACCAGATAATTTCTTAAATAGTACTCGGTGAATATCAATACCATGACGCCGAAAACCATGGCCGCGATCAGAACATTGCGATTATCGATATTGTATTCATTCACCACCGGAGCAAATTCCGCCGCGGTAATTTGATCGGTATATGCCTTGATGTTATCGCCGAAGGTCAAACTTATCGGCGGATAAACATCGCGAAATATTTGCTCAAATCGCTCTTGATTATTTTGTTGCAGCGCGGCATTCATCGGATCAATGGCCGTTGAAATTAACGTTGACCAGTTATTGGTAATATCGTCAATCGCTTGCCGATCCACCCCGATATGCTCCGATGATTTAAACTTCGCCAGCGCTTCCCGCGTGTTCTTTATGGCGCTCTGCGCCATATCCAGCGTATTCTTCGCGCTGTCCGGATCGCCGCGCTGCAAATAATCCATGGTCCGTTCCATACGGGTAACGGCTCTAAAGTATTGATCGCTGCCATAGACCAAATAAGCGTAAGTTTTTCGCTGTGTTTCATTTTTATTAATTAAATCAGTAGCCTGATGGAGCGAGTAGAGGCTATAGCCCGTGGCCGCCCCCCAGACTATCAGCAGGAAAGCCACAATAATTAGCACCATAATTCTTATGCTGATATTTTTTAGAAAGCTCATAATAAACTCCATATATTCATCATATAACGCTTACATCCAATATCACGGTGACAATGCTTATTTTTTAATGATGCCTATAGCCGATAATCCGCCGCAGCGCGCATGGCGGAAGAAACAACGCGGCAAGAGAGAAACGGATATCCTTAAAACGGGCGCAACGCGCATGAAAGTCAAAACGCCTTGCCAGAGTTCGGGTAAATAAAGTATATACCCAAAATAATTCGAATTGCAGACAAGCGCCAAGAGGGGGAAATGCGCCGGCAACATATTTTCCCGCGCGGCGGGCGGCGACGGACCGCGCGAACGCCTACTGCTTTTTGCCGCGCAGCTTTCTGGAAAAGGCGCGGAATTTGTTGCGCAGACCGATAAGCGGATACATAACGTTATTGATTCTTAAATCGATGTCATAGAATTTTTTCAGGGCGAAAGCGTCATTCACCCGGCAGACGGTCAGGCTTCCCGCATCGGATAAATCAATAATCCGCAGCCCGTCGCCGGTCAGGATAATATTGCCGGGATGAATATCGTTGGACGCCAGCCGATGACGGTGCAGGTCTTCGATACAGGTTTTAATTTCCTCTTTATAGGGAGAAAAATCGCTCAGCTCGGCCAGCGGCTTGCCCTCTATATATTCCGTCAGGACATAGCTCTCCAGCGCTTCGCGGTGCCTGACCTTTTCAGCGACGGCATAGACATCCGCCGTTTTGGTACACCCCTGCTCGCGCGCCGCGGCGACGCGGTAAATTAATCGGGAGTAGTAAGGACCGAAGATAAAACGCGAGATGCGTTTTTCCAGCCGGGGATCCCGCTCACGCTCCCACTTCAGCACATATTTCGCGTTATCGACGTTAATTAAATAAACTTTGCGATCGACGCTGCCGCTGCTCAACTCTTGGTAAGGTATTTTCCCGAGGCAAAAATCACGCAGGATTTGCACATAGGCTCCGCGGCGGGATTTTTCATACAGTTGAAAATCGCCGGCCTCTTTTCGGAAAATAATTTCAGACATGATAGTACCTGACGTTACTATATCTTAGTAAACAAACATTACTCTCCTGGTCAGGAATTTTTTTACAAAAACCGTCATAAAAAATTCATCTTTTGATGATTCGTGCGTTTCCCCGCCGCCGCCCTGTCGTCAAATCTGCCGAAACCGCCGCCTGCCGTCGTCATCATTGCCGTTTCAATCGGACTTCCGCAAACAAAATAAAAATAAAAATATTATTATTCATACAGTTAAACAAAAAAGCCATTCTTGGCATAAAGCATGCTTACCGGTGGTGAAGTGTCGCCGCTTGCGCTATCGACACCATGATTTTTCACCTGACTCCGGGTTGGAGACGATGTTATGAACCGCTTCGTTATTGCAGATTCAAAGAAATGTATTGGCTGCCGCACCTGTGAAATTGCCTGCGTATTGGCCCACGGCGACGGCAAAACGACTTCATTATCCCCTGAACGCTTTTCACCGCGCCTCAGGGTGGTCAAGGGGATGAATATCAGCACCACCGTTCAGTGCCGTCAGTGCGAGGACGCCCCCTGCGCCAGCGTGTGTCCCAACGGCGCCATTATCCGCGCGGATGACCATATCAAGGTGCTGCAGGAAAAATGTATCGGCTGTAAGACATGCGTCGTGGCCTGTCCCTACGGCGCCATGTCGGTGATCGGGAAGCCGGTCGCGCGCGTCGACCATTACCAGACGCTGGGGCTGTGCATCAAAGCCGAGGCGCAGAAATGCGATCTCTGCGAAGGGCGCGCGGCGGGCCCCGCCTGCGTCGAAGTTTGTCCGACCAAAGCCTTACGAACGATCGGTCATGACGACATTCAAGCCATGATCCGGCAAAAACAGCGGCGTGCGGCGCTCGATGACGCCGCGGGCATACAGTTCTGAACGGTGCCGCTCAAGGCACGCTGAAGGAGAAGAGTCATCATGCGGAAAGTTATTACCGTCTGTCCCTATTGCGGATCGGGCTGCAAAATTAACCTGCTGGTTGAAAATGGAAAAGTGGTTGGCGCGGAGGGCGCCAACGGTCATACCAACGAAGGCGAACTGTGCCTTAAAGGCTATTACGGCTGGGATTTTCTTAACGACACCAAACTATTGACGCCGCGCTTGAAACAGCCGCTGATCCGGCGCCGTAAAGGCGACCCCTTTCAGGCGGTGTCCTGGGATGAAGCCATAACCTTCGCCAGCTCGCGCCTGAAAGCCATCAAAGAGAAGTACGGCGCCGAATCCATTATGCATACCGGATCGTCGCGCGGCCCCGGCAATGAAACCAACTATGTGATGCAAAAATTCGCGCGCGCCGTCACCGGCAACAACAACGTTGACTGCTGCGCCCGCGTCTGCCACGGCCCTTCCGTCGCCGGCCTGCGAGTGACCCTGGGCAACGGGGCGATGAGCAATTCCATCAACGAAATCGAGCACACCGAATGCATCCTGGTGTTCGGCTATAACGCCGCCGATTCGCACCCTATCGTCGCCCGCCGAATCCTGAAGGCCAAAGAGCGCGGCGCCAAAATCATTGTGTGCGATCCGCGCCATATCGAAACCGCGCGCATCGCCGACCTGTGGCTGCCGCTGAAAAACGGCTCCAATATGGCGCTGGTCAACGCCTTCGCCAACGTGCTGATCGATGAGGGACTGTATAACCAGGAGTATGTCGCGCGCTATACGGAAGGGTTCGAGGAGTATAGCCGGATCGTCGCCAAATATACGCCGGAATACGTCGCCGATATCACCGGCCTGGCTCCTTCGCTGGTACGCGAGGCGATGCGCATGTTTGCCGCCGCTCCATCCGCCACCATTTTGTGGGGCATGGGCGTCTGTCAGTGGGGGCAGGGCGTGGATGTGGTCAAGGGGCTCTCCGGGCTGGCGCTGCTGACCGGTAATCTCGGCCGTCCCAACGTGGGCGTCGGCCCGGTGCGCGGACAAAATAACGTGCAAGGCGCCTGCGATATGGGCGCCCTGCCGAATATGTTTCCCGGCTATCAATCGGTTACCGACGAGCACATCCGTCATAAATTCGCCAGCGCCTGGGGCGTGCCGAGCCTGCCGGACAAAATCGGCTATTCGCTGACCGATGTGCCGCACAAAATAAAAGAGGGGAAAATCAGAGCGAACTACGTGATGGGCGAAGATCCGCTGCAAACCGAACCCGACCTCTCCATGATGCGCGAAGCGTTTAACGAACTGGAACTGCTGATCGTACAGGATATCTTCATGACCAAAACCGCGTCGGTGGCCGACGTGATCCTGCCGGCGACGTCATGGGGCGAACACGAGGGCGTCTATTCCGCCGCCGACCGCGGCTTTCAGCGTTTTTACAAGGCGGTGGAGCCTAAAGGAGATGTCAAACCCGACTGGGAAATCATCAGCCTGATGGCGACCGCGCTCGGCTATCCGATGCACTACAACAACACCCAGGAGATCTGGGACGAGCTGCGCCAGTTATGCCCGCTGTACTACGGCGCGACCTACGAGAAAATGGCGGGGCTGGGCTACGTGCCCTGGCCCTGCACGACGGAAGAGAGCCCCGGCACCCCCTGGCTGTACGCCGGCAACCACTTTGACCGCCCCGGCGGCAAAGGACTGCTGTTCGCCACCGAATGGCGCCCGCCGATGGAGCGGGTCGATGAGGAGTACCCGCTGGCGCTGTGCACCGTGCGCGAAGTCGGCCACTACTCCTGCCGCTCCATGACCGGCAACTGCACCGCGCTGCAAACGCTGGCGGACGAACCCGGCTACGTGCAGGTCAATCCGCAGGATGCCGAACGCCTGGGACTGCGCGATCAGCAGCTGGCCTGGGTCTCTTCGCGACGCGGAAAAGTGATCACCCGCGTCGCCGTCAGCGAACGCGTCAATAAAGGCGCGGTTTATATGACCTATCAGTGGTGGATCGGCGCCTGCAACGAACTGACGCTGGATCACCTCGATCCCATATCAAAAACGCCGGAATACAAATATTGCGCGGTCAGGCTGGAAGCGATAGAGAATCAGCAATGGGCGGAAAATTATGTCCGACAGGAGTACAGCCAGCTGAAGTCCCATCTGCGTAAAACGGCGGAGGAGCTCGGATAACCCCGGGGCGGGCGCTACCGCCCCGGCAATGCCGCGCGCCTTCCCCGTCATGCCCGCGGCAGTAGGCGGGCATCGCAGGCGACGCCGAGTCGTCTGGAGAGGCAGCTCCCCGCCTGCGCGGGGATGACGACGCTGGAGCGGAAGCGGCGGAATATGATCCGCCATTTACTCCATCTCCTCAATCGCCTTAACGGAAATTCCCATGCGCTGCATGCGCGACAGCAGCGTGGTGCGTTTCAATCCCAGCCGCGCGGCGGCGCCTTTCGGCCCGGCGACGATGCCGTTGGTCTCCTTCAACACCTGAATAATCCGCTGGCGTTCGGACAGCTCTTCGTCATCCGCGATCGCCGGCGACGCCGCCGGAGCGTTTTTTGCCGTTATCTCCGGCGTTTTAGGCCCGCTTGACGCGGGCTGAGGGTATTGCAATTCCGCCAGCTGCAGATTGAGCGTGGCGCCTTTCGTCAGGATCACCGCCCTTTCAATCACGTTTTCCAATTCGCGCACATTGCCCGGCCAGGGCAGCTTACTGAGCTGACGCAACATGTCGCAAGGAATGCTATCGATGTTTCTATTCATCCGCCGCGCAATCTTGCGGGTAAAAAACTTCGCCAGCAGCGGAATATCCTCGGGACGCTCGCGCAACGGCGGGATCACGATAGGAAAGACATTCAGCCGATAATAGAGATCGCTGCGATATTCCCGATCGGCCACCATCTGTTTCAAATCGCGGTTGGTGGCGGCGATCAAGCGCACATCAACGGAGATCACTTTACTGCCGCCCAGGCGTTCTATTTCCCGCTCCTGCAATACCCGCAGCAGTTTCGGCTGCAGCTCTAAAGGAATATCGCCCACCTCGTCCAGAAATAGCGTGCCGTTATCCGCCATTTCAAAACGCCCTTGCCGCTGAGCAGTGGCGCCGGTAAAGGCGCCTTTCTCGTGCCCGAACAGATCGCTCTCCAGCAATCCGGAAGGAATGGCCGCGCAATTCATTTTCACCATGCGTTTGCCGTTACGCGGGCTCAGGCTATGGATGGCGCGGGCAATCAGCTCTTTCCCGGTTCCGGTCTCTCCCAGAATCAGCACGGTGCTGTCGCTGCCGGCCACCATTTCCACCTGCTCCAGCACCTGACGAATGGCGGCGCTGCGGCCGATAATTTCGCCAAAGGCTTCGCCGCCCACGCTTTGGCTGTGTTCGGTCAACTGCTCCGTCAGGTAGAAATTTTCATGGATCAGGCTATCTTTCAGGCGGCTAATCTGCTGATAGGCCAGCGCGTTATCCAGCGCAATGGCGATGCGCGACGCAATCTGGCGCAGCAGCTTCATCTCCGCGTCATTGACCGACAGTTCGATACCGTGGGCCAGCTCCAGTACGCCCAGAACGCGATTGCCGAAAGCCAGCGGCAGCAGACAGGCATGATGCAATCCGCCGTCGAACCACTGCGCCAGGCTGCGTGGCCGGCCGGGCTGAGCGTTCCGGTCGCGATGATTAATCAGCATGGGTTCCTGGGTGCGTATGACCTCGGCCGCCAGCATCTCTTCCAGCGCCAGCTCCCCTTCCCCCAGACGCGGGCTCTGTCCGGGACGATAGTGCGTCGCGTAATACTTCAGCGTCTTATCATCGTCATCGTTATCCCGAAAAGTCAGGGCCACGAAATCGATATTAAAAAAGCGGTGGATCTCTTTGGAGACCTCCTGCGCCAGCGCCTTCAGTTCCAGTTTGGAAATAACGGTGTTGGTCACATCCACCAGAATACGGAAGTGGTCGCGCTCATGGCGCAGCATCTCCTCTTCACGCCGCGCTTGCTCCCGTTCGCCGATGTTTTCCAGCGCCAGCGTAACCACGCCGGACAGCGCCTGAAAAAAAACGATTTCACCGTCGTCAAAGCGGCTACCGTCCGTTTTGATGAATTCAATGCCCCCCAACGGGCGGTGCGCCGTCAATAACGGCAGCTGGCAGTAGTCGCTGAGTCCGGCGTAAACCGGCTGACTCATCAGGCGGGGAAAATCATGCTGAAAATGAACCCCGTCGCAATGCAGCAGCGTATGGGTATTCCATACGATATCGCCCGGACCGTCCAATAACGACAGGGTTTCTTCGCTACGGCGAACTTCGTGCGCATCGCGGTCGTGATAGTAAAATGCGGCCTGATTATGCAGGGGATCGATCAGCAGCAGATTGACCCGCCCGAAGCGCACCACCGAAAAAGAGAGACTATCCAATACGTGTAACAGAGTATCAATGCTGCGCTGCTGCAACAGCGTCTGCGACGCCTTCAGCAGCGTATCCTGCCATAGAATCGACAACCTTGATGGAGAATCTGTCAACCGTATCGCCATAGTTACCGCAATAAAATCACCATGAATAATGTGGTTAATAGTGTAGGAGTTAACGAACAAAAAACCTATGTCGGCATGCCAATAGGTTGATCTGCATCGTGCTTAAGCGGCGCTTTCCTGGCAGAAAAGAGCGTGAAGAATCATTTACTCATTTCAACACGCCCCCAGCGCGATGCGCATCGCGCCGCTTTATGCGGGGTATGCCGCTAATATCGCGGCGGGGCGCCACCGTTAACATAATTAATACTTTTATTTATCAAAATAAAACAATTATTTCCCATTCCGTTATTTTTATTGCGGAAATAATGAGCGGCGACGACGGGTATTTGGCAATAATATTGATAACGGGCGAACGCATAATCTTTTGATGACGGCAAGAGAAATTAAATCGCCATAATAAAGCCGGCAGAGAAAGGCCTAATAAAATTTTATTTATTGCTAATAGGCGCTCTATCATAAGAAAATCTAATATCTAGCCATTTTTCACAATCGATCTGAAAAACCGCAGCTCAACTATTTGTTTCTTATATTTTTTATTCCAAATATATTTGCCGTTGTTTTACAGAGATTGCCGCCATCGGAGGTCATGACGCCCCCGTTAGACATGTATTTTTTTCATCAAATTGTTATAATTTGCCACCCGTCACATAGAAAAAAACGGTAAAAGACAAAAATCCATGTAATATCAGGCAGTCAGATACAACACCCCAATAACAGTAAGGGTGCTGGATTTTTTGCGTTCAAGGAATGCGCATCGATCCATCACATAACAATAATACTGTGTGTTGTCTGAATCTTATTCATCAACATGAGGTTAACATGCAAAGGCAGAAGTTACTTATACAGATAGTCGTGGCTATCATATTAGGGATATTAATAGGATGGCTATGTCATCAGTATCTTGAAGGCGGGCGCGCGAAAGAAGTGGCCTCTTATTTCAATATGGTTACCGATATCTTCCTACGTCTGATCAAGATGATCATCGCGCCGCTGGTATTCGCCACGCTGGTTTCGGGTCTGGCCAGTATGGGCAACTCTTCTGCCGTCGGGCGTATCGGCCTAAAAGCCATGACCTGGTTCATCACCGCCTCGATTCTCTCCTTGATTATCGGCATGGCTTTGGCGAATTTCTTCCAGCCCGGCGCCGACATGAATCTGGAAATTCCGGCCGCGTCCGCCCATGTCGCCACCGGTCTGAACACCGATGGCTTTACGCTTAAGAGCTTCATCAGCCATATTTTCCCGAAAAGCATCGTGGAAGCGATGGCGAACAACGAAATCCTGCAAATTCTGGTGTTCTCCCTGTTCTTCGGCTCTGCGCTCGCCTATGTGAAGCACAAAAACAAAAATGCGAGCGTCATTTCATCCATGATCGAAGAACTGGCCAAGATCATGTTCCGCGTGACGGATTACGTGATGAGCCTGGCGCCCATCGCCGTCTTCGCCGCCATCGCCTCCGCCATCACCACCCAGGGGCTGGGCCTGCTGTACGACTTCGGCAGACTGATTGGCGAATTCTATCTCGGTCTGATAGTGCTGTGGGCGGTGTTGTTCCTGGTAGGCTACGCATTCCTCGGCAAGCCGATCGTCACGCTGGGAAAACTGATCCGCGAACCGACCATGCTGGCCTTCGCCACGGCCAGCAGCGAATCGGCCTATCCGAAAACCATGGAAGCGCTGACCAAGTTCGGCGTGCCAAAGAAAATCACCAGCTTCGTGCTGCCGCTGGGCTACTCATTCAACCTTGACGGTTCAATGATGTACCAGTCTTTCGCCATCCTATTTATCGCCCAGGCCTACAACATCGATTTAAGCCTGACGCAGCAAATTCTGATTCTGCTGACGCTGATGATCACCAGTAAAGGCATGGCGGGCGTGGCGCGCGCTTCCGTGGTGGTGGTGGCCGCAACGCTGCCGATGTTCAGCCTGCCGGAAGCCGGCATTCTGCTGATTATCGGTATCGACCAATTCCTGGATATGGGCCGCACCGCGACCAACGTTATCGGCAACAGTATTTCTACCGCCGTTGTCGCCAAGCTGGAAAACAGCATCGGCGCGCCGGAGGAAGAGGAAGATGAAGAGATTGAGTATGAAGAGGCTAGCGCGAATCGGTAATTAATCGCTCGCGTTGCCTTTGAAACGGCGGCCTTGACGGCCGCCGTTTTATTTTTACCGGCTAATGCCGGCGCAGGCTTTTCACATAACGCCAGAACTTTTCCGACGCCATATTCAGCTTGGTATCAAGCCGATAGATATAAACCCCCATCCGCATCACCGCATTTTCCAGATCGACGACGGCGAGCGTTTTGTCCCGCAGCTCGTCCTGAATCGAATAGTCCGGCAGCCAGGCGATGCCAAACCCCTGTTTGGTCATGCGCTTCAGCAGATCGCTCATGGATGAAACAAAGGTGATGGCGAATTTATTGCCGTCGATGCCGGCGAGATAACGGTTTACCTGACGCCCCATATAGCTGTTATCGGTATAATTCAGCAACGGCGCCGCCGGAGCCTTGACATCAAACAGCGGCCGCCCCTCGCCGTCGCACGCGCAGACGGGATACAGACGGGATTCCAGTATTTTCGCATGCATAAAAGGCTCGGACATCAAATCCTCATTATAGAAAGAGATAATGAAATCACTGCGGCCTTCTTTTAAGTTTAATACCGCCTCGTCCACGTCGATGGATTCAACGTAAAATATCTTTTCTTGAGATTCCGGTACGTTCTTTAATAATTCCGGCATAATGAAAATCGACAACGAATGCGCTGCGGCGATAGTGATTTTATTTTTATAGTTACTGCCGCCGTGCAGCTTATTTAATTGATACTCTAAATCATCCAGCGTATTACGAATATGCGCATGAAAAACCCTGCCCTGCTCCGTTAATTGCAATGGCGATGAGGTTCGGTCAAAAATATCGAAACCGATCGCCGTTTCCAACGCGCGAATACGCCGGCTGAATGACGACTGAGAAATATTTCTTTTTTCCGCCGCAACCGTAAAACTCCGATATTCCTCCAGAGCGATAAAATCATAGAGCCACTTTGTTTCTATATTATTCAGCATGATATTTCACCGCGTTGACAAACCCACGAAAAGCATGAAGAACCGACGAGCTATGCAAATCATACATAGCGAATGGGAATTTAGCAATTCACATTGCGCGGAGATATGCAATGATGCCTTCAGTTTCAAAAACGCGATGAGGCAAGCAGCATGAACAGTTTAGTAGGTATTCTTGGCGGTATGGGACCGGGCGCAACCGTTGATGCCATGCAGAAGTTGATCAAAAACACCCCCGCCTATCGCGACCAGGATCATATTCCGACGATCGCCGTTTCCATTCCGGATATTCCAGACAGAACAAAATGCATTCTTGACCATAGCGCGTCGCCGCTGGAAAAAATGATTCAGTATATGAAAATATTGGAGAATGCCGGCGCCGAGTGCATTATTATTCCGTGTAATACCGCACACTACTGGTTTAATGAATTAAAACTGCACACCCATGTTGAAATGATCAGCATTATTGATGCGACCTGTCAGGTTATTCAGGATAAAAAAATCGCCGACGTGGGTTTACTGGCGACCACCGCCACCGTTAAGGCGCAGATTTATCAAAATAAACTGAGTAAAAATAACATTCACTGCCACACGCCGACAGAAACTGAACAAAATCAGGTGATGGAGAGCATTTACGCTTATAAATCCGGCGACGCGCAAAGCGCTCATCGCCTACTCGCGCCGATAAAAGATCGCATGCGGCAAGACGGAGTGGAAAAAATCATTCTGGGCTGTACCGAACTCCCCCTTATCCTGGAAGATGAGATCAGGAAATCGCCGGAAAGCTATATTGACGCCACCGAAGAGCTGATTAAAAAAACCGTCGAATGGTACTTCACCCATACGCATAGAAACGAAGCCGCGGCCTGATACCCCATCGCGCGGGCGGCATTCGCCGCCCGCCGCCAATCTCAACGCCATCCTCTCGCTTACCCGGCGGTAAATTTCACGATAACACCGCGTTATCACTCAGAATTGCAACAAGTTGCGCATTCTCTCGCCAAACAGAACAAATATGTGGTTTCCGCCTTTGACATGCATCAAGCGCCTCGCTATG
>NZ_JAYWTM010000023.1:0-6566 GCF_036016195.1 Brenneria populi | reverse complement strand
GATGGAGGCGCATTATAGGGAGCCGATTCAGAAGCGCAAGCAAATATCGCTAACTTTTTCTCGTTTGCGCAACATTCGCTCACTTGGTCGATTTAACGCGCGTTTTTATCCACCGGGGCAGTTCGGCGAGGCTATCGATAACGCCATCAGCCAGCGCTTCCCCCTGCTCGGTGATCGGCTTGCCGGTACGAACCAAGATTTTGGTTCCGACGCCGGCGGCAGCGCCTGCCTGCATATCTTCGGCCTTATCACCCACCATATAAGACGCGGCCATATCGATATTAAGATGGCGCCGCGCGGAAATAAGCATGCCCGGCTCCGGTTTACGACAATCGCAAATCTGGCGGTACTCATCACTCCCATATTCAGGATGGTGCGGGCAGTAGTAGATGCCGTCCAAATCCACACCGCGATCGGCCAATGACCAGTCCATCCATTCCGTCAATTGCATAAACTGATCTTCAGTAAATTTGCCGCGGGCAATACCAGATTGATTGGTGACGACAACCAGCGCGAACCCCATATCCTTCAGCTCGCGCATGGCGTCAATGACGCCATCAATAAATTGAAACCGATCGATTTCATGAACATAACCGTGATCGACGTTGATCGTACCGTCGCGATCGAGAAAAACTGCTGGAACACTCTGTGCCACTGACTTTGCTCCTGATGGCGTAAATTGCCGCTTAGTATCGCATGTTTTCGTAAGCGGAGAGAATGCCGGGACGGAGACAATCCCAATTGACTTAGACGTCTAGACGCCCTACCATCCAACAAACGTTCTGACTGTTCAGAATCGGAATTATTTTGCCATAGGCGCTTACAATAAAAGTTATGATTGAACTCTCTAATATTACAAAGGTTTTTCAGCAAAACGGTCGAGAGATTACCGCGCTTGCCAATGTAAACCTCCACGTTCCCAAAGGGCAAATTTATGGCGTCATCGGCGCCTCGGGCGCCGGAAAAAGTACGCTGATCCGCTGTGTTAATTTATTGGAACGCCCCACCCAAGGCAGCGTGCTGGTTGATGGTCAGGATCTGACGAAACTGTCGGAAAGCCAGTTAACGCAGGCTCGACGCCAGATCGGCATGATTTTTCAACATTTTAATTTGCTTTCATCGCGCACGGTTTTTGGCAATATCGCCCTTCCGCTGGAGCTTGATAACACGCCAAAGGCCGAAATTAAGCGCAGGGTAAATGAATTACTGGATATCGTTGGTTTATCCGACAAGCACGATGTCTATCCGGCCAATCTATCCGGCGGACAAAAACAGCGCGTGGCGATTGCCCGCTCATTGGCCAGCAATCCGAAAGTTCTATTGTGCGACGAAGCGACCAGCGCGCTGGATCCGGCGACCACCCGCTCGATTCTAACGTTGCTTAAAGATATCAACCGTCGTCTGGAGCTGACCATTCTGTTGATTACCCATGAAATGGATGTCGTAAAGCGTATTTGCGACCAGGTGGCGGTGATCAGCGGCGGATGTCTGATTGAGCAAGACACGGTAGGAGAACTGTTTTCTCACCCTAAAACGCCGTTGGCGCAGCAATTTATCCATTCAACGCTGCATCTGGATATTCCGGAAGATTATATTGCACGTATGACGCCGACCCGGCGCGAAGGCACGGTTCCCCTGCTGCGCATGGAGTTCACCGGCCAGTCCGTGGACGCGCCGCTGCTGTCCGAAGTGGCCCGGCGCTTTAACGTCAACAATAATATTATCAGCGCGCAGATGGATTACGCAGGCGGCGTAAAGTTCGGCATTATGCTGGCGGAAATGCATGGCCAAGAGGCGGATACCCAGGCAGCGATAAAATTCCTGCAAGAGAAGCATGCAAATATCGAGGTATTAGGTTATGTCTGAAGCCATGATGTGGCTAATGGCCCGTGGTGTATGGGAAACCGTGGCAATGACATTGGTTTCCGGCTTTTTTGGCTTTGTGCTGGGCCTACCGGTTGGCGTGCTGCTTTACGTCACCCGGCCGGGGCAAATTATCGCCAACCCTAAACTTTACCGGGGTCTTTCAGCGCTGGTGAATATTTTCCGCTCCATCCCTTTTATTATTTTACTAGTATGGATGATCCCCTTTACCCGCATTATCGTCGGCACATCTATCGGCCTGCAGGCGGCGATCGTCCCATTGACCATCGGCGCGGCGCCGTTTATCGCCCGTATGGTGGAAAATACCCTGTTGGAAATACCGACGGGACTGATTGAGGCTTCGCGCGCCATGGGCGCGACCCCGATGCAAATCATCAGAAAAATACTGCTGCCGGAAGCGCTGCCGGGCCTGATCAATGCCGCAACCATCACGCTCATCACGCTTGTCGGCTATTCAGCCATGGGCGGAGCCGTTGGCGCCGGCGGCTTAGGTCAAATTGGTTATCAATATGGTTACATTGGTTATAACGCGACGGTGATGAATACGGTATTAATATTACTGGTGATTCTGGTTTACCTGATTCAATTTTGTGGCGACCGGGCGGTAAAGGCCGTAACGCATAAGTAAGCTTTAAAAAATACGCATGCGCTTATTCCAGGCGCATGCCTGGCAGACTTTTTAATTAGAGGGAAGGATATGGCTATCAAATTGAAATCCATCGCGGCCATCGGCGCATTGATTGGCGCGCTTGCCGTAGCGGGATGCGGTCAGGAAGAAAAAGATCCTAATCATATCAAGGTAGGCATCATTGTCGGCGCAGAGCAGCAGGTGGCGGAAGTTGCGCAAAAAGTGGCAAAAGATAAATACGGTTTGGACGTCGAGCTAGTCACGTTCAATGATTACGTGCTGCCTAACGAAGCCTTGAGCAAGGGCGATATCGACCTGAACGCTTTCCAGCACAAACCTTATCTGGATCAACAAATTAAAGATCGCGGCTACAAACTGGTCTCCGTGGGCAACACCTTCGTTTATCCTATTGCCGGCTACTCGAAGAAAATCAAATCGCTGGATGAACTGCAGGACGGCTCTCAGATCGCGGTGCCAAACGACCCGACGAACCTGGGCCGTACGTTACTGCTGTTGCAGAAAGTGGGGCTGATTAAACTGAAAGAAAACGTCGGCCTGCTGCCGACCGTTCTGGATGTGACGGAAAACCCGAAAAACCTGAAGCTGGTTGAGCTGGAAGCGCCGCAGCTGCCGCGCTCGCTGGACGACGCTCAGATCGCTTTGGCGGTTATCAATACCACCTATGCCAGCCAAATTAATCTGACGCCAACCAAAGATGGTTTATTTATTGAAGATAAAGAGTCTCCCTACGTAAACCTGCTGGTGGCGCGCGAAGACAATAAAGATGCCGAAAACGTGAAAAAATTCGTCCAGGCGTATCAGTCGGATGAAGTAAACGAAGCCGCGAATAAAATCTTTAACGGCGGCGCCGTTAAAGGCTGGTAACTCATCACCGCCGCATTTACAAAATATATCGCTAAGACGGGCCTCGGCCCGTCTTGTTATTTATGCGATAGCTTGCTTCAATATCCGCTCTTGGAGAAAGAACTGAGGAAATCGTATGCGCGCCTTACCGCTTATCCTGTTGGCAATGTCGCTAACAGGATGTTCTCTATTGCAGAAGTCACCCGCTCCCAAACACCACCCCACCAGCGAGACCAAAGTAGAACCCGCGGCTAAACCGAAGCCACCGGCCGCACGGCCGGCGGCCCCAGCGGTATTATACAAAAGCGCGGAAGAGCTGGTCGGCAGCCCGTTCCGGGATATGGGGGAAGTTTCCGGCTCATCTTGCCAGGTCAGCGCTCAGGATGCGCCGCCAAGCGTCGCCAACGCCCGCAAGAGAATGCAAAGCCGGGCGACGGCCATGAAAGCCAATGCCGTTCTGCTGCATGAGTGCCAGATTATCAGCAGCGTCGCCGGCTGCTATCGCCAGGCGGTTTGCCAGGGCACGGCACTACAAGTTACTAATCAATGAAACCGTTTTTATTCAATCAGATCGGCGTTATCCGTTCTCCCTACAAAGAAAAATTCGCCATTCCGCGGCAGCCGGGCCTGATTGAAGACGGCGGAGGCGAACTCCGGTTATTACCGCCATATAATCAGGCGGAGTGCGTGCGCGGGCTGTCTGATTTCAGCCATATCTGGATCCTGTTTGTTTTCCATCAAACAATGGAAGGCGGCTGGCGCCCTACGGTTCGACCTCCCAGACTCGGCGGAAATGCGCGCATGGGCGTATTTGCGACGCGTTCCACCTTTCGTCCCAACCCCATCGGCATGTCGCTGGTGGAGCTGAAGGCGGTCCACGTCAAAGGCGACGCGGTAACGCTGGCGCTGGGAAGCCTCGACCTGGTTGATGGGACGCCGGTGGTGGATATCAAGCCTTACCTGCCTTTTGCGGAAAGCCAGCCTCATGCCCGGGCAGGGTTTGCGCAGTCGGCCCCGGAGGCCGCAATGCCGGTTGTTTTTTCCCCGCTGGCTGAACGGCAGATCGCCGAGCATCAGAAAAAGCACCCCCGCTTAAAACGCTTTATTACCCAGGTATTAGCTCAGGATCCGCGCCCGGCTTATCGCCAAGGCGAGGAGAGCGAGAGAGAATACGCGGTGTTGCTGCTGGAGTTTAACGTTCGCTGGCGCGTCTCGGCGCGGCGAACGGAAGTGCTGTGCCTTGAAACGCGCTAAACGAACGCCGCTGGCGACGGCCCGCCATAAAATTGTGCGCAGTCCCTTTTGACGAACCGCTCACACTGGTAAACTAAGCCACTTTTTATATTTTCGGCTGCGTTGCAGCCTGATGCCATTCGTCGTTCTAACGGAACTAAGACACCATGCGTACTAGCCAATATCTGCTCTCCACCCTGAAGGAGACGCCTGCCGATGCGGAAGTCATCAGCCATCAGTTGATGCTTCGCGCCGGAATGATCCGCAAACTGGCCTCCGGCCTTTATACCTGGCTGCCGACGGGCTTACGGGTTCTGAAAAAAGTTGAAAACATCGTCCGGGAAGAGATGAATAACGCCGGGGCGATAGAGGTGTCGATGCCCGTGGTGCAACCCGCCGATCTCTGGGTCGAGAGCGGTCGCTGGGAGCAGTATGGTCCGGAATTGCTGCGTTTCGTCGATCGCGGCGAACGTCCATTCGTTCTTGGTCCCACGCATGAAGAGGTCATTACCGATCTGATTCGTAATGAAATCAGCTCATATAAGCAGTTGCCGTTGAACTTTTTTCAGATTCAAACCAAATTCCGCGACGAGGTCCGTCCGCGCTTCGGCGTCATGCGCTCGCGCGAGTTCCTGATGAAAGACGCCTACTCTTTCCATACCTCGCAGGAGTCGCTGCAGGTCACCTACGACGCGATGTACGCCGCCTACAGCAAAATATTCAGCCGTATGGATCTGGACTTCCGAGCAGTGCAGGCCGATACCGGTTCGATCGGCGGCAACGCCTCCCATGAATTTCAGGTACTGGCGGCCAGCGGCGAAGACGATATCGTTTTCTCTACCGAATCCGACTACGCGGCGAACATCGAGCTGGCGGAAGCCATTGCGCCTGAATTAGGACGCGCCGAAGCAAGCGAAGAACTGCGTCTGGTCGATACGCCCAATGCCAAAACCATCGCCGAACTGGTTGAGCAATTCAAACTGCCGGTAGAAAAAACCATAAAAACGCTGCTGGTGAAGGCCAGCGAAGAGAGTGGCCATAAGCTGGTCGCCCTGCTGGTTCGCGGCGATCACGAACTGAATGAAGTCAAAGCCGAGAAACTTGAATGGGTCGCCAGCCCGCTGACGTTCGCCGCCGAAGAGGAGATCCGCGCGATTGTCGGCGCCGGCCCCGGCTCTCTCGGACCGGTCAATCTGCCGATCCCCGCCGTGGTCGACCGCACCGTTGCGGCGATGAACGACTTCGGCGCCGGCGCCAACATTGACGGCAAACACTATTTCGGCATCAACTGGGAGCGCGACGTGGCGCTGCCGCTGGTTGCCGATATTCGTAACGTGGTGGAAGGCGACGCCAGCCCGGATGGAAAAGGCACGCTGCAAATCAAACGCGGTATCGAAGTGGGCCATATCTTCCAATTGGGCAGCAAATACTCTGAAGCGCTGAAGGCGACCGTTCAGGGCGAAGACGGACGTAATCAGGTTTTGACGATGGGATGCTATGGCATCGGCGTGACCCGCGTGGTGGCGGCCGCCATCGAGCAGAACCACGACGACCGAGGCATTATCTGGCCTGACGCCATCGCGCCTTTCCACGTTGCCATTCTGCCGATGAATATGCACAAATCCTTCCGCGTTAAGGAAGCGGCTGAAGATATCTATCAGCAGCTACGGGCGAAAGGTATTGAAGTGCTGCTGGATGACCGCAAAGAGCGTCCGGGCGTGATGTTTGCCGATATGGAACTGATTGGCGTACCGCATACCATCGTCATTGGCGATCGTAATCTGGACAATGAAGAAATTGAGTATAAAAGCCGTCGCGGCGGCGAGAAGCAGATGATTAAAACCAGCGAAATCGTCGATTTCCTGGCGGCGAACGTCGTGCGCTAACCGCCGCAACCCGGCCCTTTCCGCGCAGGAAGGGGCCGAAAACGCCTCTGCGCGGCGGCGATAGATCCATA
>NZ_JAYWTM010000022.1:0-168237 GCF_036016195.1 Brenneria populi | reverse complement strand
GGGGCCGAAAACGCCTCTGCGCGGCGGCGATAGATCCATAAAAAATGGTGGGATATCCCACCATTTTTATTTCCATGTCACCTGCCGGCGGCATTACTCGCGAAACAACTCTTCAATATCCAGCCCTTGCACCTGGAGAATTTCCCGCAGGCGACGCAGGCCTTCGACCTGAATCTGCCGGACGCGCTCGCGCGTCAGACCAATCTCGCGGCCGACATCCTCCAGCGTAGCCGCTTCATATCCCAACAGACCAAAACGACGCGCCAAGACTTCACGCTGCTTAGCGTTCAGTTCGAATAGCCACTTAACGATATTCTGTTTCATATCATTATTTTGCGTGGTATCTTCCGGGCCGTTGTCTTTTTCATCCGCCAGAATATCCAGCAGCGCTTTTTCCGAATCACCGCCCAGCGGCGTATCGACGGAGGTAATTCGCTCATTCAGACGCAGCATGCGATTAACGTCATCGACAGGCTTATCGAGCTGTTCGGCAATCTCCTCCGCGCTTGGCTCGTGATCCAGTTTATGAGAAAGCTCGCGTGCGGTACGCAGGTAAACATTGAGTTCTTTTACGATATGGATCGGCAGACGAATCGTTCGGGTTTGATTCATGATCGCCCGTTCTATGGTCTGTCGAATCCACCACGTGGCGTAGGTTGAAAAACGAAACCCTTTCTCCGGGTCGAATTTCTCAACGGCCCGGATCAGACCAAGATTACCCTCTTCAATCAGATCCAATAACGCCAGACCGCGATTGTTGTAACGGCGGGCGATCTTTACCACCAGCCGCAGGTTACTCTCGATCATCCGGCGACGCGACGGCATATCGCCGCGCAGCGCGCGCCGGGCAAAATAGACTTCTTCTTCAGCAGTTAAAAGCGGTGAATAACCAATTTCTCCCAAATAGAGCTGAGTCGCATCTAAAACGCGCTGCGGAATCCCTTGTGATAATAACTCGTCTTCCGCCGAATCATTATCACTGGTATCGTCCTCTGCCAGCGCTTTATCTTCAAAAACGCCAAGTCCATTCTCTTCAAAATCAGCATCTTCATGTAACTCGTTAACTTTCAGCGTATTTTGGCTCATAAGTGGCTCCTACCCGTGATCCCATGGCAGAATACCGAAATACTCTGCCCGATTTATCGCTGCGGAAGAAAACGCAGCGGGTTTACGGATTTCCCCTTGTAACGAATTTCAAAATGCAAACGAACTGAACTGGTACCGGTGCTACCCATAGTAGCTATTTTCTGCCCCGCCGTGACTTCTTGTTGCTCCCGGACCAGCATGCTTTCATTATGAGCGTAGGCACTTAGGTAGTCATCATTATGCTTGATGATTATCAGATTACCGTAACCGCGCAAAGCGTTGCCCGCATAAACCACACGCCCACTGGCGGTAGCGACAACGGATTGCCCACGCGAGCCGGCGATATCAATCCCTTTGTTTCCTCCTTCCGAATCGGAGAAACTATCTATGACTTTCCCATCGGTGGGCCAACGCCAGCTGCCGACAGCAGCGGTATTGCTGCTGGCAACAGCCGCCGGTGCGGTAACAGGAGCGGTTGCTGCTGCCCCTGCCGTAGGTAACATCTTACCTACATTCTGTTTACCCGAATTATCAGAATACGCGTTAGTCGACTGAGAAGCAACCGGCATAGTTTGTATTTGACTATTCGCAGGCGTAGAAGAGGCGGCCGGCATAGACGGCGGCACCGGTACGCCGCCCGAAGCCGAGTCCGTTTTCGCCAACATGCCGCCGCCGCTGTTATTTATGCCGCCTGGCGCGGTGTTGCCGAGATTCAGCGTCTGCCCGACATTCAGGCTATAGGGCTCTGGAATATGATTGCGCTGGGCGAGATCCCGATAATCGTTGCCGGTGATCCAGGCGATATAAAACAGCGTGTCGCCGCGCTTGACCGTATAGGTATTTCCGCCGTTGTAGCTGCCTTTCGGAATATTGTTGTAACTGCGGTTATAAACGATGCGGCCGTCGCGGGTGGCGACCTGCGGCCCGGAGGATGCCGTTATCTGCGAGGGAGGAGTGGAGATCGCGCCGCTTCTGCCGCCGCCCGAACTTCCGCCGACGCTGCTGATCGGCGCGGATTGCGTATTATCGTGAGAGCATCCTGCCAACCCTAAGACAACCATCGTACAAACAGCGATCTGACGCAAATTCATCTTTCGGCTTCCCATGCGCCTTACTCCCCTATAGCTATAAAATTCAGTAATCAGTTCAGACATTTGTGGCTCATATCCATTGTAGCGTAGCTGAGTTCAGGTATTTTTCGACGGTTGGAATGAGAAAGATCGCCGTTTCTTCATCCCGGACGCATAAGCGACATCGGAGAGACAAAATCCTTATCTGATGCTAGCAATATCAGCACGTTCATACCATAAACCAGTTGTATGAAATCTTAAATTTCCGACGGCAGCGCGCGTCGCGGCAACCCTATCAGGCTAATTCGCCTTTTACTAGCGGAACAAACCGAACTGCTTCAACCGCTTGGATAATAAATTCTCCCGCGTGCCGTTTAACCACCTGTAACATTTGCGATTGCTCGCCAACCGGCAGAACCATTACGCCGCCCTCATCCAACTGTTCCAGCAGCGCGCGCGGGATCTCAGGAGGCGCGGCCGTCACGATAATCGCATCGAAGGGCCCGCGCGACGCCCACCCCTGCCAGCCGTCGCCGTGACGGGTAGACACATTATGCAAATCGAGCTGTTTAAGCCGGCGTTTCGCCTGCCACTGGAGTCCTTTAATACGTTCGACCGAGCAGACATGCTTCACCAGATGCGCCAGAATCGCCGTTTGATAGCCCGAACCGGTGCCGATCTCCAGGACGCGGGAAACCGGCGTCAGGCGCAACAGATCCGTCATTCTCGCGACCATGTAAGGCTGTGAAATCGTTTGACCGGAGCCTATCGGCAGCGCCGTATTTTCATAGGCCTTATGCTCAAAAGCCTCGTCAACAAAACGTTCTCTGGGTACGGCGGCTATCGCCTGCAGCAGACGCTCGTCCTGTATTCCCTGCTGACGCAATAGCTCCAGCAGCGTTTGCATACGCTTATTTACCATGCCCCGCTAACCTCTGCTTTGGTTAACCCCGTCGTCGATACGCTCATTTTCCCCCACAGGGTGAAATTTGCGGCCACAGTCATCGTTGTCGCCGGCATTCGTTCAAGAAAAAGGAACCGCGTTACATCAGGCGCTGATATCCACGTCCTGGCGCGAATTCACGATTTCGCGCACCACGCTGGTGGCGAAGCTTCCCGCCGGCAACCAGAATTTCAGCTCAACCGTCGCGTCGTCGTGCCACGCCCAGCTCATCTGCTGCGGATACAGTAATATCGCGCGACGGGCCGGTTCGACCCGTTCGCGCCGTAATAACGACAGCAGCGCTTCCTGACCGCTAAGATTTTCCTGTTCAAAAGCCTGCGCGTCATCCTGCGTGCCCAACGCGCCGTCGCCCGGCAGCGGCGCCGTTACCTGAAGTTCACCGCCGTCCACACGCGCCTGCAAGACCGGCAATTCATCAGGTTGGGCGACAAACCAGCTGCCCCGCCCCGTTAATTGCAGAGCGTCGCCGCATAAAACGGTTTTCGCCAACCGCTGCGTCAACCGCGCGCTGGCGACCTGATTAAACAACGCGCTGCGGCTGGCGGAAAGATAAAAACCGCGCTTATTGCGCTCTTTCACCCGGATTGCATTATCTGCCCAGAGACGGGCCTGCTCCAGATTATTGCCGTTTTTGCCGAATCGCTGGCTGCCGAAATAATTGGGCACGCCGTCCTGCATAATCCGTTGCAGACGGGCATTCACCGCTTCCCGTTCGCTTATTTCGCGCAGCACCAGCGTAAACGCGTTGCCCTGCAGTGCGCCAATACGCAATTTACGGCGATGGCGGGCGAATTCAAGCACCTCGCAGCCTTCCAGCGTGAAATCGTTTAAGTCGGGGGCAGCTTTCCCCGGAATATGGAGACAAAACCACTGTTCCGTAACCGCATGGCGATCTTTCAACCCCGCATAGCTCACCGCGCGCAGGGGCAGACGGGCGAATTTCGCCAGCGCTTCCGCGACAAACTGCGTATTGCAGCCGCGCTTGCGGATACGCGCCAGTATATGCTCGCCTTCGCCGTCCGGCCGAAACCCTAAATCCTCGACCACCGTGAAATCTTCCGCGCTGGACTTCAGCACGCCCGACGCCTGAGGTTCGCCATGCAGCCAGGTCAGCGTTGCACCCTTTTCCATATTTACCATGCGACGATTTCACCCGCTTCATTTCTTACCAGAAGCGCAACGGATTCGCAGGCGATTCCCTCGCCGCGCCCGGTAAATCCCAGCTGTTCGGTGGTGGTGGCCTTGACGTTCACGTCATCCATATGACATTGCAGATCTTCCGCCAGATTGACGCGCATTTGCGGAATGTGGGGCGCCATCTTAGGCGCCTGAGCGATAATCGTGACGTCCAGATTGCCCAGCCGATAACCCTTTTCGGCGATGCGCCGCCATGCCTCGCGCAGCAGCGCGCGGCTGTCGGCCCCTTTAAACGCAGGATCGGTATCGGGAAACAGTTTGCCGATATCGCCCATCGCGGCCGCGCCCAGCAGCGCGTCCGTCACCGCATGCAAAACGACATCGCCGTCGGAATGAGCAAGCAGACCTTGAGTATAAGGAATGCGCACCCCACCGATCACCAGCGGACCTTCGCCACCAAATTTATGAACATCGAAACCGTGACCGATACGCATCGTGCGTTCTCCTTATGACTTGAATAGGGTTTACCTAATTGCACAGCTATGCTGTAGTTTGCTGACAGACCCGTCTGTCAGCTCAAGATACTCGGGGCGTCCCTGCGGGAACGTCTCCCCGTGTTTCCCCCGACAAAAACGCGCGCGTTTTTGAACGCCGCTTGCGGCGGCCCGAAGGGCGAGCCCCGTCAACGGGCGAGGAATATCTGACTTAGTCAACAGCCTGATAGCTATGCCGTGAATTTGTTAAATAGAATTCGGCCAACGCCAGATCTTCCGGACGCGTGACTTTGATGTTGTCCGCTCGTCCGCTGACCAGCTGTGGATGATAGCCGCAATACTCCAGCGCGGAGGCTTCGTCCGTCACCGTCGTCCCGTCGCGCAGCGCCCGTTGCAGACAGGCCTTCAGTAGCGCGAGCGGGAATAACTGCGGCGTCAGGGCGTGCCACAGTTCGTTGCGCTCCACCGTATGTTCTATCACCATTCCCGCGCCGCGTTTCATGGTATCACGGACGGGAGAGGCCAGAATTCCGCCCGCATCACTATGCGGGATAATGCTCAGCAGCCGCGCCAGATCGTCTGGATGCAGGCAGGGGCGCGCCGCGTCGTGCACCAGCACCCATTCGGCATCGCCCGCATGATTGACTCCCGCCAGTACCGAATCGGCGCGCTGTTTACCGCCGATCACCGCGCTCACGCGCGGATCGGCGGCAATAGGCAAGGTTCGAAAACGGCTATCGTCAGGACTGATGGCGACGATCGCCCGGGTAACGCGGGGATGAGACAACAGGGCGCTAATCGCGTGCTCAAGAATGGTTTTGTCGCCGATGGTTAAGTATTGCTTGGGGCAGGCGCTGCGCATCCTGCTGCCGTTGCCGGCGGCAGGTAAGACAGCGACGACCTCAGGCAGAGAAGCAATCTGTTTTAACATGCGTTAGCGTGACGTATTGTTGGGTAAAGATGACGGAGCGGCGGTAGCGTTACGGTAACCGGATTCAGGAACCAGACGATAAAAGCTTTCACCGGGTTTGATCATGCCCAGTTCATTGCGCGCGCGCTCTTCAATCGCTTCCTGTCCGCCGTCCAGATCGTCGATTTCCGCGAACAGTTGTTCGTTACGGGCTTTCAGCTTGGCATTATTCCCCTGCTGAACGACAACGTCGTCTTTGACCCGAACATAATCATGAATACCATTCTTCCCTAGCCACAGCGAATACTGAAGCCAGCCAAGTATTATCAATAATAACAGCGTAAGTTTTCCCATCCCGCCCCCTGAAAAAACGCTTAATCATCCCATAACTTTCGCTTCGACTCCACACTGTCTGGCGGCGCGGCGGCAAGAATCGCCTCGAAGGACGGAAATAAGAGCGGAGCGACATGACATATTCGCGCCGCCGCGGGACATCAACCGAATAATAACGGCGCGCGGGTGCGGAAGCAGGCGAGCGTGCGTACGAAAGCGTTGCGGCCGAAAGTCGGACGGTCGGATAAAACCGATGTCCGTCCAGACAGCCCGTCGGGCGAATTTATCACCAGCCGGCGAGGAACGAGAACACCAGACAGAACAGGCAAATCACCGATAGCCCGGTTGCCGACAAGGCGTACCAGATACGTTGCGCCAGCATAAAACAGAACGCCACGCCGATGATGATCGACAGCGGCATCAGCGCCAGAAAAAACGGCCAGGTGTACAGCATCAGGAAAAACGCGGTATTGGCGCCGTAGACCAGAAAAGGAATAGCGAACGCCAGGCAGTAGAAAGAGAAGCCGGCGCAGATTCCCAGAAAGAGATACGAGACGCCGTCATCGTCGTCCCGTATTGCGCCGGTCTTGACGACCGTCAACTGAGTGACATTCTGCATAATTTTCCCCTTCAATTTCGTCCTCCCGCACGGGCGCGGGAGCGACGAAGCGATCAGAGGTTGATAATAGCTCGCTGGCTCAGCAGATCTAACAGCCGGTCGGTTAAATTTGTTACCAATTGTTCGCCGTCCAGATGAACATCCGGCGCCTCCGGCGCTTCATAGACGGCATCGATGCCGGTGAAATTACGCAGCTCTCCGGCCCGCGCTTTTTTGTAAAGCCCTTTCGGATCGCGCGCTTCGCAGGTTGATAGCGGCGTATCGACGAACACTTCAATAAATTGCCCCTCTCCCAGCAGATCCCGCACCATTTGCCGTTCGGCGCGATGGGGCGAGATAAAGGCCGTCAGCACCACCAGGCCGGCGTCCACCATCAATTTGGCCACTTCGCCGACGCGGCGAATATTCTCCCGCCGTTCCGCGTCGCTAAAGCCTAAATCGCGGCACAATCCGTGGCGGACATTATCGCCGTCCAGCAGATAGGTGCTGACCCCCTGGAGATGCAGCGCCTGCTCCAGCGCCCCGGCCAGGGTCGATTTACCCGAGCCGGACAGCCCGGTAAACCAAATAACCACGCCCTGATGGCGATGCAGGCGCTCGCGCTCGCGACGCGACACCGCGTGCGGGTGCCACACGATATTTTCATCGCCGGGCGGCGATGGATGACGTTGCGACACGTTACTTCCCTCCCAGCAGGTCACGCGCGCCCCAGTGCGGGAAGTGGCGGCGAACCAGGGCATTCAGCTCCAGTTCGAACGCGCTATAGGCGCCCGGCTCCTGATAGCTCTGTTCAATGGTTTCCCGTACCAGCCCCGCGCCCACCGTGACGTTGCTAAGACGATCGATAAAGATCATGCCGCCGGTAACGTGGTTCTGTTGATAATTATCCAGCACCATCGGTTCATCAAACGTCAGTTGGACCAGGCCGATGCCGTTCAACGGCAGGTTTTCCGTTACCCGCTGCGTCAGGGTGTTGATCTCAACCTGATACTGAATATTTTCCACCCGCGCGCGGGCTTTCTTGCCGCCGATCTTGATGTCATAGCTCTGGCCCGGCACCAGCGGCTGTTCCGCCATCCACACCACATCCACCAGCGCGTTGCGCACCGCCTTCAGGCTTTCCGCGGCGTCCACCAGCAGATCGCCGCGGCTGATGTCGATCTCATCGGCCAGCACCAGCGTAATCGCCTCGCCGGCCTGCGCCTGTTGCAGGTCGCCGTCAAAGGTGACGATGCGGCTGACGCTGGACTCAACGCCCGACGGCAATACCTTCACCCGCTGCCCGACGCGGACCACGCCCGACGCCAGCGTCCCGGCGTAGCCGCGGAAATCGAGGTTGGGGCGGTTCACATACTGAATCGGAAAGCGCATAGGCAGCTCAAGGCTGCGCTGCGCCACATTGACGTTTTCCAGCACGTCCAGCAGCGTCGGCCCTGGGTACCAGCTCATGGCGTCGCTCGCTCTGGCGACGTTATCGCCGTCCAGCGCGGAGATCGGCACGAAAGTAATATTCAGATCGGCAGGCAGCTGCCGGGCGAAATCCAGATAGTCCTGCTTAAACTGCTCAAACGCCGACTGCTGATAGCCCACCAGATCCATTTTATTCACCGCCACCACCAGATGGCGGATCCCCAGCAGGGTCGCGATAAAACTATGACGCCGGGTCTGATCCAAGACGCCTTTACGCGCGTCGATCAGCAGAATCGCCAGCTCGCAGGTGGACGCCCCGGTCGCCATATTGCGGGTGTACTGCTCATGCCCCGGCGTATCCGCGATAATGAATTTGCGCTTTTCCGTCGAGAAATAGCGGTAAGCCACATCAATGGTGATGCCCTGCTCGCGCTCGGCCTGCAGGCCATCCACCAGCAAGGCCAGATCCAGCTTTTCCCCCTGCGTGCCCAGCCGTTTGCTGTCGCTATGCAGCGTGGTTAACTGATCTTCGTAAATCTGACGGGTATCGTGCAGCAAACGGCCAATCAGCGTACTTTTACCGTCGTCGACGCTGCCGCAGGTCAGAAAACGCAGCAGGGTTTTATCCTGTTGAGCGCGCAGATAGGCTTCCACGCCCCCTTGTTCCGCGATCTGCCTGGCGATCACATTCTGTTGTTCAACAAACTGGTTCATTCGACGGCTCCTCAGAAATACCCTTGACGCTTTTTCAGTTCCATTGAACCGGCCTGATCGCGATCGATCGCCCGGCCCTGACGCTCGCTGGTGGTGGAAATCAACATCTCTTCGATAATTTCCGGCAGCGTTTGCGCATTTGACTCCACCGCGCCGGTCAGCGGCCAGCAGCCCAGCGTACGGAAACGCACCATACGCTGCTCGATCGCCTCCCCCGGCTGCAGATCGATACGATCGTCATCCACCATCAGCAACATGCCGTCGCGCTCCAGCACCGGACGCTCCGCCGCCAGATACAGCGGCACAATCTCGATATTCTCCAGGTAGATGTACTGCCAGATATCCAGTTCGGTCCAGTTGGACAACGGAAAGACGCGGATGCTCTCGCCCTTGTTGATTTGGCCGTTATAGTTATGCCACAGCTCCGGACGCTGGCTTTTCGGATCCCAGCGGTGAAAGCGATCGCGAAACGAATAAATGCGCTCCTTGGCGCGGGATTTTTCCTCATCGCGCCGCGCGCCGCCGAACGCGGCGTCAAAGCCGTATTTATCCAGCGCCTGCTTTAATCCCTCGGTTTTCATGATATCGGTATGCTTGGCGCTGCCGTGAATAAACGGATTGATGCCCAGCGCTTCGCCCTGCGGATTACGATGAACCAGCAGCTCGCAGCCGTACGCCTGCGCCGTGCGATCGCGGAATTGATACATTTCGCGAAACTTCCAGCCGGTATCCACATGCAGCAGCGGAAACGGCAGCGATCCGGGAAAGAACGCCTTGCGCGCCAGATGCAGCATAACCGAGGAGTCCTTGCCGATAGAATACAGCATCACCGGGTTGCCGAATTCCGCCGCCACTTCGCGGATGATATGAATACTCTCGGCCTCTAACTGCCGTAAATGCGTGAGTCGTTTCTCGTCCATTATTCTTCCTTAAGCCAAATGCACTACCGACGGACGGCTATCATGACGCGCCGTCAGCGCTTGCTGACCAAACCAGGCGATCTCATGGTGCAGATTCACCACTTCGCCAATCACCAACAGCGCCGGCGTCGGCACCTGCCGGGCCAATTGTTCCAACTGCCGCAATGAGCCGATCAGCACCTGCTGGTCGTGTCGGGTGCCGCGGCCGATCGCCGCGACCGGCGTTTCGGCGCTGCGGCCGTGGGCGATAAGCTGTCGAGCGATATCGGCGGCCTTCAGCGTTCCCATATAAATCGCCAGCGTCTGACGACTGCGCGCCAGCGCCTCCCACTCCAGCGCCTGGCCGTCATGGCGGCCGTGGCCGGTAATAAACACCGTGCTCTGGGCATAGTCCCGGTGCGTCAGCGGTATTCCGGCGTAGGCCGTCGCCCCGGCGGCGGCGGTAATACCCGGCACGACCTGAAAAGCGATGCCGGCCTGCGCCACCTGCTGCAGCTCTTCGCCGCCGCGGCCGAAAATAAAGGGATCGCCGCCTTTCAGGCGCACCACCCGTTTACCCTGCCGGGCCTGCGAGACGATAAGCCGATTAATTTCATCCTGAGAAACCGAGCAGCCGCCGGCGCGCTTGCCGACGCAAATCCGTTCGGCGTCGCGCCGCACCAGCTCCAGCACATCGGCGCTCACCAGGCTGTCGTACAGCACCACATCCGCCTGCTGAATAACCTGTAGGCCGCGCAGCGTCAGCAGCCCCGCGTCTCCCGGCCCCGCGCCGACCAGCGCGACCTCGCCCCGGCTGGCGGGGTCCTTTTGCTGTTCGTCCTGCTGCTGCTCAAGCTGATGCCGAAGCTCCTCTTCCGCCTGAGACATCCTGCCCGCCGCCACCAGATTGGCAAAACGCCCGTAGAACAGGCGCTCCCAGAAACGGCGGCGCTCGCCCGAAGAGTGCAGGCGTTGCTTGATACGATCGCGCCAGCCGCCCGCCAGTTGCGCCATGGCGCCCAGCGTGACCGGCAGCAAGGCTTCGAGTTTTTCACGCAGCAGGCGCGCCAATACCGGCGCCTGTCCGCCGGAGGAGATCGCCACCACCAGCGGCGAGCGATCGACGATGGAAGGAAAAATAAACGAGCACTTGGGCTGGTCGTCCACCACATTCGCCAGCAGACGGCGCTGATTGGCGGCCTCAAAGACGCGCGCATTCAGTTGGCGGTCGTCGGTTGCCGCGATAACCAGAAACACCTCCGCCAGCAGCTCGGGGGTAAAATGCCGGGCGACCCACTCCAGCCGGCCGGCCTGATGCTGCGCGGCCAAATGCGCCGACAGCGACTGGGAGACCACCTTTATCTCGGCGCCGGCGCGTTGCAGCAGTTCGATTTTGCGCGCGGCGACCTCACCGCCGCCGACCACCAGCACCGGGCGGTCGCGCAGGTCCGCGAATAGGGGAAGATAGTTCACAATCGCCTTAGCAAAGTTAAAAAATAGATAAAGTGACTATACGGTGCGGATGGAACACTTATGAAATGCCGAATTGGAATGACAAGTTCCGTAATGGAATAACCCGGGGAAAAAGCCGGGTAAACGCCCGGCTTCGCCATTCACCCTTCGTGCAGACCGCACTCGCGCTTGAGGCCGAAGAAACGGGTCTCTTCCTCGCTCATGCCGGGCTCCCACTTGCGGGTGGTGTGCGTGTCGCCCACCGAGAGGTAGCCCTGATCCCACAGCGGGTGATAGCCCAGGCCATTTTGCTTAAGATACTGATAAACCTGCTTGTTATCCCAGTCGATAACCGGCAGAAATTTGAACACCCCGCGCTGTACGGCCAGCACCGGCAGATGCCCGCGGCTGCCGGATTGTTCGCGCCGCAGGCCGGCGAACCAGGTTTTCACCTTCAGCTCGCTTAGCGCCCGGTTCATCGGCTCCACCTTGTTTATCTGGTTGTAACGCTCGATGCCCTCAACCCCCTGCTCCCACAGCTTACCGTAGCGCGCTTCCTGCCAGGCGGGCGACAGTTCGGCGCGGTAGACCCGAAGATTCAGTTTCAACTGTTCGGTCAGGGTATCAATAAACCGATAGGTCTCCGGGAAAAGGTAGCCGGTATCGGTCAGAATGACCGGAATATCCGGCCGTTGCCGCGTCACCAGATGCAGGGATAATGCCGCCTGGATACCAAAGCTGGAGGACAGCGCATACTCCCCCGGCAGATTCTCCAGCGCCCAGCTTATCCGCTCCTGCGCGGACAGCGCCTCCAGGCTTCGGTTAACCTCCGCCAGCGCCGCCGTCTGCTCCGCCTTAGGCAGCACATTGAGCGCGTCAAGATTAAGTTCAGACATCAGCCCCTCCTGTCAGTCATAGAAGTCGCGCGCGGGATCCAGCACCGGTTTGATAATGTTGGCGCGAATGGTGAAATCGCCGAAACCTTCATTATCTGTACGCTCCTGCGCCCATCGCCCGATAAGCCGGTCGATCTCATCGAGGATCTCCGCCTCGGTGATATTCTCGCGGTACATGCGCGGAATACGCGTGCCCTGCCGGTTGCCGCCCAGATGCAGGTTATAACGGCCGATGGCTTTCCCCACCAGGCCGATCTCCGCCAGCAGCGCGCGCCCGCAGCCGTTAGGGCAGCCCGTGACCCGCAGGACGATATGTTCATCCCCGACGCCGTGCCGCTGCATAATGTCTTCGACCTTGGTGACGAATTCCGGCAGAAAACGCTCCGCCTCCGCCATCGCCAGCGGACAGGTCGGGTAGGAAACGCAGGCCATGGAGTTTTTACGCTGTTCCGTGACGCTATCGTCAATCAATCCGTGCGCGCGCGCCAGCGCATCGATCTTCGCTTTACTGCGCGCGGGCACCCCGGCGACGATCAGGTTCTGGTTCGCCGTCAGCCGAAAATCCCCTTTATGGATTTTAGCGATTTCCGCCAGCCCGGTTTTCAACGGCCGGCCGGGATAGTCCAGGATGCGGCCGTTTTCGATAAACAGCGTCAGATGCCATTTATTGTCGATGCCCTTCACCCAGCCGATGCGATCGCCGCGGCTGGTGAATTCATAAGGGCGCACCGATTCAAACCGCACGCCCGCGCGTCTCTCCACTTCTTGCTTAAAGGTCTCGACGCCCACCCGTTCCAGCGTGTATTTGGTTTTCGCATTCTTGCGGTTGGTGCGGTTGCCCCAGTCGCGCTGCGTGGTCACCACCGCTTCGGCGATCGCCAGCGTATGCTCTACCGGAATGTACCCCAGTTCGCTGGCGGTGCGCGCATAGGTCGCCTTATCGCCGTGGGCGATCGACAGCCCGCCGCCCACCAGCACGTTGAAGCCGACCAGCCGTCCGTTGTCAGCGATGGCGACGAAGTTCAGATCGTTGGCGTGCAGATCCACATCGTTCTGCGGCGGGATCACCACGGTGGTTTTAAATTTGCGCGGCAGATAGGTGGCCCCCAGAATCGGCTCTTCGTCCGTGGTCTCGACCTTCTCCTGATCCAGCCAAATCTCGGCATAGGCGCGCGTGCGCGGCAGCAGGTGTTCGGAAATTTTCTTCGCCCACGCATACGCCTGCTGATGCAGTTCGGACTCCACCGGATTCGAGGTGCACATCACGTTGCGGTTAACGTCGTTGGCGGTCGCCAGCGAGTCCAGCCCTAGGCTGTTCAGCAGCTTATGCGCCGGTTTCACATTGGGCTTCAGAATACCGTGAAACTGGAACGTCTGGCGGTTGGTCAGGCGAATACTGCCGTACAGCGTATTTTCGGCGGCGTATTTATCGATGCCGAGCCACTGCCGGGGCGTGATAACGCCGCCCGGCAAACGGCAGCGCAGCATCATGGCGTGACGCGGCTCCAGCTTCTGCTCGGCGCGTTCGGCGCGGATATCGCGGTCATCCTGCTGATACATGCCGTGAAAACGGATCAGCAGAAAGTTATCGCCGTGAAAACCGCCGGTCAGACCGTCCAGCAAATCCTCGGCGATAGTGCCGCGCAGAAAGTCGCTCTCTTTTTTCAGGCGCTCGGCGTCAGCGAGTTTTCCTTCGACGACTAATGGGCCGGGATGTTTTTCACTCATCGCGGCGGCTTCATCTGATAATGGTTTTTTGCTCATTAGTACACATCTCGCTGATAACGGCGCGCAAGGCGCAAATCACTCAAAAACTCATCGGCCTGCTCGGCGTCCAAGCCGCCGTGCTCGGCCACCACATCCAGTAACGCCTGTTCGACATCTTTCGCCATGCGATTGGCGTCGCCGCACACGTACAGATGCGCGCCATCCTGCAGCCAGCGCCACACTTCCGCGCCTTTCTCCCGCAGTTTGTCCTGAACGTAAACCTTGTGCGCCCGATCGCGCGACCAGGCCAGATCGATATGCGTCAGCAGGCCGTCCTTCACATAGCGCTGCCACTCCACCTGATAAAGAAAATCTTCCGTAAAGTGCGGGTTGCCGAAGAACAGCCAGTTTTTACCGCCCGCCCCATCGGCCTCGCGCTGCTGCATAAAGGCGCGGAACGGCGCGATCCCGGTGCCGGGGCCAATCATAATCACCGGCGCGTCCGGATCGGCGGGCAGACGAAAATTATCGTTATGTTCGATAAACACCCGGACTTCATCATCTTCCTTCAGGCGATCGGCAAGATAGCCCGACGCGCCGCCGGCGCGCGCGCGGCCGTCGATGTCATAACGCACCACGCCCACGGTGATATGCACTTCGTTTTCCGCCTCCGCCTGCGAAGAGGCGATGGAATAGAGACGCGGCGTCAGCGGACGCAATAGGCCGATAAGCTGTTCCGCCGTCAGCTCAACCGGCGCCCGGCGCACCATATCCACCAGCGGCGTCCGCTGAACGAATTGCTGTAAAGCCGGCTTATCCGCCAAAAGCGACAGCAAGGTTTCGTCACGCGACAGCGCCGCATATTTTTCGACAATCGGCGCGGTATTCTGCGTCAGTTCAAAATGGCTGCGTAGCGCCTGCGACAGCGGCAGCGATTGCCCCTCCACCGTGACGCTTTCGTCGCCTTTCAGCCACAGCAGCTCAAGCAGTTCCTGCACCAGCGCCGGATCGTTTTCATACCATACGCCCAGCGCATCGCCCGGCTGGTAGCGCAGACCGGAATCGCCCAGATCGATCTCAATATGACGCACGTCCTTTTCCGAGTTGCGGCCGGTGATTTTCTGATTCACCGACAGCGTCGCCCGCAGCGGCGACGCCTTGCCGTAAGGGCTGCTGGCGATCTCGTCCAGCGCGCCGCTCGCGCTTACCGTGGCGACCGCCGTTCCCTGCACCGGCACGCGGGCCTGAAGAATATCCACCAGTTGCCGACGCCACTGCTCGGCCTTAGCCTGATAGTCGACATCCGCGTCGACGCGTTCCAACAGCCGCTCCGCGCCCAGTTCGGCCAGCCGGCCGTCTATATCCTTGCCGGCTTTGCAGAAGAATTCGTAGGAGGAGTCGCCCAGCCCCAATACCGCGAACGCGGTATCCTTTAACGCGGGCGCTTTTTTGGAAAACAGGAATTTGTTCAGCGCGATCGCCTCTTCCGGCGGCTCGCCTTCGCCCTGCGTCGAGGTGACCACCAGCAGCAATTTTTCCTGCGCGATCTGCTTGAATTTATAATCGCCGGCGTTCACCAGGTTCACCGCCAGCTTGGCGTTCAGCAGGTCATCCCGCAGTTGCTCCGCGACCCGCCGCGCGTTGCCGGTTTGAGAAGCGGAAATCAGCGTAATGCTCTGAACCGGAACGGAGAGCGCAGCCGGGGCCGTCTGCGCGGCGATCGCCGCGGAACCGGGAAGCTGCTGCCCTGCGGGTTGCTGCAGCAGACCCCAAAAATAACCGGACAGCCAGGCAAGCTGCGTAGGTGAAAAATCACCGGTCGCCGCCTGTAAACGCGTTAATTGATCCGCACTCAACGGGAGCAACGAAGTCGGAGAAACCGGAGTTGTCATTATGATCTCTATTTCCTTGTGCTTGTGACCAGGCTAATACAAATTCATACAATAAAAAGATGAATGGAATATAAGGTTAACCACCCGCATCTTAACAATTAAAGAAATGATGGACATATCAAATAACCAAAACGACTAAATGGTTTTTCTGATAAGGCTTATTGGTTAAAGTGTTATAGATCGCGATTAATTAATTATTCAGCCTATAATTCGCCTATTATTTTTCTGCCCCATACGGAGGAATCATTGCGTCCGGCGCTGCGCCGCAGGCGGCTAAACGTGCTTCATGCCGTAATTTCCGGTAGTATGCGACGGTTTTTACGTTGTTATGTGCGAACAGCTTCTACCGAAAGCTAATTTTTAAGAAACCGAGAGCAACACCATGGTCACCACGCTATTTAAAGATTTTCAATTTGAGGCCGCTCACCGTCTGCCTCACGTTCCGGCAGGACATAAATGCGGACGCCTGCATGGGCATTCATTTATGGTTCGCTTGGAAATTACCGGCGAGGTTGACCCGCACACCGGGTGGGTGGTGGATTTCGCGGAGCTCAAAGCCGCGTTTAAACCAACGTGGGAGCAGTTGGATCATCACTACCTGAATGATATTCCCGGCCTGGAAAACCCCACCAGCGAAGTGCTGGCGCACTGGATTTGGCAGCGGTTAAAGCCGTCGCTGCCGGCGCTGAGCGCGGTGATGGTAAAAGAGACCTGCACCGCGGGCTGTATCTATAGAGGCGAGTAGCCGGCAAGCTCAGGCAACGCCGAGATGCCGGTGTAAGCAGGCTACCGCCTGCGCGGGAACGGCGGAGATGGTAAAACTAGGCGATATGCAAATATTTATGCGTCTGCATGGAAAGCCGCCAGTTACGGGCGATACAGGTGGCGATGCACAGCCTGGTGGCGCTCTCTTTCTGACTGATCGGCTGTAGCGCCACAATCCGCGGCTTGTCATCCTCCAGCCGGGCCAGCAGGGCATCCAAGTCCTCAATATCGCGCTCGCGGGCGACCGGATGTTTGATTTCATCCGCCCGCTGCAGCGCCCGATCGATAACCTTCATGCCGCCGCGCATATTCACTTTCGGGGAGACCGTCACCCAGGTTTTGGGCGAACAGCGAACTTCATGCGTGCCGCTGGTTTCAATCTGACAGCTAAAGCCCTGCTTTTCCAGCAGCAGCGTCAGCGGCGCCAGGTCGTGAATACAGGGCTCTCCCCCGGTGATCACAATGTGGCGCGCGGTATAGCCTTGCCGAGCGATCGACGCCACAATATCTTCGGCGCTGGCCGCCCCCCAGCCATCGCTCTCCTGCGTTTTAACCAGCACCTGTTCCAGCGGAATTTCCCGCTCGGCCAGTTTGTCCCAGGTATGTTTGGTATCGCACCAGCTACAGCCGACCGGACACCCTTGCAGACGCACAAACACCGCCGGAACGCCGGTAAAATAGCCTTCGCCCTGCAGCGTCTGAAACATTTCATTAATCGGGTAGCGCATGCTTTTCCACTTCTGCCCGTAACATAAAAACGCATTATCGCAGATAGCCGGCGCCGCGCCAAACATCCCTCCCCCACGCGCGGACGAGAACGCTCAACCGCCGTCCCGGGCGGCGGGGATATCCGTCCTGGTTATTACAGATAGACCCGCAGATACTCCGACAGGCAGAGGATAGCCATCGCCTGCCCGTACGGCATGGAGGTCAGGGCGATTTCACGATAGAAATCAAGGTCGCGGCCCATCGCCGTACCGAATGAAACCTGGGTCAGTTCGCCCTGCGCGTTAACATGATTGATAACGCCGCGAATCGCTTTTTCCGCGACCGGCGCATAGCGCTTGTCCACATAGCGCTTACGCACCGCTTTTAAGATGCCGTAGGCAAAGCCCGCGGTCGCCGAGCTTTCAAGATACGATTGCGGATCGTCGATCAGCGTGTGCCACAGGCCGCTGTCGTCCTGATATCTCTCCAGCGCCTCAATTTGGCTTTCCAGCACTTGCAGCAGGAAGCGGCGCGTAGCGTTATGCTCCGGCAAATCCAGCAGTTCGATAAACTCGGGGATCGCCACGGTCAGCCAGCTATTGCCCCGCGCCCAACGCGCCTTGGCGAAGTTATGCCGCTCGGCAAACGTCCAGCCGTGGAACCATAAGCCGCTTTGACGATCCATCAGATACTGAACGTGCAGCAGGAACTGGTACGTCGCCTCTTCCACAAACTCCGGGCGATTTAGCAACTTGCCGATTTTCGCCAGCGGCAGCACGCTCATCATCAGAGTGTCATCCCACAATTGCTCGATATTTTCATTGTTGTAAACAATGTGCTGCAATCCCCGCTTTTGGGTGCGCGGCATTTCGTACATCACCCACTCCGCCCAGCGCTCCAGATAGGGCAGCCAGCGGGCGTCCCCCGTCTCTTCGTAGCGATAGGCCAGCGTCAGAAAAGGACACACGGTATTCACATTTTTGGTCGGCGTGCCTTCCGCCAAACGCGCGGCGAACCAGTCATCGATAATGGCGCGCATCCGCTCGTCGCCGGTCTGCTGGTAATACTGGTAAATACCGTACAGCCCGATGCCGTGCGTCCACTCCCAGCCGGCCCAGCCTTTAGTGTCGATCACCCGGCCATCGTCCAGCCGCAGGAGAAACTCGCCGGTTTTATCTTCAATATTCACCAGATTATCCGTGATGCGGCAAATCAGCGCCTTGAGCTCCTCACGGGAGATAAAGCGTTCGGGCTGACGCAAAAGCGGACTATGTTTTACGCTGAATACGGTCATAGCAAATCATCCAATTTAGTTATCATTTAACAATTCAAGACATTCAGGACTGGGGCACGCGCGTTATCGGTTTCACCTTATTGCGGTTCAGGTAGCCGATGTTGTTGTTGCCCCACAGCGACTCATAAGACATACCGGCCAGGTTTTCGACCACCGCCCGCGCCTCCGGCGTGATCTGTTCAGGGACCAGCCGCCCGGCATCGCGCATCTTCTGGGTTTCTTCGCGCAGTATGCTGTGCGTCTGAAGGTTGAGTTTGAAACGCAGGGAAACCAGGAAGCCCAGCGCCAGAACCCCTACCGTGCCGAAGCTCAGGATCATCAAAATCGTATGACTGACGCCCGGCGCCTGTACGCTCTGCCCGGAGACGAAGCCGGAAAGCTGCAGCACGATCCCCACCAGCATCACCGCGCCGGCCTGGGAAGCCTTGCGGGTTAGGGTCATAATGCCGGCGAAGATCCCTTCGCGGCGCTGCGCGGTAATCACCTCATCAACATCGGCGATATAGGTGTAGGTATTCCACGGCACGTAGTTGATGCCGCCGCGGCCTAAACCCGCCAGCGCGGAAATCAGCAGCAGCAGAGAAAACGCATCATGCATATTGCTGTACCAGAGGAAAGCATAAGAGAGCGCACTCAGCCCGAACAGGCAAACCACCAGGCGGTAAGAGGGCGCGGGTCCGAAGCGAATACACAGCGGGATCATGGCGATGACCGAGATAAATTGCAGGATCGCCATAGTGCCCATCAGGTTGGACGCCACCGTCGGGCTTTGCATCAACACAAAGACCACGTAATAGGTGAATACGGCGTTGAACACATCCTGGGCGATATAGCCGCCCAGATACATCCCCAGGTGCTGGCGGAAAATACGGATACGCAGCGTCGACAGCAGCTCAACGTTCAGCCGTTTCAGGCTATCCGCCAGCGTCAGGGACTGGCGCTCTTTTTCCGCCCGCAGAGAAGCCTCGGACATTTGATCCCGCGGCCGCTCCCAGGTGAACGCATACACCATCGTCAGCACCAGCGCGCAGATGACGGAGAACACCAGGCTGGAGTAGAAGAAGGAGATGGCGTTGTCCTTACCCAAATACCCCAGCAGGATGCCGGGCAGAAAGGCGGCCAGAATGGCGGAAAGCTGGGCCAAGGCAATACGGGCGCCGGAGAATTTGGTTTTCTGTTTGAAGTCGTCGGTCATTTCGGGCACCAGCGTTTCATACGGCACCAGAATCATGGTGTAGACGACATCAAACAGCAGATAGGTCAGCAGGTAGTACCAATATCCCATGTCGCTCACCCACATAAAGCTGTAGCTGAATACGCAGGGAATACCGAGCAGGATAAAGAATTTACGCCGGCCGAAGCGCTTGCCCAACCAGGTGGAGCCGAAGTTATCGGTCAGGAAGCCCATTAACGGGCTGACGACGGCATCCAGAACGCGCGCCATCGCGAAAATAAAGGTCGCCTCAATCGGCGTTAAACCGCAAAACGTGGTGTAGAAATAGAGTAACCAGGCAGCGGTCAATGCGGTGGTGCCCGCGCCAAGAAAGTCGCCCGAGCCATAGGCCAGATAATTAGCCAACCCGATCTTACGTGTTTTCATTACCATCCTTCCTCGGTCATTTTTTATGAAGGTGTCATAGCTGACGGTTTTTGCCTGCCATGGCATTTAAGGTAACGTTCGGACCGTAGCGGCACCTTTGTGCTTTTGCCATCGGATGACCGCTGCTGGCACCCTAGAAAAGAACTTACCGATCGGCCTCAAATATTTTATAAAAAGGCATTTCATATTAATAAAACCAGCAGTCTGAATAATGTAGTTCTGGTGATGAATTACTGCATTCGCAAAAAGCGGATTTTGAGATGGGCGGCAAGCTTTTTATCGCGAGCCGTCGTGAGCGACGTTGAAAAACACTTCCGCCCTGAGGGATCCCCAGAAATTTGGGGAAAAATTTCTGTCAGTACGGAGGGAGTTTCGCGCGGCATATGATCGGAGAGCAGCTTGCCCGCGCGGGTCAGGCGCGTGCTGGGCGTGGTGCGGGCGAACAGCACCGTCTCCGTCAAACGATGGCAAGAATTTCAGGCAGGGGCTTGCGTGGCTTCTGCGGCCAGTTGCTGATTTCCGGATGACCGACAGCGACGATCACCACCGGCAATTCAGTGACGGAAAGCTCAAACTCCTGAGCTACCCGTTCTGCATCAAATCCACCCATCGCGCACGAGCCCAATTCCATGCCTTGCGCTGCCAGCATCAGGGTCATTGCCGCCAGTCACGCTGCAATACTGAGTTATCTTCATGGGACGCGGTTGCCTGTGCCACCCCCGCATCGACCACCCGTTGATCCATGATATTGGCTTCTATGCTGGATTGCAGCGCTGCCCTCATCAGGCGCGCTTTGGCGTCTTCCGAGCGTACGGCGATGAATCGCCAGTTCTGCAAGTTATAGGCAGACGGCGCCTTCGCGGCCAGGTCAACCAGCGTTGTAATGGCATCATCATCCAGCGGGCGATTGGGTTGAAAGTTATTGACGGATGTTCAAGTTTCAATCGCGCTTTGTACGGAAGTATTCATGTCATTGCCTGATAGAAAAGAGAAGGGTTGAGAGGGGCGATGGTCACTTGCTACGCGCCGTTGTCCATTGCACGGCGAAGACGCTGACCAGCACGATCAACAGTCCCAAAAGTGCAGTTCCCGTGATTGACTGCGAAAGCAGCGCCCAGCCCAGTACCACGGCGGTAAGAGGACTTAGCAACCCCAGGGATGCAACGGCTACTGTCGGCAGGCGGGCCACGCCACGAAACCAGAGCGCATAGGCCAGCAAAGCGCCGGCCAGGCAGAGGTAGGCGTAGGCCGCCCATTCCACACGCCCCAAGGGGGGTAGCGGCGCATCGGCCAGCCACGCCACGGGCGCAAGCATCAAGCCCCCGATGACAAGTTGCCAGCCTGTCAGTGGCAACAAGGGCAGGTCTAGTCGCCAACGACGTGTCAGCCACACGCCAGCCGCCATGCACGCTGCTCCCAGCACGGCGGCGGCGATCCCAACGGGCTCGAACACCGTCTGCGGTGACAACAGCAGAATAGCCATTCCAAACATGCCCGCGACTGCCGACCACAAAGTAGTTTGCGCAGGCGACCGTCCATCCACGGCCCAGGCCAGCGCCATCACCAGCAACGGCTGGATCGCGCCAAGCACTGCCGCCAAACCTCCAGGCAGGCGATAAGCTGCTACGAACAACAGGGCCTGGAAGATGCCGATGTTCAACGCCCCAAGCACCAGCAAGCGCCACCAGTCCCGCCGGGCAGGCATTCGACAGGTAAACAGAAGCAGCAGCAGACCTGCGGGCAGCGACCGGATGAGTGCAGCCGTGAAAGGGCGATCCGGCGGCAGGAGTTCCGATGTCACGATGTAGGTGGAACCCCAGATTGCCGGGGCCACTGCTGTGAGCATGACATCGCGCCAGTGGGGCGATGAGATTGTTGTTGACATGACCTTGTAACTTACCTTCAATTCAAGATAATATGATTGTGCCAACCACTTATCTTGAAGTCAAGACAAATGAAGAATCAATCCAATCAACGACAACGCGACGCGGTGGATGTCATCCTCGAACAGTGGCAGAGGGAGCGCCCCGACCTTGATGTCAGCGCGATGGGGCCGATCGGACGCATCAAGCGATGCGCGGCGCTTCTGGATCAGCGCCTGGAGTCCGAATTTGCGAAATTCGACCTGAACCTTTGGGAGTTCGACATGCTGGCCACACTGCGACGCGCCGGTGCGCCGTATCGCCTGAGTCCGACCGAACTGTTCTCCACGTTGATGGTGACTTCTGGAACGATGACCCATCGACTCAAGCGGCTGGAAATAAGAAACTTGGTCGAGCGCGTCCCCAACGAACAGGATGCCCGCAGTACGCTCGTGCAACTCACGCGTAAGGGGCTTGCGTTGATCAATCGTGCTGTCGAGGGACACGTTGAGAACGAGCGCCTTGTGCTTTCGGCGCTACCTCCCGATGTGCTGTCAAGTCTCGATGAACACCTTTCTGTATTGCTGCAAGCGTTGGAGATCCCTGCCGAGCGTAACAACTCCACGCAAGCAAGCTAGATCGCCGTGCGAAACACAATCCCCACATCGAGCGTGCTTAAATCGAAAGTCCCCGCCGCGGCCCAATCTCCCACGACACACCACCGCCGCGCACTGTCGCGGCGATCTACTGTCCCAGCCGTTGTTCTATCACTGGCCGCCACGGCACCAGGCTGAATCTCATGCCGTCATCGAGCATCGCGTAGCGACCGCCGTGGGCGATAGGCCTTGTATCGGGTTTCTGTTCGTCAGGTCATGGTTTTATTTCAGGCTTTCTTAAGACCCCGCCTCACGACGACGCCCTTGCGCTTCTCTAGTCCTTCGTCACCATCAGGCTGGACGGGGGACTTTCCCCCGCGAGCTGCCGAGCATGCCCGGCACACCAAAAAAAACGGCTCCCGAAGGAGCCGTTATCAGCAAACAGGAAAAGGCTAAAAATTAAGCCTGACCTTTCACTTCTTTCAGACCGTTGAACGGTGCTTTCGCGCCCAGCGCTTCTTCGATACGAATCAGCTGGTTGTATTTAGCAACGCGATCGGAACGGCTCATGGAACCGGTTTTGATCTGACCGGCCGCCGTACCTACCGCCAGGTCGGCGATGGTGGCGTCTTCAGTTTCGCCGGAACGGTGAGAGATGACGGCAGTGTAACCGGCGTCTTTCGCCATCTTGATTGCAGCCAGGGTTTCGGTCAGAGAACCGATCTGGTTGAATTTGATCAGGATGGAGTTAGCGATGCCTTTTTCGATGCCTTCTTTCAGGATTTTGGTGTTGGTTACGAACAGGTCGTCGCCAACCAGCTGGATTTTGTCGCCCAGAACTTTGGTCTGGTAAGCGAAACCGTCCCAGTCAGATTCGTTCAGGCCATCTTCGATGGAAACGATCGGATATTCTTTGGTCAGGCCTTCCAGGTAATGAGTGAATTCCTGAGAAGTGAAGGTTTTGCCTTCGCCTTTCAGTTCATAGTTACCGGTTTCTTTGTTGTAGAACTCGGAAGCCGCGCAGTCCATCGCCAGCGTAACGTCTTTACCCAGCACGTAACCGGCTTTTTCCACCGCTTCTTTGATAGCGGCCAGCGCGGCGGCGTTGGATTCCAGGTTAGGGGCATAGCCGCCTTCGTCGCCGACTGCGGTGTTCATGCCTTTGGCTTTCAGCACCTTAGCCAGGTTGTGGAACACTTCGGAACCGATACGGATCGCTTCCTTAACGGATTTCGCGCCGACCGGCTGAATCATGAATTCCTGGATGTCGACGTTGTTGTCGGCGTGTTCGCCGCCGTTGATGATGTTCATCATCGGCAGAGGCATAGAGTACTGGCCCGGAGTGCCGTTCAGTTCAGCGATGTGGGCATACAGCGGCAGGCCTTTGGCGGCGGCGGCGGCTTTAGCGGCGGCCAGGGAAACGGCCAGAATGGCGTTAGCGCCGAATTTGGATTTGTTTTCAGTCCCGTCCAGGTCGATCATGATCTTATCGATGTTCGCCTGATCTTTCGCGTCTTTGCCCAGGATAGCCTGAGCCAGCGGGCCGTTTACTGCGGCAACGGCTTTAGTTACGCCTTTGCCCAGAAAACGGGATTTGTCACCGTCACGCAGTTCCAGCGCTTCGCGAGAACCCGTGGAAGCCCCTGACGGCGCGGCAGCCAGACCAACAAAACCGCCTTCCAGATGCACTTCGGCTTCAACAGTTGGATTTCCGCGTGAGTCGATGATTTCACGACCGATGACTTTAACAATTTTGGACATTAGATTTTCCTCAGTACAGTTAAACTAAAACCTCAGACGAACACCGCGCAAAGTCCGCGCGGCGCTGGCAAAACCTTACTTCACCTGGCGCTTTTGATACGCGCCGGCGGCTTTTACAAAACCGGCAAACAGCGGATGCCCATCGCGCGGCGTCGATGTGAATTCCGGGTGGAACTGACAGGCCACGAACCACGGATGATCGGGCAATTCGATGATCTCCACCAGTTTGCGATCGGCGGAAAGACCGGCAACACGCAATCCCGCCGCCTCAATCTGTTTCAACAACATGTTGTTGACTTCGTAACGATGGCGATGACGTTCAACGATCGTCGGCTCGCCGTAGAGCTGGCGCACCAGGCTGCCTTCCGCCAGGTGGCACTGCTGCCCGCCGACGCGCATGGTGCCGCCCAGGTCGCTGTCTTCGCTGCGCACTTCGATATTGCCGTCTTCATCGCGCCATTCGGTAATCAGCGCAATCACCGGGTACTTACATTCTGGCACAAACTCCGTCGAGTTCGCCCCTTCCATACCGACGACGTTACGGGCGAATTCCATTAATGCGACCTGCATCCCCAGACAAATCCCCAGGTAGGGGACATTGTGTTCGCGGGCGTAGCGTGCCGCCATCACCTTACCTTCAACGCCGCGATAGCCGAATCCGCCGGGGATCAGGATAGCGTCCAAATCTTTCAGAATTTCAACGCCGCGGGTTTCAACATCCTGCGAATCGATCAGCTTGATGTTCACCGTCAGGCGATTCTTCAAACCGCCGTGCTTCAGCGCTTCGATAACGGACTTATAGGCATCGGGCAGAGCGACGTATTTGCCGATCATCCCGATGGTCACTTCGCCGCCCGGATTGGCCTCTTCGTACACCACCTGTTCCCATTCTGACAGGTTTGCTTCCTGACAGTTCAAGCTGAATCGTTTACAAATATAATCGTCCAGCCCCTGAGATTTCAATAGCGACGGAATTTTATAAATGGAATCAATATCTTTAAGGGAGATTACCGCTTTTTCCGGCACATTACAGAATAAAGCAATTTTTGCGCGCTCATTGGCGGGCACGGTGCGGTCGGAACGGCAGATAAGCACATCGGGCTGAATACCGATGGAAAGCAGTTCTTTAACCGAATGCTGGGTTGGCTTGGTTTTCACTTCGCCGGCGGCGGCCAGGTAAGGCACCAGCGTCAGGTGCATAAACAACGTATGCTCACGGCCCACTTCAACCGCCATCTGGCGAATCGCTTCGAGGAACGGCAGCGATTCGATATCGCCGACGGTGCCGCCGATTTCCACCAGCACCACGTCATGCCCTTCGCCGCCTTCCAGAATGCGTTCTTTAATCGCATTGGTAATATGGGGGATAACCTGGATGGTCGCGCCCAAATAGTCGCCGCGGCGCTCTTTGCGCAGCACGTCGGAGTAGATTCGGCCGGTGGTGAAGTTATTGCGGCGAGACATTTTGGTGCGGATAAAGCGCTCGTAGTGGCCCAGATCGAGATCGGTTTCCGCCCCGTCTTCGGTGACGAAGACCTCACCGTGCTGAGTCGGGCTCATCGTGCCCGGATCCACGTTGATGTACGGGTCCAGTTTCATGATGGTAACGTTGAGGCCACGGGCTTCGAGAATAGCCGCCAGAGAGGCTGCGGCAATGCCTTTACCCAGAGAGGATACGACCCCGCCGGTCACAAAAATATAATTAGTTGTCATGCTGAACCTGAGAGTTTAGGTTTAAAGACGATGGAAAGACCAAGACGGGAAAGTAGTATACCGGAACCGGCCGGGCGCCACAATTGTTCGTTTTGCCCGTCGCGGCGATTTCATCCCCGCGGCTTCGGGAGTTCACATCCCGTCATGCCCAACAGAAAATCATCTAAAAATCATTTTATTATGAATAATAAGCTATGAAAATAACGCATTCATAATAAAAACCGGGTCAGCTGCTTTTTTCTTGCTGTTTCACCTGCTGCCACGCCGCTTCCATCTGCTCCAGCGTGGCCTGCTCCATAGTGCGGCCGGACTGGCTAATAAGCTGTTCCACCTGACGGAAGCGACGGCAGAATTTGCGATTGGCCTCTTGCAGCGCCCGTTCGGCCTTATGCCCCAAATGGCGCGAAAGATTGACGGTGGCGAACAATAAATCGCCGATCTCTTCGCCCAGTTTGTCTTCATCAATAACCGCCTGCCGCGCCTCATGCATCACTTCATCAATTTCTTCGTAAACCTTATCGACAACCGGCCCCAGGCTGTTCCAGTCAAAACCGACGGAGGCGCAACGCTGCTGAATTTTTTGCGCTTTCATTAACGCCGGCAGCGCATCCGGAATATCATCCACCAGCGAGTGGCGATCTTTTTCGCACCTTTCCTGCGCCTTGGTCTGTTCCCAGCTTGCCAGCGCGGCCTTGCCGTCCGCCGGCGCCGCCGCGCCCGCGAAGATATGCGGATGACGGCGCTCCAGCTTGTCGCTGATGGCGTTGCAGACGTCGGAAAAATCGAACAGCCCCTGCTCCTGCGCCATTTGCGCGTAAAACACCACCTGAAACAGCAGATCGCCCAGCTCGCCGCGCAGGTCGTCGAAATCTTTACGGCTGATGGCGTCCAGCACTTCGTACGTCTCTTCCAGCGTGTAAGGGGTGATGGTGTCGAAGGTCTGTTTACGATCCCACGGACAGCCGTTTTGCGGATCGCGCAGGGTTTTCATCACGCCAAGCAGGCGCTCAATAGCGGGTGAATTCATTGGGTATCTCAATTTAAAAATTGGGTAATAACATGCGCGGGGTCGCCCGCCTCAGCGTAATTGCTTACGCCATGGTAAAAGCCCCCCAAAGAAAAACCGATTCAGCTTCCCTGCTGGCGGCGCGCGTCGATCACGTCCGGCAGTTGGTTGAGCTTGGCCAGCACGCGGCCCAGCACCTGCAAGTTATAAATCTCGATCTCCATATCGATGGTGGCCAACTGCTGTTTAGTGTCGCTGCGGCTGGACACGCCCAGCACATTGACTTTTTCGTTCGCCAGAATGGTGGTGATGTCGCGCAACAAGCCGCTGCGATCGTTGGCCGTCACCCGCACCACCAGCGAGTAACCGCTGGAGTAGCTTTCGCCCCACACCGCGTCCACGATGCGCTCCGGCGCATGGCTACGCAGCTCTTCCAACTGATCGCAGTCCGAGCGGTGAATGGAGATCCCGCGCCCGCGGGTGATAAACCCGGTGATATCGTCGCCGGGGATCGGCTGGCAACAGCGCGCGATGTGATGCATCAGGTTGCCCACGCCCTCCACCACCACGCGCCCGTTATCCTTGTTGCGCGGCGCCGGCGGCGGAGATTTTTGCGTCAGTTGGCGCAGCGCTTCACGATCCTGCTCTTCCGCGCTGGGCTGCTTAAGCTGCGATTGCAGGAAATTCGCCATCTGGTTGAGACGAATGTCCCCGCCGCCGATCGCCGCCAGCAGTTCATCCAGCGAATTCACGTTATAACGCGGCAGCAGCAGTTTCTCCGCCGTCTTCAGGCCGATCCCCAAGTGTTCCAGCTCGTCGTCCAGGAGCTGACGGCCGGCCAGAATGTTCTTGTCGCGATCCTGTTTGCGGAACCAGTTGTGAATTTTAGAACGCCCGCGGCTGGTGGTGATATAGCCCAGATTGGGGTTCAGCCAGTCGCGACTCGGGTTGGGCTGTTTCTGGGTGATCACTTCTATCTGATCGCCCATTTGCAACTGGTAGGTGAAGGGCACGATGCGTCCGCCGATTTTCGCGCCGATGCAGCGATGGCCGATATCGCTGTGAATATGGTAGGCGAAATCCAGCGGCGTCGAGCCGGCCGGCAGATCGACCACGTCGCCCTTCGGCGTAAAGACGTAAACCCGATCGTCAAACACCTGGCTGCGTACTTCATCCAGCACTTCGTTGGAATCCGCCATATCTTCCTGCCAGGCGATCAGCTTGCGCAGCCAGGCGATCCGCCCCTCGTAGCCCGCACGGCCGCCCGCCACCGTGCCCTCTTTATATTTCCAGTGCGCCGCCACGCCCAGCTCGGCGTCTTCATGCATCTGGCGGGTACGGATCTGGATTTCCAGCGTTTTGCCCTTCGGCCCCAGCACCACCGTATGGATGGACTGGTAGCCGTTCGGTTTCGGGTTGGCGACGTAGTCGTCGAACTCGTCCGGCAGATGGCGATAGTGGGTATGCACAATCCCCAGCGCGCCGTAGCAGTCCTGCAGACGCTCCACCACGATGCGCACCGCGCGCACGTCGAACAGTTCGTCAAACGACAGCGATTTTTTCTGCATCTTGCGCCAGATGCTGTAGATGTGTTTGGGGCGGCCGTAGACTTCCGCCTGCACCCCTTCTTCTTTCATGGCGGCGCGCAGCGTTTTCACGAAATCGTCGATGTACTGTTCGCGATCGATGCGGCGCTCGTGCAGCAGCGTCGCAATGCGTTTGTACTCTTCCGGGTGCAGATAGCGAAAACAGAAGTCTTCCAGCTCCCACTTGAGCTGCCCGATCCCCAGGCGATTGGCGAGCGGCGCATAAATATTGCTGCACTCTTTCGCCGCCAGCACCCGCTCCTCTTCCGGGGCGTCTTTCACTTCGCGCAGGTGGGCGATGCGCTCCGCCAGCTTGATCACCACGCAGCGGAAATCCTCCACCATCGCCAGCAGCATACGGCGGATGTTATCCACCTGTTCAGAAGCGACGGAGCCCGTCTGGGTGGCCTTGAGCTGGCGAATCGCATCCATATCGCGCACGCCGTGCACCAAATCCGCAATGCTTTTGCCGTATTTTTCGCCCAGCGTGGCTTCATCCACCACATTGGCGTTGGCGAGCGGAAACAGCAGCGCCGCGCGCATGCTGTCGTTATCCATGCTCAGGGTGGACAGTATTTCAACCATCTCGATTCCCCGCCACAGCAGCAGCACGGCATCGGGATGATCCTGAGTTTGTTGTTCACAGTAACGCAAGGTTTCGGCTAAACGTTCACACGACTGCTGGCTGGTTAATCCAAGCGAAGCAATCCACGCGTCAGCGACAAACTCGCCGTCCGTATTCATATGCGCACTTCTTACCGCAACCATAATTTCTCCCTACTCATCCCCGTCATCTTCCAAGCCGCCGGCGCGTCGAAACCTACTGGGTATCCGCCTCGCCGGAATCGCGTAAAAACAGGGCCATCGATTCAAGGTGCCCGGTATGCGGAAACATATCCAACATAGTCACATTCGCCAGCCGGTAACCGGCTTCGAGCAATATTTTACTGTCGCGCGCCAGCGTCGTCGGGTTACAGGAAACGTACACCACGCGCCGGGGAGACAGCCTGACGATTTGCGCCATAACGCCCGCGGCGCCGGCACGCGCCGGATCGAGCAATATCTTATCAAAACCCTGGGCGGCCCAGGGCTGCCGCGTGACGTCATCTTCAAGATTTTGGTGAAAAAATGTGACGTTCTCAAGGGCGTTGTGCCGGGCGTTCTCGCGCCCTTTTTCCACTAACGCCGCCACGCCCTCGACGCCGACAACGCCGGCCGCCCGCTGCGCCAAAGGGAGGGTGAAATTGCCCATCCCGCAGAACAGATCCAGTATCCGGTCCTCCGGCTGAACGTCCAGCCAGGCCAACGCCTGGCCGACCATTTGCTGATTGACCGCATCATTGACCTGAATAAAGTCCCGCGGACTGAATGCCAGCGTTAACCCCGCAATGCGGTATACCGGCTCGACGCCGTGCAGACGGCTCAGGGACTGCGCATCCTCGGCCTGATAGACCGAAACCGCATGCCGCTGCGCGAAGTCGCATAGCGCCCGGCGATCGGCGGCGCTCAACGGATCGAGGTGGCGCAATACCAGTAACGGGCCGTTATCCGCCAGCACCAGCTCTACGTGCCCCAACCGCCTTACCGCCTGCAGGCTTCCCAGGCAATCGCGCAGCGGCGCCAATAGCGCTTCCAGCTCGGGCCGCAGTATCGGGCAGGCCCGGATATCGACCAAATCGTGCGATCCGGCCTGGCGATACCCCATCAGCAGGCGCTGCCGCTTCGCCTGATAGTATAACGCAAGCCGCGCCCGTCGCCGATATGCGTAAGCCGGGCCGCAGATAGGATCGCCGGCGGGCGCGCTCACGCCCGTTTCCCGCGCCATCAGATGCAATAGCGCCGACGATTTGCTGCGCTGCTGTAGCGCGATATCGGCGTGCTGCTGCTGGCACCCGCCGCAGACGTTAAAGTGCGGACACCGCGGCGCTACGCGCTGCGGACTGCGCGTCAATAGATGCTTAAGTTTGGCGTGCGCAAACTGACGCTTTTCGTCCGTCAGTTGCACTTCCGCCTGTTCCCCCGGCAACGCGCCGGCGACAAAAATCGTTTTACCCTGATGACGGGCCACCCCTTGACCAAACGGGTCCAGCGAGTCTACCGCTACGGTTATGATTTGCCGGGTCGTCACGCGCCGGTTTGGAGAGTAGAATTGCGCCATAATTTACAATCGGTTTATACCTTTATACTTCAAGCTGCAGACGCGCGGGCTTTGCTACCCGGCCCCTCGGAGCCCGCCCGTCAAGGGCCGACGCCGCGCGTTGTGCAAAACGATAACGTTTTGTCCGGCAACCCGAATTATTTTAGGTATATAAACGCCCTAATTTTTAAGCTGTAATGTTGATTGATACCCAATGATTGCTGTCAAGATAGCGGGTAAGGCTGAATTCTCCCACATTGGAGCCACATGACCAAATACAGTCTGCGTGCGCGTATGTTAATACTGGTTCTGGCGCCGACATTATTGATCGGGCTGCTGCTCAGCGTGTTTTTCGGCATAAACCGCTATAACCAACTGCAGTCGCAGCTGGCCGATACCGGAGCCAGTATTATTGAGCCGCTGGCGGTCGCCAGCGCTTATGCTATCGCCAGAAACCAGTTGGATACGCTTCAGCCGCTGATCAATACCCTGCACCGCCGCCATTCCGATGTCATCAGAGCCATCAGCATCTTCGACGCCCAGGATCGGCTGATCGTCACCACCAACATTCGTCATAAAACGTTGCCTGAACGCCTGAGCGCGGAGCCGCCCACTAACGGCGGCCTGCGCCTCTACCGCACCGACAGCCTGCTGATCCTGCATATGCCCATCATGGGGGATAGCGAATTCACCCATAACGTCAGCCCGGCCCTGCCTGACGTTACGCGGCCTATCGCCTACCTGGCCGTCGAGCTGGATATCAACGCCCTCAAGCTCCAGCAATACCAGGAAATTCTTATCGTCGGCCTGCTGCTGCTGCTCTGTATGGGCATTGCCGTACTGTTTGCCTATCGTCTGATGCGGGACGTCACCGCGCCCATCCGCAACATGGTCGAAACGGTGGATAGAATCCGCCGCGGGCAGTTGGACAGCCGGGTTGAAGGCCATATGCTGGGCGAGCTGAATATGCTGAAAAACGGCATCAACTCAATGGCGATGTCGTTAACCGCCTATCATGAAGAGATGCAGCAGAATATCGATCAGGCCACCTACGATCTGCGGGAAACCCTGGAACAAATGGAGATCCAGAACGTCGAGCTGGATCTGGCGAAAAAACGGGCGCAGGAAGCGGCGCGCATCAAGTCCGAGTTTTTGGCGAATATGTCGCACGAATTAAGAACGCCGCTCAACGGCGTCATCGGCTTTACCCGCCAGACGCTGAAAACCTCGCTGAATCCGACGCAGACCGACTACCTGCTGACCATCGAACGCTCCGCCAATAATCTGCTCAACATCATTAACGACGTACTGGACTTCTCCAAGCTGGAAGCCGGCAAACTGGTGCTGGAAAATATTCCCTTCTCCTTGCATAACACGCTGGACGAAGTGGTGATGCTGCTGGCCCATACCGCGCATGAAAAGGGGCTGGAGCTCACGCTCGATATTCAAAATGACGTGCCGGAACAGTACGTCGGCGATCCGATGCGGCTGCAGCAAATCATCACCAACCTGTTGGGGAACGCCATTAAGTTCACCGAACAGGGCAACATCGACATCCGGGTGGAGAAACGCCGGCAGGAGCATCGCCAGGTTCAGTTGGAAGTTCAAATCCGCGATACCGGCATCGGCATTGCGGAACGGCAGCAGTCGCAGATGTTTCAGGCTTTCCGCCAGGCGGACACCAGTATTTCACGCCGCCACGGGGGAACCGGGCTTGGCCTGGTGATCACCCAGCGGCTGATCAAAGAGATGGGCGGCACGATCAGCTTTCACAGCCAGTTGAATAAAGGCTCCACCTTCTGGTTCCATATCAACCTGCCGTTGAACCCCCACGCCGCGCCGACGCACAACAAATATCCTATGCTGCAGGGCAAAAGCCTGGCGTATATCGAATCCAATCCGGCGGCGGCGCAGGCTACGCTGGATATTCTCAGCCAAACGCCGTTGACGGTCAGCTACAGCGCCACCCTGGAACAGCTTCCCGATGCGCCTTTTGATATTCTGCTGCTGGGCATTCCGGTTCACTACCGCAACAAACTGCTCGATTATACGCCCAAGCTGCGGGACGTTTGCCGGCGCGCGCCCTGCGTGATATTGGCGCTGCCCAGCCTGGCGCAAATGGACGCCGAGCAGCTGAAGCTGTTTGGCGTTCACGCCTGTTTGAGCAAACCGATCTCCGCGCCCCGGCTGCTGCCGCTGCTGCAAGACACCCCGTTATCCCAGCCGCCTTTCCCGCCGCAAAATGTCAAGACGGCGCAGCCGCCGTTGCCGTCCGCCGAACGCCTGCCGCTCAGCGTCATGGCGGTGGATGATAATCCGGCCAATCTGAAATTGATCGGCACGCTGCTGGAAGAGCTGGTGGAGAATATCATTCTGTGTGAAAACGGCGCGGAGGCCATCCACCAGGCCCGGGAGCGGGAGATCAATATTATTCTGATGGATATCCAGATGCCGGGCATGGACGGTATCCGCGCCAGCGAGTTAATCCGCCAGCTTCCCAATCACGCCCAAACGCCGATTATCGCCGTGACCGCCCATACCATGAGCGACGAGCGCGACCGTTTGCTCCAGGCGGGGATGGATGATTACCTGGCGAAACCGATTGACGAACAGATGCTGAAAAAGGCGCTGTCCCGCTATTCCCATAGCCAAGCGCCGGCCGATGAAGCGCAGGAGGGCCGACGCTCTCTGGACTGGGAGCTGGCGCAACGGCAGGCGGCCAATAAACCGGAGCTGGCGCGCGAACTGCTACAGATGCTGCTGGACTTTCTGCCGGAGGTGAGCCGGCAGGTTGAGAACATGATGAATGGCCAACCCAGCGATCGGATCCTCGATCTGATCCACAAATTACACGGCAGTTGCAGCTACAGCGGCGTTCCGCGCTTGAAGCAAATCTGCTGCTACCTGGAGCAGCAGCTGCGCAAAGGCATCGATGCCGGCGATCTGGAGCCGGAATGGCTGGAATTGCTGGATGAGATCGGGAATGTCAGTAAAGCGGCGGCGCAGCACTTATCGCACTAAATAACATGGCGCAACGCAAAATCAATCCGGCGAGCGCTATTTTTATTTTTGATTGGAGATCAATTTAGCCGATATATTCTCAGTTATATCCCCTAAATAATTCGAGTTGCAGGACAAAAACGCCAAAGCGTTTTTGCACGGCGCTTGCGGCGGCCCCACGGATGGAGCGAGTAACAGGGCCAACGCACAGGCAACTTGAAGTATGACGGGTATACCAGAGAGTAATCCGCATAACACCTTATAATCAGCAACATTCAGGATAGGTTTTATATAACAAATAAGGAAAACCTTTTTTTAACTGCGATCGACCCGGTCTATTATTGTTTTTTTTAATAATTAAAGAACTCGTTGACATCAGGATCGCCGTCATCATAAATTTACAATACTTGACATGATGATGAATATATTCAGACACTCGCCTTAAAAAGAAGTCTGCCGCCGAACGTCGGATGTCATAAAAAATTAACATAACGTTTATTATAATCGACGGCGTATATTCCTACCAATTTTCACAATAGACCAACAAAATGGCAACAATAATAGCGGGAATATAGGCTTACTTAATAAATATTGATTAATTTACACAGCAATTACCCTAATATCGGCTGCAACCGCAAATCGATACGGGTATTAACACGCCGGGGTTTTCGATGAGATTAAATACGCCTGTTACGCAGCAGGAGTATCTGTTGGACATGGATACCATCTTAATGTCGACAACAGATACGAATAGCCATATTACCTACGCTAATTCCGCGTTTATCAACGTCAGCGGTTTTTCCGAATCAGAATTGCTCAGTCAGCCGCACAATATTGTGCGCCACCCGGATATGCCGGTCGAAGCATTTGCAGACATGTGGTTTACCTTAAAACAGGGAGACAGCTGGACCGGGCTGGTAAAAAACCGTCGTAATAACGGCGATTATTATTGGGTGCGAGCGAACGTCACGCCGGTTTATCATCAAAATAAACTTACAGGTTATATCTCGGTACGCAATACGCCAAGCGCGGATGAAATCAGACTGGCGGAGCCTTTATATGCCGCGATGAAGAAAAATCAGGCCGGGAAACGTAAATTATATAAAGGCTTGGTGATTCGAACCGGAATATTCTCCCCGCTTTCGCTGTTGCAAAAGCTGTCCGTTCGCTGGCGCTTACGGCTGGCGGTGCTGTTCGCCGGCGGCGCTCCGGCGTTACTGGCGCTCGGCGGCATGAATGCGCTTTGGCTGACGGCGCTGACGCTGCCGTTAATTCTGCTGCTGGATGCTCTTTTGCAGCGGCAAATCGCCCGGCCGCTGAAAATGATTCTGCAACAGGCCCAGGATGTGGTTTCCGGGCGCAAGGGAAAAGCCATGCGCCTGAACCGGGTTGATGAAATCGGCCTGCTGCTGCGGGTCGTCAACCAATTCGGACTCAATCTGCACTCCCTGGTCGATGATGTCGGCACGCAGGTAAAAGGCATGACCGAGGTCAGCCGCAGGCTGGCGGAAAACAATATCGCGCTGAATAGCCGCACGGAGGAGACATCCGCCAACCTGCAGCAAACGGCGGCGGCCATAGAACAAATCACCGCCGCGGTTCAGCAGAGTTCCGAAACGGCCGCGCAAGCGACGCAGATGGCGGAAACCGCCAGCCAGACGGCCGTCGCCGGCGGGGAGATAATGAAAGAGACCAGCGGCATGATGGATTCCATTTCCCATGCCAGCAATAAAATCGTCGATATCATCAGCGTGATCGACAGCATCGCCTTTCAGACCAATATACTGGCCCTGAACGCCGCCGTTGAAGCGGCGCGGGCCGGGGTGCAAGGCAAGGGGTTCGCCGTGGTGGCGGCGGAAGTCCGAAATTTGGCCCAACACTCGGCATCGGCGGCGAAAGAGATCAAAACGCTGATCGACGACAACGTCAAAAGCGTTAAGTCGGGCGGAGAGATGGTGGAGAATGCCGGCAAACATATCAGCGATATGGTGAATGAGGTGCTGCAAGTCTCGACGATGATCAAAGAGATCAGCCATGCTTCCCACGAGCAAACGTCGGCGCTGGGACTAATTAATACGTCGATAGCCCATATCGAGGAGATGACGCAGCGCAATACGGATATGGTGACGCAATCGACGGAAACCGCGGAAGAGTTAAATAACCAGGCGAAACGCTTAAACAGCGCCATCCATGTTTATGGACGTTGATTAATGTTTCAAAACATTAAAGCCGGGCGAAATTTAACCGATAGTAGTAAGGTTGCCGTCAGGAATTTTTACGTTGAGGATAAAACAATGTCTACATCTTCCATTGCTTTGGTTTTAGTCTCTTCTATCGCGCCGATCACATCCAACACCGCCAGCGACGCCGATCAGCAGGTCACCCAGCTTAATCAGCGCATCAGCCATCTTAACGACAAGCTGTCGCAGCTCAGCGCTCCCGCCGCGGGGGGGGACGACAGCCCGAGCGAGACGCAGATTCAGGAGCAAAAGCAGATTATTCAGGCGCAGCTGGTCGCTCTCCAGTCTCAGGTAGCGATTTTACAGCAAGGAGAGCCGGTCCCTCCGGCGGCGACCGCTGAAAACGCGTCGGAAAGCGTGAATGCGCCCGATGCGGCGTCGGGGAATAATCGGCTCGATCTTTACATCTAATAACGTTATCTCTCTATGGCTAGCGATGCTCGGCCGATGGTAAAAATAGCGCGGCGACATGCGGCAAACATATCTTGTTACGCCTATTACTCAAGATTAACGGCGGCCTTGCGACTTGATAACTCGGCTATCCTCAATAAAAAAGCGTCGTTGCCGATAATCGATTCACACATGCGCGTTATCAGGAGGATCAATGTCCAGCATAAGTGCAGTTTCATCAGCAGCGTCATCTTCAGGCAGCGATTCGCAAAGCTATGCCCAGAAGATTAATCAACTCACTCAAAAGCTTGAAAAATTAACGGAACAGCTTAAAAACGTCTCGTCATCCGGAGACGAAACGTCGGAAGCGCAAAGCGAGATGTTGCAGGCCCAGATCCAGGTGATCGAGGCGCAAATCGCCCAGCTTCAGGCGCAGCAGGCGCAGGAAAGCGCCCAGGTGCAGCAGTCGGTTGAAGAAGCAGATTCGGATAAGAACAGTCTTTCCGCCCAGGCAGACGGCGTTAACCGCCCGACGGACGACAATCAGATCAACGTTTATGCCTAACGATCCGTAGCCGTAGCGCGCAAGGCATAACGCTTATGCCTTGCCGCTCTTTTTCAACGGCTTAATCAGCCCTTGCAGGCCTTCTATCTTGATTGTCAGCGTGATTTGCATCAGCTCGCCCAGGCGCCCCGGCGGAAACTCGCCTTTACGGGCGAACCACAGCAGATACTCTTCCGGGAGGTCGATAAGCGCGCGTCCCTGATATTTGCCAAACGGCATGCGCATATTGGCAATCTCGATCAGGTCCTCTTTTTCCACGGATTACTCTCCCAGCAAACGGATCATTTCGGCCTCGTCGATCACCGGAATCCCCAGCGCCTGCGCTTTGGCCAGCTTGGAACCCGCCGCTTCGCCGGCAATCACCATATCCGTTTTCTTCGATACGCTGCCGCTAACCTTCGCCCCCAGCGCCGTTAGCCGATCTTTGGCCTCATCCCGGGATAAGAGACTCAACGACCCCGTCAGCACCAGCGTCTTGCCGGCAAACGGACTATCGATCTCGTCAACCCGGATCGCCGCCGGCGCCGGCCAATGGATATTGATGCCCTCAGGATCGGTTAACTCACGGATCACCTTCTGGTTGTGCTCTTCCTCAAGGAAATGACGCACATGGGTCGCCACCACCGTTCCTACGTCGGAAACGTCCAGCAACGCCTCCTCGCCGGCGGCGAAAAGCGCCTCAAGCGAACCGAAATGCGCCGCAAGATTGGCCGCCGTCGCCTCGCCGACGTCGCGGATCCCCAGAGCATACAGGAAGCGCGCCAGCGTGGTGGTTTTCGCTTTTTCCAGCGCGTTGACCAGGTTTTGCGCCGACTTCGGCCCCATGCGATCGAGACCGGTTAACATCCCGGCGCTCAACCGGAAAAGATCGGCCGGCGTTTTGACGTACTCTTTCTCCACCAGTTGATCGATAATCTTATCCCCCATTCCCTCGACATCCAGCGCGCGGCGGGAGACAAAATGCTTCAGGGATTCTTTGCGCTGCGCCCCGCAGATCAGTCCGCCGGTACAGCGGGTGACGGCTTCGCCTTCGATGCGCTCCACATCGGAACCGCACACCGGACACGCCGTGGGGAACAGGATCGGCAGAGTATTTTCCGCACGCTCCGCCTCCACCACGCCGACAATCTGCGGAATAACGTCTCCGGCCCGGCGCACAATCACCCGATCGCCGATGCGTATCCCGAGGCGCTCGATTTCGTCAGCGTTATGCAAGGTCGCATTGCTGACCATCACCCCGGCCACCGCCACCGGCTCCAGGCGCGCCACCGGCGTAATCGCTCCGGTACGGCCGACCTGGAATTCAACGTCGCGCACCCAGGTCAGCTGTTCCTGAGCCGGAAATTTAAACGCCACCGCCCAGCGCGGCGCCCGGGCGACAAACCCCAAACGCTCCTGTAGCGCCAGCGAGTCGACCTTGATGACCACGCCGTCGATATCAAAATCCAACGAACCGCGCTGTTGCTCGACGCGGCGGTAAAAATCCAGCACTTCTCGGCTGCCGGTGCAGAGCTGGATACGGTCGCTGACGGGTAACCCCCAGTCTCTGAATTGCATCAAACGCTGCCAATGACTGCCGGGCAGTTCGCCCCCGTCCAGCAGCCCCCAGCCATAGCAAAAAAAGGTCAGCGGACGTTTCGCCGTGATGCGCGGATCGAGCTGGCGCAACGAACCCGCCGCCGCATTGCGCGGATTCGCGAAGACCTTGCCGCCGACGCGGCGCGCTTCTTCATTCAGCTTTTCGAAACCGCTGTGCTTCATAAACACTTCGCCGCGCACTTCCAGACGGCGCGGAATATTCTCCCCGCGCAAACGCAGCGGGATCGCGCCGATGGTACGAATATTAGCGGTGATGTTCTCGCCGGTGCTACCGTCGCCGCGCGTGGCCGCGCGCGCCAGCACGCCATCTTCGTACAGCAGGCTGACCGCCAGGCCGTCCAGCTTCAGCTCGCAGCAAAACGTCAGGTCTTCGGCGTTTTTCAACCGATCGCCGATACGTTTACTGAACGCCAGATAGCTCTCTTCATCGAATACGTTGTCCAGCGACAGCATCGGCACTTCATGATGCACCTGTTCGAACGCCGCCAGCGGCGCGGCCCCCACGCGCTGGGTCGGCGAGTCGCCGGTCACCAACTGGGGATAGGCCTCTTCCAGACTTTTCAGCTCGCGCATCAGCCGGTCATATTCGGCATCGGGAATTTCCGGCGCATCCTCCACGTGATACTTATATTCATGGTGGCGCAACAGCGTGCGCAGTTCTGCTATCCGCGAGTTAGCCTCGCGTACTTCGGCTAACGCTAAATTCAATGGATTCATACCTGTTTCAGTCAGTTACTCAGACTTACCGGCTTTAATGGCATTAATAATATTGGTGGTGGAGCAGCCGTCTTCAAAATTCAGCACCTTGACTTCGCCGCCGTTGGCCCACACTTCTTCGCTGCCTGCGATTTCATGCGGCTGATAATCGCCGCCCTTCACCAGAATGTCCGGCAACACTTCGGCAATCAGGCGCTGCGGGGTATCTTCCTCAAACGCCACCACCCAGTCGACGGACTCCAGCGCCCCCAATACGATCATCCGCTGCGCCAGTGGATTCACCGGCCGGGTCGGCCCTTTTAGGCGGCGGGTCGAGGCGTCGCTGTTGACGGCGACAATCAGCCGGTCTCCCAGCTTACGGGCATTGGCAAGATAGGAGACGTGCCCCGCATGCAGGATATCGAAACAGCCGTTCGTCATGACGATCTTCTCGCCGCGCTGGCGCGCGCGCGCTACGGCCTCTTTCAACTGCGGCTCGCTCATCACGCCGAATCCGCTTTCCGAGCGGCCGCGAATGGCGTTTTCCAGTTCGATCGGCGTGACCGTCGACGTCCCCAGCTTGCCGACCACCACGCCGGCGGCGGCGTTCGCCAGGAAGCAGGCCTCTTCCAGCGGATTGCCGGCGGCCAGCGCCGCGGCCAACACGCCGATGACCGTATCGCCGGCCCCGGTTACGTCATACACTTCCTGCGCCTGGGTCGGCAGGTGCAGCGGCGTTTTGCCCGGCTGCAATAGCGTCATGCCCTGCTCGGAGCGGGTGATCAACAGCGCCGACAGCTGGTAATCGGCCACCAGCTGCATGCCGCGCGCCACCAGCTCTTCTTCATTTTTACAGCGCCCGGCCACCGCCTCGAACTCGGACAGGTTGGGTGTCAACAGCGTCGCGCCGCGGTAGCGGGAAAAGTCGGTTCCTTTCGGATCGATCAGCACAGGTACGCCCGCCGCTTTCGCCGTCCGGATCATCTCCTGCACATGCGTGAGCGCCCCTTTGGCGTAATCAGACAACACCAGCGCGCCGATATTGGGCAGCGCCTGCTGGATGCGCTCAATCATCGGCCGCGGATCGACGCCGTCGAAACCCTCTTCAAAATCCAGCCGGATCAACTGCTGATTACGCGACAACACGCGCAGTTTGGTAATAGTCGGGTGCGTGGGCACCGAAACGAAATCGCACTTCACGTTGACTTCGTTCAGTTTGGCGCTCAGCGCCCGCGCGGCGTCATCGATCCCCGTTAAGCCGACCAATCGTGAAAGCGCGCCCAGGGATGCGATATTCATCGCCACGTTGGCGGCCCCGCCCGGGCGCTCTTCTATGGTATCCACCTTCACCACCGGCACCGGCGCCTCTGGTGAAATACGGCTGGTGGGCCCGTACCAGTAACGGTCCAGCATCACGTCTCCAACCACTAATACGCCCGCACGGCGGAAATCAGGCAGCGTAACTTTCATCCCCTACTCCAAGCTCATTTCGCATAATGCGCGTCATAATATCACAGGACTGATTATTACCATTAAAAAGCGCACGCCGGCTAAGCGGAATGCGCGGCGTCTCTCAGCCCAGCCATTTATTCCAGCTTTCCACAACCTGTCGCCGCTCGGCCATAAACTTATCCTGCTCCACCCGACCGGCGATCTCCTGCAGCGCCAGATGGTGCAGCGCATTGCGCAGGGTAACGTAGGCCTGCTTCAGCGCGTCGGCCTCGCGCGCCTCCATCACCCCATACTGCGCCATCATCTCAAGGATGCGCACATTGTCCGACCAGCGCGTCAGGCGCGGCTCCTGCGACGCATAGCGCAGCACCAGATACTGGACGATAAACTCAATGTCGGTGATCCCGCCGGCGTCCGTTTTCAGATCGAACAGGTTCTTGTCCTTGTTCGCCAGATGCTGGCGCATTTTCTCGCGCATTTCACGCACTTCGGCGCGCAGCTTGTCGCCATCGCGCTCGCGGCAAAGAATGTTGCGCCGAATGTTCTCAAACTGCCGCTGAATGTCGCTTTCGCCGTAAACCATCCGCGCCCGCACCAGCGCCTGGTGCTCCCAGGTCCAGGCCTCGCTATGCTGATAATCGTCAAAGGCCTGGATCGTACTGACCAGCATGCCCGCCGCGCCCGAAGGCCGCAGGCGCGCATCCACCTCGTACAGAATGCCCGATGAGGTGCGCGTGCTGAACAGATGTATCACGCGCTGGGCCAGCCGCAGATAAAACTGACGGCCATCGATGCTGCGTTCGCCGTCGGTCATAACATCGGGCGGGCAATCCAGCAGGAACACCAGATCCAGATCGGAGCCGTAACCCAGCTCCCAGCCGCCGAGCTTGCCGTAGGCGATCGCCGCAAAACCGCGCCCTTCGCGCTGGCTCAGATGGGAGGGCTGACCGTAACGGGCCACCATCAGCGACCAGGCCTGCTGCACCACCGCGGCGATGATCGCTTCCGCCAGGTAGGTTAAGTGATCGCTCACTTTCATTACCGGCAGTACCCCGGCGATATCCCCGGCGGCAATACGCAGCAGCTGCGCCTGCCTGAACTGACGCACCGCCTCCAGCTGCTGCTCCTCATCGTCTTCCGGCACCCGCATCAGATACTGGCGCAGCTCATCGGCATAGGCTTCCGGCGCCGTCGGCTGATAGAGCGTAGCGGGATCGAGCAACTCATCCAGCAGCAGCGGGTATCGGGCCAACTGACCGGCCACCATCGGCGAGGCCTCGCACAGCCGAACGAGCTGCGCCAGCGCGGGCCGCGACTCCAGCAGCAGTTCCAGATAGGTCGTGCGGGTGACGATGCCCAGCAGCAGGGGAGTCAGACGCGCCAAAATGATGTCGGCGTCTTTCCGGGCGCACACTTCCGCCAACAGGCAGGGCATCAGTTGATCGAGCACATCGCGCCCGCGCGGACCGATGGTACGCTTCGAGACATCATGATGAAAATCGACCACCTGGCGCAGCAGTTTTTCCCGCACGCTTTCCGTGAGATGCGGAGTCAGCAAGGCCAGATCGGCATAATCCAATTTATCCCGCCACAGGCTGCAATAGCTGCCGTGTTCGGGAATATCGTTATTGTCCGGCGCGTCATCGCCGATTAACTCGTCAAATACCCGGCGGACGGAGAGCGTATGCCGCGCCAGCGCCTGTTCCAGCTCGCTCCAGCCGTCAACTTCCATGCCCCACGCCAGCCGCGACCGGTTCAGCGCATCATCCGGCAGCGTCTGGGTTTGTTCGTCGGCAATCGCCTGGAGAAGATTTTCCAGGCGGCGCAGAAAACGGTATGCCGCGCTGAGCGCCATGACCTGGGGCTGCGCCAACAGCCCCAGCTCCCCGATATGATGCAGCGTAGGCAGCAGCGCCCTTTGCTGTAGCCCCGGCTCGCGCCCGCCGCGGATAAGTTGAAAGACCTGGGTGATGAACTCGATTTCACGAATGCCGCCCGCGCCCAATTTGATATTGTTGCGCAAATCCCGCCGGCGAACTTCGCGGGCAATCATGCCCTTCATATTGCGCAGCGACTGAATAACGCTGAAATCGATATAGCGCCGAAAGACAAACGGCCGCAGCATGCTGCGCAGTTCCTGACTGTATTCGTCTTGCGCCCCGCCCAGCAGACGGGCCTTCACCATCGCATAGCGTTCCCAGTCCCTTCCCTGCTCCTGGTAATAGTCCTCCATCGCGGCAAAGCTCAGCACCAGCGGGCCGCTATCGCCAAACGGACGCAGCCGCATGTCCACTCGATAGACGAATCCGTCAACCGTGGGCTGATCCAGCGCCTTGATCAGCCGCTGCCCCAAGCGGGTAAAAAACTGCGCGTTATCCAGCTCGCGCCGTCCGCCGCGGGTTTGGCCGCTCTCCGGATAGGCGAAAATCAGGTCTATGTCGGAGGAGAAATTCAGCTCGCCGCCGCCCAATTTTCCCATGCCCAGAATCAGCAGCGGCTGGGGAACGCCCTGCGCATTGACCGGCACGCCCCAATCCCGGCAGCAGGCTTGATACAGCCAGTCGCGCGCCGCGATAATCAGCGTTTCGGCCAGTTCGCTGAGCTGCCGCAGCGTTTGTTCGGTGGTGCTGGTCCGCAACGTCTGCGACCAGGCGATCCTGACCAGCATATGACGGCGAAACAGCCGCAGCGCCGCCATCAGCGCCGTTTCGTCATCGATCGCGCTCAGCGTCCGATTCAGCCACTCGGGATAATGCCGCCACTCTTCCGGCTGCGGCGGCAGGCGGTGAATATCCTGCCGCCACTCCGGGTAACGCGCCAGCGCGTCGCTGACGAAATCGCTCATCGCCAGAACGGCGAGCTCGCTCTCCGCAGCCGAAGCCGGGTCGGCGGCGGCCTGCTGACGTAATAAAACCCGTTGGCACTGCTCCGCCAATAGCGGAGGCAAAGGCGGCAAAGAAGGTGTCGGCATGGTGATTCCCTTGAGGCGTTATCCGCCATCAATGGCGGTAAACGCGGTTAACGGTGATACCCGTCCATACTGCAAGCCGCTGGCGCATTGTGTAATACGATACGCGGCAAAACGATGGCGTTTTGTCCTGCGGCGCGAATTATTTTCAGTGTATATTCCCGGCGCTGTGTAACCAGAATGGCGGTTGAGCCAGCGCCTGTTTGCGGCAGGCTTCCAGATACGGCGACGGCGAGCGCTCGACCGACAGCGACGCAATCGACTGGATTAAGGCGCGCCAGCGCTCGATATACGCCTCAACCTGTTCGGCCGGATAGGCGCCGGACAGCAGCCGGAGGGCGCAAATATTGCGCCGCAAACGGGGCAGTTGCTGTACATATTGCGTCTCGCTCAGGGGGCCGCTGAACGTGTGTTTCAGCTCGGCGCAACTGCGTCCCAGCATGATGTCGGCAAAGCGTTTGTAAGAGCCCTGCAGCTTGATTCGCTCCTTATTATCCATATGGCTGCGCCAGCCGGCCTCCACCAGCCATGAAGTAAGCGCCAGCTTACTTTGCAGATACTCCACGCTGTAGCAGAGGGTTTCCGCCTCTCCCGGCCCCTGAACCTTTTCCTCCAGACTGGCAAGCGCGGCGCGAAACAGGGTCGTCACCTTGCGGGGAATCACGCCGCCGACCAGCACCAGCATTTCGCGCATCAGCGCGCCGGCCTGCGGCAGCGCGCCGCGGGCCTCGGCGTTGCCGCGCACCCACAACTCTTCATGATACTGCCAATGGCTCAGCGCGTATTCCAGCGCCGCGCCGATGGCGCGATCGATAGTGGCCTTGGGCTCCAGGATAAGGATGCCCGCCGGACGGCATTCGCGGGGCGGATTGCCCTGCGCCAAATGATAGCCGCGGGCCGCTTTACTGAGGCTTCCCTGACGCAAACCGCCGAACTCGGCGATCTCCGCCGCCAGCTCGAACAGATCCGCCGTCTGTCCCAGCTTCAGCTCCATCTCAAGTTCGCACAAGGGTTCGCTGAGTTCGCCTGCGCGAATCTCGCCGCGATCGAGCGCAACCTCAATCACGCTTTGGTGGTAAGTGATTACCCACATTTCACGGGTAAAGTCGGTGCTAAACAGCGGATTAAGAGCGCGCTGAAGCGCGCCGGGATCGCAGTTTTCAGGCCAGATATCCGCCGGCAGCAGGCTAAGATCCAACGCCGCTTTTTCCAACGCGATATTGTATTCAGGATGCTGATGCAGTCCGCCGATCACCCTACCGGCGGTTTTCACCGTCATTTCATAGCGTTCGTCCTCACCGCGAATGCGCAGGCCGATGCCCTGTTTACGCAGGAAGCGGTCCGCCGTCTCATAATAGGTGTTCGTCAGCCTCCGGGCATGCAGATGTTCGACGCGACTGTACTCGCTTCGCCAGTCGGACAGCTGTTTGCGCAGCGACTCGACGCCGTCGCGATGAACAATAAATTTCAGTTCGATTTCTTCACTCATAACATTTACCAGGCCGGATTCCAACTCCATGAAATTTACCTCAGTAAATAACATTTTACTTCACCTTGCCACCTTTGCGGCGGCCGACGACGCTTCACGGGCGGCGATGAGAATAAACGGCGTCCGCGCCGCGACAAAAACGTCTCGCACCGCGCGGGAGAACGGCCGGCGAACCAAGAGTGAGAAAGTTCTCATTCAGGTTTAATCATTGCCTCGTCAGACTTAAGCCTCTACTATCATCCTATGACTCACGCAACATGATGATCTTATGCAGAAATTATTCCTGATTTTTTTTACCTTAATGACCTTTACGCTAAGTTTGACCGCGCATGCCGAGGAAAAACGCTATATTTCCGATGAACTGCTGACCTATATCCACAGCGGACCGGGCAATCAATACCGCATTGTCGGCACGCTGAAGGCCGGCACGCCGGTGACGGTTCTCGCGACGAATCAGGAAGCGGGCTATGCGCAGATCCTTGATGATAAAAACCGCACCAGCTGGATCGCGCTCGATCAGCTGAGCGAAACGCCGAGTCTGAAAACCCGCGTGCCCGAACTGGAAAATCAGGTTAGCGAGCTGACGGACAAGCTGAAAAACATCGATCAAAGCTGGAACCAGCGTACGGCGGAAATGCAGCGGAAAGTTTCCGCCAGCGACGAGATTATTAACGGGTTACATAACGAAAATCAGGAATTGAAGAATCAGCTCATCGTGGCTCAGAAGAAAGTCAGCGCCGCGAACGTCCAGCTTGACGATAAACAGCGGACCATTATTCTCCAATGGTTCCTGTACGGCGGCGGCGTGGCCGGCGCCGGGCTGCTGTTGGGCCTGGTGCTGCCGCACATTATCCCGCGCCGGAAAAAGAATGACCGCTGGATGAGTTAACGCGATCCGCCGTCGGTAACGGCACGGCGCGCAAAATGGTAATATGTCGTGAATATGACGACGCATTCACAGGAGCCCGACGTTGAATATTTACCTTGTCGGCGGTGCAGTACGGGACAGTCTGCTTAATCTGCCCGTTACCGAACGAGATTGGGTTGTAGTTGGCGCAACGCCGGAGCAGATGCTCGCTCAGGATTATCGGCAGGTGGGAAAGGATTTTCCCGTATTTTTGCATCCGGTCAGCCATGAGGAGTATGCGCTGGCCCGTACCGAGCGAAAATCAGGAAACGGCTACACCGGCTTTGTCTGCCATGCCGCGCCGGACGTTACGCTGGAGCAGGACCTGCTGCGCCGCGATCTGACCATTAACGCCATCGCCCGCACGGAAGAGGGAGAGTTTATCGATCCCTATCATGGCCGCCGCGATCTGGAACAGCGCATCTTACGCCATGTTTCCGCCGCTTTCAGTGAAGATCCGCTGCGCGTATTACGCGTGGCGCGTTTTGCCGCCCGCTTCGCCAGTCTCGGTTTTCAGATTGCCGAGGAAACCAGGGCGCTGATGCAAAAAATGACGCGCGAGGGCGAACTCGCCTATCTGACGCCGGAGCGCGTCTGGAAAGAGACCGAAAAGGCGCTGGCGACCTCATCCCCGCAGGTCTATTTTCAGGTACTCAGGGAGTGCGGCGCGCTCGGCGTGCTGTTTCCTGAAATCGATAAGCTCTACGGCGTTCCGGCGCCGGCCAAATGGCACCCTGAAATCGATACCGGCATTCATACGCTGATGACGCTGGCCATCGCCGCGCGCCTTACGCCGGATGTTGACATACGCTTCGCCGTCTTGTGTCACGATCTTGGCAAAGGATTGACGCCGCCCGAACTCTGGCCGCGGCATCACGGACATGGGCCGGCCGGAGTAAAACTGGTTGAGGCGCTATGTCTGCGGCTGCGTATTCCCAACCCTATCCGCGATCTGGCGAAACTGGTCGCGGAATATCACGATCTGGTGCACACGGTTCAGACACTGCAGCCGAAAACATTGCTGAAGCTGTTTGACGCCCTTGACGTATGGCGTAAGCCGCAGCGCGTGGAACAGTTGGCCATCGCCAGCGAAGCCGATGCCCGCGGGCGCACCGGCTTCGAAGAAACCGCCTATCCGCAGGGCGATTATTTGCGCGCCGCCTTTCGCGTCGCCGGCAACGTTTCCAGCGCGGCCGTCGTCGCCGATGGTTTTCAGGGTGTGGAAGTGCGCAACGAGCTTCATCGTCGCCGTATCAGGGCGCTGGAGCAGTGGAAGGCGGCGCAGGCGGACGACGCCGCGCCGACGGCATAAGCGCCGAAAGGTAAAAAGCCACGCCGTCGCGTTAATGCCGTTCACTTAAGCCGGTTTTTAGGGGAAACACAGGGGGAGGTTCCCGTAGGGACGCCTCACCCCGGTGGTCGCCCCGTGTATCTCGATGCTTAAACGATCGGCATTACGCCGTCGCGTGTTTTTTTTACTCCGGGCCGGTTACAGAAACACCATATAAACCGCCGCGGCGACGATAAAACGGTAAATAGCGAAAGGAACGAAAGAGATACGCTTAATAACCTGTAAGAACGTTTTAATCGCAATCAGCGCCACGATAAAGGCCGTGACAAAACCCACCGCGAACATCGGCAGGTCGCCCAGCGTCAGAAAATGCCAGCTCTTGTAGAGATCCAGCACCGTCGCGCCCATCATCATGGGAACCGCCAGAATAAAAGAGAACTCCGACGCCGCATAGCGGCTCACGCCCACCAGCATCCCGCCGGAAATGGTGGCGCCGGAGCGGGAAAATCCCGGCCAGAGCGCCAAGCATTGAAAACAGCCGATCATAAATGCCTGGCGATGGGTAATATCATCCAGCCCGACGGCGCGGGGATGCTTGGGCTTCAACCACTCCGCCGCCAGCAGCAGGAAACCGCCGACGACCAGCGCGTACATGACATTTCTCGGCTCGAACAGCGACTTTATCACATCGTGAAAAACCAGGCCGAGCACCACCGCCGGGATCATCGCCAGCAGAATATGGCTCAGCTTTAAGCGGCCGGCGCTGTGGCCTTCATGGGGAACCTGACCAAAATGGATGCCGATCAGGCCAAACAAACGGCGCCAGAACATCACGACGACCGCAAGAATGGAGCCTAGTTGGATGATCACCTCAAACGTTTTTGCCTTGTCATCCGCAAACCCGAGCCAGTGGCCGACGATAATCATATGGCCGGTGGAAGATACGGGTAAAAATTCTGTCAATCCCTCAACGACGCCGAGAATAAATGCAATAAATAGTGAGTGCAGATCTGCCATCTAAAATACCTTGCGTATGATAAAACCGTTAGACCATAAAAAACGTAGCGCGGACATGGTCTGAAAGCGAGAACGGGAACGGCGCGACGTATCAACGCCGCTTGCGGCGGGCAGGGATACCCGCCATAAAAAAGCGGCAGCGCTGCCTAGCGAGCCGCTTCGGGTGTTATAGACCTTACAGATTACGTTTTTGTTGCGCGCAAATCAGTATTATTGCAAAAAAATCAGATTTATCGCGTTCCGCGCTCAATAATTACGCCGACCTGACGCGCCTGCGCCACGGCGCCGGGCTTACAAAGTTTAATGCGCAACCAGGGGATGGAGAAACGCTGCATAAGCATTGTCGCCACCTCCTCCGCCACGCGTTCAACCAGCGCGAAGCGCCCGCCTTCAACCAGCGTAATCACGGCGTCGCTGACGTCGGCGTAACTCAGACAGTCGTCTACGTCATCGCTGGTCGCCGCGCGGCGATTATCCCAGCCCATTTCGATATCGAACACCAATTTCTGTCGGATGGTCTGTTCCCAGTCGTAAACGCCAATCGTGGTCACTACGGTAAGCTCTTCAATAAATACGATATCCATCACGCCATTCTCTGTTTTTGTCGTTGTCGGATACCACTTCCGACGGAATATGCGTATTATCCACGGATGCGAAGAGTAAAACGACCCCTATTAAACCGCCTTCTATTAAACGGAACCTCGTTATGAGTGCTACCGCGCTTGGTATGATATTAATCGCGTATCTGTGTGGCTCTATCTCCAGCGCGATTCTGGTCTGCCGGATCGCCGGACTGCCGGACCCGCGAGAGCATGGCTCAGGAAATCCCGGCGCCACCAACGTGTTGCGTATCGGCGGCAAGGGCGTCGCCGCCGCCGTGCTGGTCTTCGACATATTGAAAGGAATGTTGCCCGTTTGGGCGGCGTATGCGCTGGGGGTTTCCCCCTTATATCTGGGGCTGACCGCCATTGCCGCCTGTCTCGGCCATATCTATCCGGTATTTTTTCATTTTCGCGGCGGCAAGGGCGTCGCCACGGCGTTCGGCGCCATTGCGCCAATCGGCTGGGACCTTACCGGCCTGATGACGGGAACCTGGCTGCTTACCGTATTGCTCAGCGGCTACTCATCGCTTGGGGCGATCGTCAGCGCGCTGATCGCGCCGTTCTACGTCTGGTGGTTTAAGCCTCAGTTTACCTTCCCGGTCGCCATGCTCTCCTGCCTGATATTGGTGCGTCACCACGATAATATTCAGCGCCTGTGGCGTGGGCAGGAAAGTAAAATCTGGCGCAAGCTGCGCGGCAAAAAGCGCGCTGACGATGCGGACGCCGGAAAAAAATAGCCACTCCCGCCGCGCGGGAATGGCCGGTTGATAACGCCGAACCGTCGGATTTAATGCTGGCCTATCGCCACCGGTTCCTGACGCGACAGTCTGAATACGGCCATGCTTTCCGCCAGTTGACGCGCCTGCTCCTCCAATGAACGCGTCGCCGCCGCCGACTCCTCCACCAGCGACGCATTCTGCTGGGCCGCTTCATCCATCTGCGACACCGCGACGTTCACTTGTTCAATGCCGTGGCTCTGTTCACGCGACGCGCTGGATATCTCCCGCATCAGCGTGGTCATATGCGTCACGACATCGGAAACCTCATTCATTATGCCGCCGGCGATTTCCGCCATTTCCGTGCCTTCCCGCACCCGGTCCTGAGAGTCCAGCATCAGCGCCTTGATCTCTTTGGCCGACTGCGCGCTGCGCTGCGCCAGGTTTCTCACTTCGCCGGCCACTACCGCGAATCCCCGCCCCTGTTCGCCGGCGCGGGCGGCTTCCACCGCCGCGTTCAGCGCCAAGATGTTGGTCTGGAAAGCAATGCCGTCGATAACGGCCAGAATATCGGCGATGCGCGCCGAGCTTTGGGAGATAAACCCCATCTTCTCGACCATCTGGCCGACCGCATTGCCGCCGCGCTCGGTGATATCGGCGACATTCTGCGCCAGAGTATAGGCCTGCTCGGCATTCTCCGCGTTCAGCTTTACCGTCGCATTCAGCTGTTCCATGCTGGCCGCGGTTTGCTCAATGGATGCCGCCGACTCTTCGGTACGCGCCGCCAGATGCGTATTGCCGATGGAGAGCTCGCCGGTGCCGATGTCAATCTGGCCGCCAGCGTCGCGCACCCGACCCACCGCCAGAGAAAGCGAGTGCTGCATGGTTTTCATCGATCGCAACAGGCGGCCGATCTCATTGTTGCCGCCCTCTTCAATTTGATGGGTTAAATCGCCCTGCGAGATAAATTCCAACTGCTCTACGGCGCCGCTAAGCGGAAGCAGCACCAGGCGCTTCAGCACAACCCAGGCAAGCAGCGCCATAAGCAGCGTGAGCGCGCAGGCGACGCCGATCGTCATCAACCGGCCGGAGGCAAAGGATTCCGCTTCAGCGACCATCTCCTGCCCGACCAGCAAGGCAAAATCGCGGAAAGCGTTATTGGCTTTATCCATGTCCGCGCTGAGAGGCGGAACCACGTTTTGCAGCAGGCTATAATATTCATCCACGTTGCTGCGCTTCAGCGCGTCAAGCATCGGCTGAATACCCATATCGATATAGATGGCGTACTGTTTTCTGATGTCTTCCAACAGCTTCTTGCCGTGATCCGTCACCGCGCCGTATTCGATGAAGCGGGCCATCTCCTGACGAGAGATCTGCGCATAGTTCTGCGCCCGCTCCACCGACTCCTGGGCCTGAATAAGCTCGCCGGCCACCATCTGTCGGGCCGCCAGCGCCGCCCCCGTGCGGGCGCGCAGCGAGGCGGTGTAACTGCCCGCCAGCGCGCTTAGCTCTTTGCCCTGAATTTTGTCAATCGTCGCAAGCGATCTCTTCCCCCGATCGATAGAGCTAATGCCAATGGCGCTAACCAGCGTAAGAAGCAACACCATCACACCGAGCAGCGCGATCAAATTCACCTTAATGGTGATGTTTTTCAACATCATTTCCTCCTGAATATATAAACATCAATCCTATAAAAGCAGCAAACGGCTCACGCCATTCGCACCAGCCATCTATCGGATGCCGATATCTCAATCTTTAACCCGCCGTGGGGTTTAGTAACTTAATAACGAATTAATAAGTTTGTTACATTCGCTTATCACTCATTGCGCGCCGCGCGGCGCGGCTTTGGGGAAAACGGCGGGCGCTAAAAATGAGGACATCAGGCGCGTTTTGGCTATAATGACCGCCACGCCATTTCAGGTTTAATAGAGAAGGAAACCGACATGAGTCTGAATAATGTCCCGGCGGGTAAAGATCTGCCGGAAGATATCTACGTCATCATTGAAATCCCGGCGAACGCCGATCCGATCAAATATGAAGTTGATAAAGAGAGCGGGGAGCTGTTTGTAGACCGTTTCATGTCTACCGCCATGTTCTATCCATGCAACTATGGCTATATCAATCACACTCTGTCTCTGGATGGCGACCCGGTCGACGTGCTGGTGCCGACGCCGTATCCGTTGCAGCCGGGCGCGGTTATCCGTTGCCGTCCGGTCGGCGTACTGAAAATGACCGACGAATCCGGCGAAGACGCCAAGCTGGTCGCCGTGCCGCACAGCAAGTTGACGAAAGAGTACGATCACATCAAAGACGTCAACGATCTGCCGGAACTGCTGCGGGCGCAGATCACCCATTTCTTTGAACACTATAAAGATCTGGAAAAAGGCAAGTGGGTGAAAGTAGAAGGCTGGGATAACGCCGAAGCCGCCAAAGCGGAAATCGTCGCCTCTTTCGAACGCGCCAAGAAATAAGCCCGCCGTAAAAGTAAAAGCCGCATTCGATGCTGCGGCATGCCGGCGCCAGCCGGCATGCCTTCCGAATAGATCCCACCGCGCAATATCCGCCGCAAAGCATCGCGCTTAACATTATCCTTAATTAAAGAACGGTATTCGGCGGCAAGAAAAGTCTTTCAATTGGTACAAAAATAAGGTTATGCCAGCTCGTCCGTTTTAGCGAATTACGCTACGACAAACCTTTTTCACACCGCAATATTAGAACACAGAGATTATTGGCAATATTTTATATCGTTAATAATTAAATATCCTATGTAATACCAATCTTTTACTTTGACAATATCGGCGGCCTCTTACAACGTTAGCCTTATCTCGGGTGACGGGATGAGGCGATCTCTGTTTTTAAATACACGCGTCATATTTCAAGCCGCATGAGCGTTGGCCTGGCCGCTGGCCGGATAAATTCGTTCCCGCCGAATTTGTCCTTCGCATACGCCTTGCCGCGGCTCGAATGATTTAGAGCATATCAATAAACACACCGGCAACGCGCACTAAAAATTATTAACGTTAATCCAGGCGGTTCATTTTAATTCCTGCCGGGATTTTTAGATATTTCACTACAGATAAACGGGCGGTTTTATGAATTACGGATCTGTTTTAGCACGGCGCTTTCTGCGCGTGATAATCGCGCTGGCGGCGCTGGGAATATTCGGTCAGGCATTGGCGGAGACACCGCCGCTCCGGCAGTTGAATATCGGCTTTCAAAAAGCCAATATTCTGGCGCTGCTCAAATCCCGCGGCACGCTCGACGAAGCGCTGAAGCAGAAAGGCATCGCCACCCGCTGGATCGAGTTTCCCGCCGGTCCGCAAATGCTGGAGGGACTCAACGTCGGCAGCATCGATCTTGCCGCCACCGGCGACGCGCCCCCCGCCTTCGCCCAGGCGGCTAAAGCGGATTTGATCTATCTGGCGCACAACATCCCCAATCCAAAGACCGAAGCGATCGTGGTGCCGCAAGCATCGACGGCGCAAAACGTCAGAGACCTTAAAGGCAAACGGGTGGCCCTGAATAAGGGGTCGGATGTGAATTATCTGCTTATTGAAGCGCTGAAAAAAGCCGGGCTGTCCTATAGCGATATTACGCCGGTCTACCTGACGCCCAGCGATGCGCGGGCGGCGTTCCAGAATGGCAGCATCGATGCCTGGGTAATCTGGGACCCGTTCTACGCGGAGGTTGAAACCCATGCCGGCGCGCGCCGGCTTCAGGATGCCGAAGGTCTTGTCCCGCACTACACCTTCTATCTCGCAAGCCGGCGCTTCGCTGAAAACCATCCCGACATCGCCGAGCTGGTCATCGAACAGCTGGCGCAGCTAAGCGTTTGGGCCAACGAAAATCATGACGAGGTGGCGCGGGTGCTTTCGCAAAGCACCGGCCTGCCGCAGCCGATATGGCTGCGCGCGCTGGCGCGTATGCCTTTCGGCACCGAACGCATAACCGATGAGGTTATCCGTCAGCAGCAGACGCTGGCCGATACGTTTACCGACGTGGGTTTGATTCCGGTGAAAGTCGATATCAACCAGGCTCGCTGGTCGCAGGATAAGCCTCAAGGCCCTAACCCATAACCGCGTCATACGGCCACCGTCGGATAACGCTATCAATAGTGATGTTGCCCCGCGCATACCGGCGGATTAATTCCTTATAGAGTCAAGGAGATATGATATGAGCACAGAAATTTTCTGGTTTTTACCCACGTCCGGCGACACGCGTTATCTGGGTAAATCTCCCGCCGGGCGTTATGCGACCAATGAATATTTACGGCAGATTGCCGTTTCGGCAGAAAACCTGGGATACGACGGTCTGTTGATTCCCACCGGCAGCGGCAACCTTGACCCGTGGATTACCGCGTCGAGCCTGATTCCCGTGACAAACCGGATTAAGCTGTTGGTCGCTTTACGCACCTCAACGGCGCATCCCGTGGTCATCGCCAGACAGGCCGCTACGCTGGATCAGGCCTTACACGGCAGGTTACTGCTTAATGTGGTGCCGGGAGGCGATGCCGATGAGCTGGCCGCGGAGGGCGTATTCCTAGAGCACGACCAGCGTTATGAACTGGCCGATGAGTTTATTACGCTGTGGAAAAAATTATTTAACGACGAGACCGTCAACTTCGACGGGAAGTATATTCAGGCCAGGAATGCCAGAAATTATTACTCTTCTGAAAATAAACCCTCTCCCCCGCTCTATTTCGGCGGCTCCTCCGAGGCCGCGCATGAACTTGCCGGCAAGCAGGTGGATGCGTATCTAACCTGGGGGGAACCGCCTGAAGCAGTAAAAGAGAAGATCGACGACGTACGCTCAAAAGCCGCGAAATATGGCCGCCGGGTTCGTTTCGGCGTGCGTTTGCACGTCATTGTACGGGAAACGAATGATGAAGCCTGGCAGGCGGCAGAGCGGTTAATCCAGCATCTGGATGATGAAACGATTGCCAAAGCGCAGGCGAATTTCGCCCGCCAGGATTCCGTGGGCCAGCGGCGGATATCCTCCTTACACGGCGGTAAGAAAGATCGGCTCGAAATCAGTCCCAACCTCTGGGCCGGCGTGGGATTGGTTCGCGGCGGAGCCGGTACCGCGCTGGTGGGCGATCCACAGACGGTAGCGCAGCGCTTGCAGGAATACGTCGATCTGGGCGTGGATACCTTTGTACTGTCCGGCTATCCTCATCTGGAAGAGTCTATCCGTTTCGCCGAGCTGGTATTCCCCCTATTGCCGGGGAAAAAACCCGTGACGAATGGGGATCGAATCGTGACGGGAGGAGGCACGCCGCGCGTCTTCACCGGCGGAGCGTTTGATAATCGCGCCGGCGATAATGTGGCAGCGGTGGGGTAAAAACCGCTAGCGCCGACAAACGCCAACGCCGCCCGCGCGGCGTTGGCGATATTGCCTGACTGCGGCCGCTACGCTTCGTCGCGCTGCAGCCAGTCGCCGCTGGCGATTCGCTTCAGCCCGGTCACCGAATGCTGGTATAAATAGATCCAGGCGTTCCCCAACGGGGTGTCGATCAACTCCCGCCGGTATTCGTGACCGTCGCGTTTTAGTGCATCCAGCTCCGCCAGGATCGACGAACTGATGCGATAAACTTCACCATAAATCTCTCCGTCGCCGGGCACCACCGCCGGATAATGGCCGAGGTCGTACAGCTCGTAACCGGCGAGCTGACAATCCCCCAACCACTGCGCGTTGGTCATCCAGTGACTATTTCCCTGTTTGCGTCGTAAACTGCCGTAGACAATAATTCGCATCGCTAGAACTCAAACTGATAGAGCACATCTAATGCCTGATCGATACCAGACACCGCTTCCAAGTATAGCTTTGGCATCAAGCGGTAACGTAGCGTTAACGTCGCCAAAGAATCAAATATGCCAACACCGTATTTAACTTGCAGGCCGGGAAGAACGTAACCGCTGACGACCACCTGTGAATCATCGCCAACGCCCTGTGTATCCAGAGCTAAATTACTTACCCCGAAAGCCTCGCCGATTTTACCCACAACTTGACCACTTTGCGCAACCCCTAAACCGATCAGCATCGATGTCATCGCCGAACTATCGGCTCCGCTGCTATCGAGCCCTTCGCCTCTGAGCAGATAGGAGAGCGCCTCCTGCTGCGACATGGTGGGATCGGAGAACACTTCCAGCTTGGGCGCGCTCGCCATCCCGGTGACGCGCACCCCGGCGGTGACATCGTCCGCGGTGTTCTCGGGATTACGCACGGCTTCGATGTTCAGCACCGGCTGATCCGGCGGACCGGAGAACAGAATCTGCCCTTTTTGCACGATAAGATCCTGCCCGTAGGCTTTGAAACGGCCGGAAGGAATATTGACCTGCCCGTTAATCCCCAGACCGCGCTCATCCTGCGTCATTTTCAGATCGCCCTGCAAACTCGCTTTGAGCCCGTAGGCGTCCAGCCGGACATCGTTGCCGATACGGATAGTCAGGTTACTGTTGATGGGAATAGACGCGGAGGCGTTCCCCAGCGGCTGACGCTGCTCATCCAGCATAACCTCATCCGACGACACCGCCACCGCGCTTTCGGGCAGTTCGTTAACCACGATGCGCGCCCAGGGAATGCTGACCGAACCATTGAGCGCGAACAGCTGCGGCGAGGCGTCGAACTCAATATCCGGCGAAACGTCCAGCCGCGCCATCGGCGGCACGGTGACCCGAATCTTCTCCCCCTTGGCCGCGATGCGCGCCCGCCACGCATCCGGTTTTTCCCAGTTGGCATTCCCGCTCAGGTTTAGCTGGCCGTTGGTGGTTTTCAGAAAACCCTGCATCGTTGAGGACATGCCGTTGAAATTCATCGCCAGGCGGCCGTTAGTCAGATCGATCGGCATCCAGTTGCCGTCCAGATCAAACTGCTCCAGCGTCATCTGGCCGAACACCTGGGGGCTGGCCGCATTGCCCGCCAGACGCAAATCGGCGTTCAACGTGCCCGTGGCCTTCTCCCCCGATTGCAATATCGGGGTAAGCAGCGCCAGAGAGATGCCGTTGATGGCAACATTGCCGCCGAGATTACGTCTTCCCTGCGGATCGGTAATCTGTACGTTGCCGGTAAAGCGGCCGTTGTCCCTGATGGCGATAAGCCAGCCGAGCTGTACGCGGCCGCGATCGATACCGGCGTTCAGAGTCAGCGTCTCAAACGCGACGGGCAGCGTTTTTCCCTGCACCTGCTGGCGGATGTTGACGCCGTTGCCCGCCAGCGTCACTTTCGCCTGCGGCAAGCCCGGCCCCGGCTGCCAGCTTACGTCGGCCCCGCCGGTAAAAGTGCCCGCCAAAGCGGTATCTTCGCCCAGGAACGGTTTCAGCATCGCCAGATCGAAGCGGTTTAATCTGATGCTCGCCTGGCCGCTGGCCCCCGCTTCAATGGCTTTGGGCACGCACAGCTCGGCGTTGGGATTACGCCAGCAATGGGTGCCGATAGTGATTTTCTGCTGGATATTTTGGTAATCCAGCGCCAGCGCCTGCATCAAACGCCACTCGCCCACCGGCGTATCAAAGCGGGTATTGCTCAGCGTGGCGCGCCAGCGCTGAGTTTGGCGATCGAAGCTGCCGGAGAGCGCCAGCTGTCCCGATACCGGCTCGCCCGTCATATTCAGGCGCAGCTGATGCTGTTTTTCATTGCCGCCGGCCTCCAGCGTCAGCAGGCCGATATCCAGCCCCTCCTGATGCAACTGCTCAAGCCGCAGCGCCAGCTTGCCCTGAATCTGCTGTTCGGACCGCACGTCGCCGTCCACCTTGATGCGGCTAATGGTTATCTCCTGCCAACGCAGGCCGGACGCGGTGAGATCCGCCAAAATCTGCGGTTCACGCAGATTGCCGCGCAGCTTCAACGTACCGAGCACGCGTCCGGCCAGCCCGGGCAGCGTGCCGTTCAGCGACGGCGCATTGATATCGGCGTCCAGTTGCCACTTATCGTTCAGCTCCCCCTTAACCTTCAGCTGGTTAGATCCCAGCGCCAGATTCAGCCCCGGAATTTGCCACTGGCCGGCGGCATTGCCCCGCAGCTCGCCTTTGGCGGACAGCTTATTCTGCTTCACATTGCCGTCCAGACGCAGCTCCGGCACCTGCAGCTGCCAGCTGCCGCCGTACAGGCTGCCGCGCGTGGCTATCTTGCCGTCAATTTTCGCCGGCCAGTCCGGCCACTGTTTCGCCGTATTGATGCCGCTCAATAACAGCTCACTGCGCCAGCTGACGGCTTGGCTCCAGTCCACCACGCCGCTGAGATCGGCATTCCCCTGGAGGAGGGACAGGCGCAGGCGCGCCAGGGTGAACTGGCGCACATTGCCGCCGCCATCCAGCGACAGCGCCGCCGGCGGCAGGCCCGCGCCGCGCAAATCACTGCGCAGCGACAGGGTGTAATCCGTAGCCTTGCCGCTTAGCTGCAATTGCAGGTTATCGGCCTGATATTGCGGCTCTCCGGTTAACGGCCAGCGTATCCGATCGGTTTTCAGCGTCAGCCCCAGCGGCAGTCCCGCCTGCGCCAGCTCGGTTTGCAGATTGAGCTGCGCGCGCTGCGGACCGGACAGATTCAGCGCCACATTCAGTTTTTCGCGCAGGCCGCCGTCGACGCTGAGCCTGATCTTCTCCCCTTTCAGCGGATCGACATTCACGACGCCATTGGCCGATAAGGAAACCGGCCAGCTATCGCTGAGCGTCGCGCTGCCGCGTAAATTCAGACTCCCTTGCGGAGACTGCACCACAAACCGTTCCAGATTCAGGCGCTGCGCCTGGGTCGACGCCTGGATGCGTAAATCGGAGATAAGAATGTCCTGGTCGCCCGTCAGCCGCAGCTGCTCGCCGTGGATCTCCGCAATATTCAGATCCAGCGGCAGGGTAAACTGCGGCAGGTCGGGCAGCAGCGGTTTGGCGAACAGCTCCGCCAAACGCTCGCCGAGGGGTTGTTCCGGCTGGGCGGCGTCGGCGGCGGATGCGGAATCTTGCGCCGCCCCGCCTTTCTCGCCGGCGGCGGCCGTCTCGTCAGGCCGCGTTTTCGCGCCGGATAGCGTTTTATTAATCTCAATCGTCCGCGTCGTTCCGCTTTCCATCGACGCGCGCACGTCGGCGGCGGTCTCTTTAACGGCCGCCGCCACTTCCGCCGCCGTCGCCTTGCCGTCCTCAAGCGCGTCGACCGGCGTTTTCGGCAGCGCGATCAGCAAGGCGCCGATTTTGGTCGGCTGCAGCGTCAGCATCCGTTCCCGCCACTCAATGCCGGTGCGGAACTCGCCCAGCGAGATGGCCGTATCGTCTACGGTGACGCGCAGGTTATTTAACGCCAGCTGACGCAAAACGATGGGAAACGGCGCGGATAGTTCGGTCAGCGGTTCGCTGGGCTCCGGCGCCTCCTCAGAGGCCGGCAACGATTTTGTGTCTACCGCCACATCAATGTTCCGCGCCGACAGGTCATTGATGCAAAGCTGACTGCGCAACAGGCAGCGCGGCGCCAGCGACAGATGAAACTCATCGGCCGTAACCGTAACGCCCGGCATGTGATAACGCATATTTTTCAACGTCAGGTCGCGCCAGCCTCCGTTGACGCCGGCGATCTCCAGCCCCGGAACAAAGCGCGCGGCGCCGTTCAGCAACAGATGCAAACCCGGCGTCGTTCCCACCAGCAGCACCAGCGTAACGAGCAACAGCAGCAGGAAAGCGAGAATACCTATGCCGATTTTTTTCATCAGGCCCATTTTATTCATCAGACTCATAATTCAGGCCCCAAAGCGATATAGAACTGCACGCCGTGTTTTTCCGGATCGCCGACCGGCGTCGCAAGGTCAAATTTCACCGGACCGATGGGAGACGACCAGCGGACGCCGATACCCGCGCCGGTCTTAAAGTCGCTCTGTTTGATATCGTTGACGGCCTCGCCCGAATCCACGAAAACCGCGCCCCACCATTTTCCCGTCACGTTGTATTGATACTCCAGCGACCCGGTCGCCAGCTTGGATGCGCCGGTCAATTTATCGTCGCTGTCCCGCGGCGATATGGATTTGTACTTATAGCCGCGAATACTGCGATCACCCCCGGCGAAGAAGCGTAAGGAAGGAGGCACGCGCGAAAAATTATTGGTTTCGATCCAGCCCAGATTGCCGCGCGCCACAAAGCGGTGTTTCTCCGCCAGCGTTCTGATCCAGACGTTCTGCGCCTGTAAAACGGCGAAGTCGATATCCGAGCCCCACAGCGTGTCCGAAACATCGATGGAGTAGCGTTGCGTATCGCCCCATACCGGCATCAGGCCGCCGCGCTGACGGGTACGGCTAATGCTCACGCCGGGATAGATCAGCATGGTGGTATCCGTCACGCTGCCCTGGGTAAAGTGGTCGAGGCTCCAGCGCAGATTGATGGCCCGCTGCCAGCCGCTGGAGAGATCCCAGTAACGTGCGACGTTCAGCGTGGTGGAGTCGGACTGGGTATCGTTGAGATCTTCGCGTTTGAATCCGCCCTGCAGCAGATAATACTGCTCCAACGGGTTCTTCAGTACCGGGATTTTATAGCTCAGATCGAGACTCTGCTCCGGCGCGGATACGCTGATGCTGCTCTCCAGGCTGTGCCCGTAGCTGTTGATCCAGGGTTTATTCCAGGTGGTTTTAAAACGCGGCCCCACGTCCGTCGCATACCCTACCCCGGTTTCGATGCGGTTGCGGGTACGGGGGCTGATGACCGCTTCCAGCGGCAGGGTTTTGGTTGCTTTCGACTGCGTGAAATCAGGGGAGACCACCACCGAGTTAAACCATCCGGTGGCCGACAGACGCCGGTTAAACTCGCCCAGCGCTTCGCTGCTGTAGGCGTCGCCGGTATGAAACGGCACCAGATTGCGCAAATACTCCTCGCGGATTTGCGATCCCTCGAATTTCACCTCGCCGAAGCGGTAACGTTCGCCGCTGTCAAAATCGATATCCCAGAACGCTTTTCGCTCCTCTTCCATCACCCCTAGCCGGCTCTGCAAAAAGCGGGCGTCGAAATACCCTTTACGCAGCGACAGGCTATTGAGCGAATTTTTGAAACTGTCGTAATCGCCATGATTAAGCACGCTGCCGACATCGGGCGTATCCTTCTTCACCAGTTGCCGATACTCCTGGTCGTCGCGGGCTCCGCCGCGCAGCACAATATTCACGTCGGCTATTTTTACCGGTTCGCCGGGCGTCACGGTGGCAATCAGCACGGGACGTCCGCCGTTGACCGCGGGGCGAAATTCAAAATCGATACGCGGATCGTAATACCCCAGGGCGCGTAACCCCTGACGTATCGCATCATCGACGCGCGAGCGGAAACGGCCATCGGCATTCACTTCATCGGCGGCAATCGTGGATAAACGCGCCCGCACATTCTTTTGCAGCGCGCCGTCCAATCCAACGACCTGTAAACGCACATTGGCGGCGAAACCTGCGGAAGGAAATAAGAGTACGCACAGCAATCCCCAAATACGGCGATATGGCGCGCGGAAGCCCAAACGGCTGTTTTTTTGTCCTGAGAAAATAGTCACTTAGCTCCCTGACAACCTTTTTATTCTGTCACATCAAATCTATAATATCGTTTTCATACCGCATTATATCGGCAAACGCCATTAGCCCGAACGTTAGCAGGAAATACCAATATTTTCCTTTAGATATATATTTTAACCGGTAAATTTTAAAATGCCTCGTCGCAAGCGAATATATAACATTAACCACATATGGGTTATAAAGACAGAGCATGACTTCTTCAGTTATGCTGCGGAAAAGAAGAACGTCAATGGGTAACGCCGGGAGCAAATAACGTGATAGATAACATCGATAAAATGCAGCGGATTAAGCAATCAGACGCGTTGCCCGGCCGCATAACGCCGATGCCGGTCGCCAGGTTGCATGCCGTTAGCGAACACTCCATGACCCACGTGCCGGACAATATGGAGGTGGCGCTGTTCGCCATGGGCTGTTTTTGGGGAGTCGAGCGCCTTTTCTGGCAACAGCCCGGCGTCTACAGCACGGCGGCGGGCTATACCGGCGGCTACACCCCCAACCCCACCTACCGTGAAGTTTGCACCGGACAAACCGGCCACGCGGAAGCGGTGCGCGTGGTGTTCGATCCTGAAACGATCGGCTACAGCCGGCTGTTGCAGCTTTTCTGGGAAAACCACGATCCGGCACAGGGCATGCGCCAGGGCGGCGATATCGGCACCCAATATCGCTCCGCGATTTATACGCTCACGCCCGAACAGGAAAATGCGGCGCAGGAGAGCCGCCGGCATTTTCAGCAGGCGATGAAAGAGAGCGGCGATAACCGAACCATCAGCACGGAAATCGTTCCCGCCGGTCCGTTCTATTATGCCGAAGATGAACACCAGCAATACCTGCATAAAAACCCGCAGGGTTACTGCGGGCTGGGCGGTATCGGCGTTTGTCTGCCCCCTCGGCGCTGAAGTCTGGCGGTAATTTCGTCACTCCTGTTATAATGAAGCGCTATTAAAAATCAGGGCTGGTAACCAACCGGCTCTGTTAAGCGTTTTCTATGCGTTATTTGAGATAATTTGCCTTTCCGAGGATGACCTTTCCCCCTTTCTGGGTCAAAGCGAAAACATTATGTTAAACAGTCTATTGATTATTATTGCCCTTATCGCCATCAGTGCGTTTTTTGCGCTATCCGAGATTTCGTTAGCCGCGTCGCGTAAATTAAAACTTAAACAGATGGCGGATGAGGGAAACCTTAATGCCGATTTGGTATTAAAATTTCAGGAAACCCCCGGTATCTTCTTTACCGTGATCCAAATCGGCGTCAATGCCGTCGCCATTCTGGCCGGTATTATCGGCGATGCCGCGTTTTCCCCCACTTTTTCCCTGCTGTTTGAACAGTTCATGTCGCCGGAATCGGCCGACAGAGTCAGCTTTATCTGCTCGTTCGTCCTGGTAACCAGCCTGTTTATTTTATTTGGCGATCTCACCCCGAAACGCATTGGCATGATTGCCCCCGAGGCCGTCGCCATCCGCATTATCAATCCTATGCGCTTCTGCTTGTTTATCTTCCGTCCGCTGGTCTGGCTGTTTAACGGATTGGCCAACGTTATTTTCCGGCTGCTTAAACTGCCGATGGTGCGTAAGGACGACATCACCTCCGACGATATTTACGCCGTGGTGGAGGCAGGGGCGCTGGCGGGCGTGCTGCGCAAACAGGAACATGAGCTGATCGAAAACGTCTTTGAGCTGGAGTCGCGGACGGTGCCGTCCTCCATGACGTCGCGCGAAAGCGTGGTGTTTTTCGATCTGCATGAAGACGAAGCGCAAATCAAAGAAAAAATCGCCCAGCAGCCGCACTCTAAATTCCTGGTTTGCGACGGCCATATCGATCAGGTCGTCGGCTACGTCGACTCAAAAGATCTGCTGAACCGGGTGCTGGGCAACCAGAGCCTTGAGCTGCACAGCGGCGTCCAGATTCGCCCCGCGCTGATCGTACCGGATACCCTGACGCTGTCTGAAGCACTGGAAAGTTTTAAAACCGCCGGGGAAGACTTCGCCGTTATTCTGAACGAATATGCGCTGGTGGTGGGGATTATCACCCTTAACGACGTCATGACCACCCTAATGGGCGATTTAGTCGGCCAGGGGCTGGAGGAGCAGATTGTCGCCCGCGATGAAAACTCCTGGCTGATCGAGGGGGGAACGCCGATCGAGGACGTGATGCGCGCGCTGTGCATCGATGATTTCCCCCATGCGGGCAACTATGAAACCATCGGCGGATTTATGATGTATACCCTGCGCAAAATTCCCAAACGGACCGACTCCGTGCGCTTTTCCGGCTTCAAATTCGAAGTGGTGGATATCGATAGCTATAAAATCGATCAGCTGCTGGTTACCCGTTTGGAGGAAAAAACCGCCACCGGCGCGCCGAATGCCGAGGAGAAAAACTAACCCTTTCGGTCGAATACTGGTCACGTAAGCCTGTTTTTAGGGGAAACACCGGGGGAGCTTCCCGTAGGGACGCTTCACCCCGGTGGTCGCCCCGTGTATCTCGCTCTGACAGATGGGTTTGTCAGCAAACTAACCCTTTGGGTCAGACTGTTGACGGGCCGTTATCGTTGGCGGCGGCAGCCTTGACCGGCCCCGCCGCAAACCGCGAGGGGCTTATCCTCAGCCCATCTCGGCCTGTAATCTGATAACCTGACGGTTCACTTCAGACATCACCAGCAAATGCTGTTTATCTTTCGTCTTGGGCAATAAAATCTTGCCGTAATCAAATTCAAAAGCACCGACGCCTTTAATATACAGCCGCCCGCGAAAGAGTGTTTTCACATACTTTGCGACCTTCATAGGATTGTAACGTTCGAAGATCCTCATCGTTTTACTCTCCTCCCATCTTATTGTTTTACGCTCTTCCTCTGACCAACGCGGTTAAGGACTCGCGTATGAAATAATGGATGCAGATTATTAGTTCTATTAAACGGTATTTAGTTCCGCCCTGCACAGTAGTATTGACTGCTTTTACACACTTTTACAGAACGGTATTTAAATATTTTCCACACAATCAGTGTAAATATTCAAAAATGAGGAATTCGTGCGCTTTGTCAACGGCATCATCCCCGCGTGGCAGGACGCTAATCTACGGGACGCATATGACAAAACGACGACAGCCGACGCGCTTTGCGCCGCGTCGAATAAAGAGAAAGCGCGTATTACGCAGAAAGGGGCGAAGCGCAGCAGGCGGCTCCTGCTGCGTGTCCGGCGGGAAGCGAAACCGGGGAAATCAGAACAGCGATACGCGAAAACCGGGGTTGAGAAACGACTCGCGCGGCGTATAGGTCAGCGGCCGCCCCTGCCAGTCATGAATCTGCGCGCCGGCGGCCGCGGCTACCGCGTGTCCGGCGGCCGTGTCCCAGATGTTGGTGGGTCCGAACCGCGGATAAAGCTGGGCTTTCCCCTCCGCCACCAGACAAAACTTCAGCGACGATCCGATCGCCACCGTATGGTGCTCGCCCAGCTGAGCCAGATAATCTTTCAGCTCTTTATCGCCATGCGAGCGGCTCACCACGACCAGCGGGGGACGCGCATCCCGAACGGTGATTTGCCGCCGCCCATCTTCATCCTCTTTCCAGGCTTTGCCCTCCGCGGCGGAATACATCACGCCCGTAACCGGCACATAGACCACGCCCAGCACCGCCTGACCGTTGTCGATCAACGCGATATTCACCGTAAACTCGCCGTTCCGGCTAAGAAACTCTTTGGTGCCGTCCAGCGGATCGACCAGCCAATAGCGTTGCCAGCGCCGGCGTTCCGACCACTGCGGAGGATCTTCTTCAGACAGCAACGGAATCTCCGGGAATGCCGCCGCCAACCCGTTTTTTATCACCCGATGAGCGGCCAGATCGGCGGCCGTCACCGGTGAATCGTCCTGCTTATGGGCCACTTCGAGCGGCTGACGCCCCTCATAAACCGCCATGATGGCATCCCCCGCATCGCGGGCCAGCTGGCAAATATGTTCTAGCATTGTCTACCTCATCGTTACCGGTTATGCCGTGAAACGCGCCATCGTCGTTACGCTGCGGCTGTCTATCATTATACAACAGTGAAACGCACAACGATTGCCGCCGCCATTTTATGAACAGTCTCACATTTCACGGTGATGCTTAACCATAGATTCATCATTATATGAGATATAACCCCGATAACCGCCGTAAAGGAGTTCACATTAATGAAGCATTCGCTGGCATTAAGCCTGCTTGCTGCGCTCGTCGCCGCAAGCGTTCACGCCGCAACCGTTGATCTACGGGTGCTGGAAACCACCGATTTGCATAGCAACATGATGGATTTTGATTATTACAAGGACACGCCGACCAATAAATTCGGGCTGGTTCGCACCGCCAGCCTGATTCACGCGGCCCGCGCGCAGGCAGCGAACAGCGTGCTGGTCGATAACGGCGACATCATCCAGGGCAGCCCATTGGGAGATTACATGGCGGCCAAGGGGTTGCAGGAGGGCGAGGTTCACCCCGTCTATCAGGCTCTCAATACGCTTGACTACTCCGTCGGCAACATCGGCAACCATGAGTTTAACTACGGCCTGGATTATCTGCGCAAGGCGCTGGCCGGCGCCAAATTCCCCTATGTGAACGCCAACGTACTGGATGCCAAAACCGGTAAGCCGCTGTTTACCCCCTACCTGATAGAAGATAAGACGGTCGTCGACCGCGAAGGCAAGCCCCATACGCTGCGCATCGGCTATGTCGGTTTTGTTCCGCCGCAGATTCTGGTGTGGGATAAAGCCAATCTGGCGGGCAAAGTCACGGTTGAAGACATTACCGCGAGCGCCAAAAAGTGGGTGCCGGAAATCCGCAGGCAGGGAGCCGACCTGGTGATCGCGATTCCCCACTCCGGCCTCTCCGCCGAACCTTATAAAGCCATGGCGGAAAACTCCGTCTACTACCTCAGCCAGATTCCGGGCATTGACGCCATCCTGTTCGGCCACGCCCATGCCGTCTTCCCCAGCCGTGATTTCATCGCGATCCAGGGCGCCGATATCGCTCAAGGCACGCTCAACGGCATTCCGGCCGTGATGCCGGGCCAGTGGGGCGACCATCTCGGCGTCGTCGATTTCACGCTGAATAACGACGGCGGCGCGTGGCGCGTCGAGAAGGCCACGGCGCAAGCCTGGCCGATCTACGATAAAGCGCAGAAAAAATCGCTGGCGCCGGAAGACCCGGACCTAGTCGGCGTGCTGTCCGAAGCGCACCGCAACACCCGTGATTTCGTCAGCAAACCCATCGGCGAATCCGCCGATAATATGTACAGCTATCTGGCGCTGATTCAGGACGATCCGACCGTGCAGATCGTCAACAACGCCCAGCGCGCTTATGTTGAACGCTTTATCCAGGGCGATCCCGATCTCGCCGGCCTGCCGGTACTGTCCGCCGCCGCGCCCTTTAAAGCCGGCGGGCGCAAAAACGATCCGGCCAGCTATGTCGAGGTGGAAAAGGGGCGGCTAACCTTCCGTAACGCGGCGGATCTTTACCTCTACCCCAACACGCTGGTGGTGGTTAAAGCGAACGGCGCGGAGGTGCGGGAGTGGCTGGAGTGTTCAGCGGGCCAGTTCAGGCAAATTGATATCCACGACAGTAAGCCCCAGGAATTGCTCAATTGGGACGGCTTTCGCACCTATAACTTTGATGTTATCGACGGCGTAAACTACCAGATCGACGTCACTCAGCCCGCGCGCTATGACGGCGAATGCGCCTTAATCAACGGCGACGCGCGCCGCATCAAGAATCTGACCTTCAAGGGCAAGGCTATCGACCCCGACGCGACCTTCCTCATTGCGACCAATAACTATCGCGCCTATGGCGAAAAGTTTGCCGGCACCGGGGAAAAACATATCGCCTTTGCCGCGCCGGATGAAAACCGCGCCGTGCTGGCCGCCTATATCAGCGCGCAAACGCAAAAAGCCGGAGAAGTGCGACCGCAGGCGGATAATAACTGGCGGCTGGCGCCCATCGCGAGCGATACGCCGCTGGATATTCGTTTCGCCACCTCGCCATCAGAAAAAGCGGCCGCGTTTATCAAAGAAAAAGCCCAATATCCGATGGTATCCGTCGGGACTGACGCTGAGGGGTTCGCGGTTTACCGTCTCGATCTGCGACAGGGTAAATAGCCGGCGGACATAACAGCGGCCGTCGCCGGCCGCCCTTGGGCGCTCTCCGCCCGCTAATCGCGGTCACGGCGCGGTCCGCGTCTGTCGTCCCAGCCTGGTCCTGGTCCCGGCCCGCGTCTGTCGTCCCATCCCGGTCCGCGGCGAAAATCCCCGCGCGCATGACGGTCATCAAAGTCGCGCGGACCGCGATCGAAATGGCGCGGGCCGCGGTTATATTCGCGCCACCAGCCGACATCACGCCAGCGCCAGCCGTCCCAATAGTAGCCATGCCGGTTGCGCGCGCCGCGGTGATGCCCCCGATACTCCCGCCACCAGCGTTCGCTGCGCCAATCATAACCGTCCCAATAGTAACCGCGCCGGTCGCGATCGCCGATATTCAAGGTAACGCCGGGCATCAGATCGATGCTGATGCCATCGGCTTCCGCCGCGGGCGCCATCGCCAGCATCCCGACTAACAGAGAACTCACTAACAGTGGCCTAAACATAGGATGACTCCTCCCTTGCCGCTATTGCGGATAGCGAAGATATACGGGGGTTTATTCCGCGCCACTATAAGATAAATACCCATTTTCATGGATTTACATTTCTTAACAGAAGGACGGCGGGCATTGCGAATGTCGTTGGCCACGATGTTTATTTATCATTTTGCTCCATATAGCGCGCACTTCGCCTTCCAATAACGCGGTTATTTTATGCTGAATTAAAAATTTTCTTATCCCTTATCCAGGGCATTTCATTAACAATCACCGTCTCTTTTTATTATTAAGCGCGCCGGAGAAAGCGAAGAAACGGTAATAATTTATAAATAACCAGACGTTAGCAATATATCGCACACTCTATATCCCAGTGCACGAAAATTGTGCGGGAGCGGTCAATAACGGTGCGCGGCAATATGTTTTTACTATATGATTTATATTAAGAAATTAGTCATTGACAGCGCTTCATTTTACTTTTTATATTGACGTTAACTCTCCGCAAGACCGCCAATGACGTCGGTTTGTGGTGAAGGCAATAGAGCCCATGCAAGGTCTTCGGACTATGCAGGGCTCTTTTTTTTGGCTTCTTTCCAGACCAACGCCAGAGGTATTTATGTCCAGAACAACAGGTAATTACGCCGCTCTGACACTTGCCATCGCCTGCGCATGCGCCGTAAGCTTTTCAGGTATGGCGTCCGCCGCGGATAAACCAATAAAAATCGGATTATTGGAAGATGCTTCCGGTAATTTCGCTCTGCCCGTTATTCCCAAGATCCATGCCACCGAATTAGCGATTGAAGAAATCAATGCGAAAGGCGGTATTCTTGGGCGTCCGGTCGAGTTGGTAAAATATGATACGCAATCCGACAATACCCGTTTTCAACAGATGGCCCGCCGGTTAATCAGAACCGATAAGGTAGACGTGATTTTCGGCGCGTTCTCCAGCGCCTCGCGCGAGGCCATTCGTCCGATCATGGATCGGGAAAAACAGCTCTACTGGTACAACAATCAGTATGAAGGCGGAGTATGCGACACCCATGTTTTCGTGACCGGCGCGGTGCCTGAACAGCAGTTCTCCACGCTGATTCCCTGGATGATGGAGAAATACGGCAAAAAGGTTTACACCATTGCCGCCGACTATAACTTCGGCCAGATTTCAGCGGAATGGGTGCGTAAAATCGTCGAAGAAAACGGCGGCGCCATGGTCGGCGAGGAGTTCATTCCCCTCAGCGTCTCCCAGTTCGGGCAAACCATTCAGAATATTCAGCGCGCCAAACCTGATTTTGTCATGACCCTACTGGTCGGCGCCAACCAGTCGTCCTATTACGAGCAACAGGCGGCGGCGAAACTCAACCTGCCGATGGCCAGTTCCGTCAACGTGGCTCAGGCTTACGAGCATAAACGCTTTAAAGCTCCCGCGTTGAAAGATATGTACATTACCGCGAATTACATGGAAGAGGTGGATACGCCGGCCAGTAATGACTTTAAGCAACGTTTCCGCGCCAAATTCCCGAATGAACCCTATATCAATCAGGAAGCGGCCAACGCCTACGACGCCGTTTACCTGTACAAACTGGCGGTCGAGCGCGCCAACGGCACCGATAAGGTCGCGGTGCGCAAGGCGCTGGAAAGCGGCGATATCTGTACCGACGGTCCGTCCGGCAAAGTCTGTATCGACCCCAAAAGCCACCACCTGAGCCACACCATTTATCTGGCCCATGTGAAAGAAGATCACTCCGTCGAAATCCCCAAAGTCTGGCCGGACATCAAACCTTACTGGTTAGGCGAGGCGGGCTGTAATCTGCCGGCGAAGCCGGACACCAGCCAGTACACGCCCTCTAACCCGCCCAAGGCATAACCTGGCGGTTTACGGCCGGGGAAGCGCCGGCCACACGGGCGTTTCCCTGACATTATCCCTTCTGACGGGTGTCGCGCGGGACACTAAGGATGATAAGTAGATGCTCTCCTTTCTTTATTCAGTGATTTATCAGTTCGGAGACAACTTTGCCTATCTGGTGCTGGCCGCGCTGGGTCTGGCGGTGATCTTCGGCATGATGGGGGTAATCAATCTGGCCCATGGCGAATTCATCATGTGCGGCGCCTACGTCACCATCTCACTGAACAAGTCCGGCCTGCCGCTGCCATTGGCGATGCTGGCCGGTTCACTGGCCGCCGCGTTCGCCGGCGGCGTGATCGAGCGGCTGGTGGTGCGCCGCCTTTACCATCGCCTGTATGATTCGGTGGTGGCGACCTGGGCGATCAGCCTGATCGTGCAGCAAAGTATGCTGCTGTTGGCCGGACCGTCGCTGGAGGGGTTATCCACGCCTTTCGGCTCCTTCACCCTGGGCGGCTACTCTTTCGCCACCTACCGGGCGCTATTGCCGCTGTTCGCCATCGCCATCCTGCTGCTGCTGTACTGGCTGTTCTTTCACACCAATTACGGCGTTTGCGCCCGCGCCACCATCCAGAATGCCCGTATGGCCGCCTGTCTGGGTCTGGAAACCGACCGTCTCTATACCCAGACCTTCGCGCTGGGCGCCGGGCTCGCCGGACTGGCAGGCGCGCTCTACGCCCCGACGCTCACCGCCGTGCCCACCATGGGCAGCAGTTTTATCGTGCAGGCTTTTGTTTCCGTGGTGGTTGGCGGCGCCAATGTGCTGGTCGGCACAATTCCCGCCGCCATGACCCTGGGAGCAATCCAAACCGGACTCAACGCCTGGTACGGCCAACTGGCCGGGCAAATCGGCCTGCTGGTTACCGCCATGCTGGTCATCCGTCTGCTGCCGAACGGGGTCGGCAGCCTGTTTACCCGTAACCGCTAGGAGCCGACAGTGACCCTCTCATCCATCAACTTATCGCCGGCCCGCGCCGGGAAACGCCGGATCGCGCCCTGGTCCGCGGGAGCGATCCTGCTATGCGCCCTGTTGCTGCCGCTGGGCGTCGATAGCGCGACGATCGGCGATTTCGCCTACTTCCTGCTGTGGACCTTCTGCGCCATCGGGCTGGCCGCCATGTGGGGCCACGGCGGGATCCTCTCCTTCGGCCAGACGGCCTTTTTCGGCCTGGCGGGTTATGCCTATGGCGTGTTTACGCTGAATTTCGGCGCCGGCGTGCTGTCCACCTGGTCGGGATTTTTGCTGGCGCTGCTGATCGCGGGGGCCGTCGCCGCGGCGCTCGGCTACATGATGTTTTACGGCGGCGTCACCGGCATTTTTATCGGCATCGTCACCCTCTCTTTTACCCTGGTGCTGGAAACCTTTATGTCGCAGACAGCCGGGCCGCAGTGGACTATCGGCGACGCCCGGCTAAACGGATTCAACGGGATGTCCGGCATGCCGCCGCTTTCACTGCCCGGTCTGGATGGCGAATTGCTGGCGCTGGGAGGCAACGCCTTTTATTACCTGATTATCGTACTGCTGGCGCTGTCCTACTGGGGCGTCCGGCGTTTATTACGCTCCGGCTTCGGCCTGACGCTGGCCTCCATTCGTGAAAATCCGCGGCGGGCGGAAATGCTGGGTATCGATATCCGCCGCTATCAGCTGCTGATTTTCACGCTGGGCGGCGTGCTGTCCGGGCTGTCCGGCGTGCTCTATACCCTGTGGGGATCCTATATCACCCCGTCATCCATGGGGCTTACCGCCGCCGCGATGCCGGTTATCTGGGTCGCCACCGCCGGACGCAAAAATATCTTCGGCACCATCGTCATGACCGCCCTGCTGGTCTGGCTGTCCCAATGGCTGGCAGTTTACGGCAGCGAGTACGCCATGATCCTGCTCGGCGCCATCCTGCTGTTTGTCGTGATCGCCGCCCCTAACGGCATTCTGCCCTGGCTGGGCGCGGCAGCGCGCCGGATGCTGCCGTCCGGCCGCAACGCGGAGGACTCCCGATGACGCAGGAGATCATTCTGGAAACGCGCGGGCTGGGCAAACGCTTCGGCGGCGCGCAGGTCATCGATCGAGTCGATATGCGCATCCGCCGCGGAGAAGTCCGCTGCGTCATCGGCCCCAACGGCGCGGGCAAAAGCACCTTTTTCAAACTGCTGACCGGCGAACATTCCCCAAGCAGCGGCGAGATCCGCTTTTTCGGCCAGCGTCTCAATTCACTGTCGCCGTTTCAACGCATTCGCATGGGGATGAGCATCAAATTTCAGATCCCCGGCATTTTTCCCGATCTGAGCGTCGAACAGCATTTGCAACTCTCCCTGCGCCATCTGCGGCCGGAAGTCCGTCACCGGCCGGCGAGTATCGATGAGCTGCTGCACCGTTTCAACCTGAGCGGAGAATATCGCCAGCTGGCCGGCAATCTGTCGCACGGGAAAAAACAGTGGCTGGAAATCGCCATGGCGGTTTCGCTGCAACCGGAGCTGCTGATGCTCGACGAGCCGGTGGCCGGGCTATCGGTGGAGGAGACCTATCTGACCGGCGAATTGATAAAACAGATGCGCCGCGACGGCCTGACGCTGATGGTGGTAGAGCACGATATGACCTTCGTCCGTCAGATCGCCTCGCGCGTGACGGTATTACACGGGGGGCAGGTATTCGCCGACGGCGAGGCCGAGGCGGTGCTGGCCCGGGATGATGTAGCGGATATCTATTTGGGGAAAGCCGGATGAATGATGACGTACTTATGCAGGTCAATGGCGTTACCGGCGGCTATGGCGGCGGCCAGGTGCTCAACGGCGCCACATTCCAACTGCATACGGCGGAAGTGCTGGGGCTGATCGGCCGTAATGGCGTGGGGAAAACCACGCTGATGCGTTCACTGATTGGGATCGTTCCCGTCAGCCAGGGCCATATCCTGCTGGGAGAGACGGAGATCACTCACGCCACGCCGCAGCGCCGCGCCCGGTTAGGCATCGGCTATGTGCCGCAAGGGCGCGAAGTGTTCTCCGGCCTGACCGTGGCGGAAAACCTGCAGGTCGGCATGCAGTTTGTGCGCGAACATCGGGAGTTCGCCGGCGAACTGCTGGAGCGAGTGTTGGATTACTTCCCGATCCTGCGCCAACGGCTGAAGCAAAAAGCGGGCACCATGAGCGGCGGCGAGCAACAGCAACTGGCCATCGCCAGAGCGCTGGTCGGCTCACCGAAAGTTTTACTGTTGGATGAACCGTCGGAAGGCGTACAGCCTTCCATCGTCAACGTCATCGCCGACACGCTGGCGCGCATCGCCCGCGAGCTGCGAGTCGCCGTTATTCTGGTCGAACAGGATATCGCTATGATCCAGCGGGCCGCCCAACGCTGCTGCGTCATGGATAAAGGGCGAGTGGTCGACACCCTGGACCAGCGGCAGCTTTCTGACGATCTGTTGATGCGCCGCCATCTGGCGCTGTGACCTTGACCCGTGCCGCAGCGACGGCCGATAGCATTTTTCTCGGAGGAGTACGCAATGAAAACGTGGCTGGAAGAGTCCATCATGACCAAGCGCGGAGTGGGAGCGCGGCGTCAGCCGATTACGCATCATCTGACCGAAGAGCTGCAGAAAGAGTTTCACTATACCATCGGTCCCTATTCCACCCCCGTATTGACGATAGATCCGGGCGACCGGGTGATCGTCGAAACCCGCGACGCCTTTGAAGGCGCCATTCAGTCCGAACAGGACATTCCCAGCCAATTGCTGAAAATGCCGTTCCTCAATCCGCAGAATGGTCCGATTATGGTCAACGGCGCGGAAAAAGGCGACGTATTGGCGGTATATATCGAATCCATGCTGCCCAGAGGCGACGATCCGCATGGCATTTGCGCCATGATCCCGCACTTTGGCGGATTGACCGGCACCGATCTGACGGCGATGCTCAACGATCCCCTGCCGGAAAAAGTGCGCCGAATCAAGCTGGACGGCGAAAAGGTCTACTGGAGCCGGCGCCACACGCTGCCTTACAAACCGCACATCGGCACCCTGAGCGTATCGCCGGAGATCGACTCCATCAACTCGCTGACGCCGGATAATCACGGCGGCAACATGGACGTGCCCGATATCGGCCCCGGCAGCATCACCTATCTGCCGGTACGCTCGCCGGGCGGACGGCTGTTTATCGGCGATGCCCACGCCTGCCAGGGCGACGGCGAAATCTGCGGAACGGCGGTGGAATATCCGTCGGTCACCACCATCAAGGTGGATCTGATCAAAAACTGGCAAATCAACTGGCCGCGTATGGAAAACGACAGCGCCATCATGAGTATCGGCAGCGCCCGACCGTTGGAGGACGCCACGCGCATTGCCTACCGGGATCTGATCTACTGGCTGGTGGAGGATTTTGGTTTCGAACAGTGGGACGCCTATATGCTGCTGAGCCAGTGCGGAAAAGTCCGGCTAGGCAATATGGTAGACCCGAAATACACCGTCGGCGCCATGCTCAACAAAACGCTGCTGGCGCATTAATGACGCCGGCGATCCCGGCGCAGGGACGCCGGGGTAAATTCTGTCACCAACATTAAGCGAGTCAATATGGGGTCGGCCACACCAATCAATATCGGTTTACTCTACTCGTCCAGCGGCGTTACCGCCGCGCAGGAGCAATCCCAACTGCGCGGCGCGATCCTGGCGATCGCCGAGATCAACCAAGAGGGCGGCGTTAACGGCCGTCCGCTGCAGGCCGTTCATCTCGATCCGCGCTCCGACAATGCGCGTTTTCGGACGCTGGCGGAACAGTTGATCGTCGAACATCATGTGAATGCGATCTTCGGCGGCTATACCTCCAGCAGCCGCAAAGCCATGTCGCCCATCGTGGAAAAATACCAGCGGCTGCTGTTCTACTCTCAACTTTATGAAGGGTTCGAATTCTCTGAAAACATCTTTTACGGCGGTGCGGCGCCCAACCAGAACTGCGTCCAGTTGGAAGATTATCTCACCAGCCATTTCGGCGCGCGGGTCTATATGATCGGCTCCCGCTACGTCTTTCCTTACGAATGCAACCGCAATATGCAGGAGCTGTTGCTGCAGCGGGACGACGGCGCGGTGATCGGCGAACGCTATCTCGATCTCAACGCGCCCTACGAAGCCTTTTTGCCGGTGCTGGAAGAGATCCGCAAGAAACAGCCGGATTTTATCTTCAGCACGGTCATCGGCCAGACCGTTCCCTATCTCTATCGCGCTTACCATGAGGTGGGGCTTGATCCCGAACGGATGCCGATCGGCAGCCTGAATACCTCGGAAACCGAAATCGCGCAGATGGGCGCCGAACTGGCGGTCGGGCATTTTACCTCCTCGCCCTATTTTCAGAGCCTGCGCACCCAGGCGAATCTGGCCGCGCTGGATAAATTTCAGCAGATGTTCGGCTCGGACCTGACCACCGATATGAACTGGGAAGCGACTTACAGCCAGGTGCATCTGTTCGCCAACGCGCTGCGGGAATGCGGCACCGACGCCGTTCCGTTGCTGTCATCCGCGCTGCGAGGCAGCGAGTTCAATGCGCCGCAGGGGCGTATCAGGATCGATCCGCTAAACCAGCATACCGGGCTTTATCCGCGCATCGGCAAGGCCAACGGCGCCGGGCAATTCACCGTTGTGCGCGAGTCCCGCCGCATCGTGGCGCCCGACCCCTATATGACCAACCAGGTTCAGGGGGACTGGGTCACCAAACTGACGAAAGTGGAGTATCCCAATGCGCCGTAACGACTCCCAAAACAGCACCACCGCGCTGCTCCTCAGCCGGGGGATTCGCTGCGTGGTGCTGCATCCCGACGATGAAGATGGCGAAACGCTGACCCGCCACCTGCGGCGTATGGGGTTCAAAGTCAAGGCGTTCTGGCCGATCCCGGAACGGCTTCCCGCGGACACCGATCTGATTTTCTTTGCGCCGCAGTCGGATCGGCCGGAGCCGGATGTTCCCTGGCTGGATCACGCCCGGCATGCGCTGATCTCGATCATCGCCTATGAAAACCCGACCTTTATCGATCAGGCGTTGAGCATGGGCGCCGGCGCCACGATCACCACCCCGATCCGCGCCTCCGGCCTGCTCTCTTCGATGGTCGTCGCGCTGCACCACCGCCAGCAGCGCCAGCGCATGGCGGAACGTATCGAGCGGCTGGAGAAAAAAATGCTGGGGATCCGCCAGGTCAGCGAAGCCAAAGCCATCCTGATGCGCATGCACGGCATCAGCGAGGAGCGGGCCTACGAAATCCTGCGCCATCAGGCGATGGATAAGCGCATCACGGTGGAAGAGATGTCCAGCGTACTGATTCAGGCCAATGATGTGTTTTCCCTAACCGCGCCGGTCAAAAAACTTTCGGGATAAATTTTTTCACGTCGCGCAACAAAACAGCCGAGCCCCCAGGGGAAGTGCCGGTCGCCTAAGCCCGTTTTTAGGGAAAACGCGGAGAGGCCCCCGTAGGAACGCCTCACCCCAGTGGTCGCCCCTGTATCCCGCGGCTTAACCGATCGGCGTTAACGCCTCGGGAGACTCTTTTTCATGCTGCGGCGCCGGCGTTGTCGGCGCGCGGCGCTATTAACCGTCAGTGAGGATTCATCATGTCAACAGCTCCGTTTCTCGCAGCCGCCGTTCAGTTTGAACCGACGATGTTCGCCAAAGACGCCAATATCGCCCGTCTGCTGGATCTGGTGGAACAGGCGGCCCGCCGGGGCGCTAAGCTCATCACCACGCCGGAGATGGCGACGACCGGCTACTGCTGGTACGACCGACAGGAGATCGCCTCCCAGGTGGAAACCGTGCCTGGCGCAACCGCCGCGCGCTTTGCCGAACTGGCGCGGCGCCATCAGTGTTATATCGTGCTGGGCATGCCGGAAGTCGACTCCGCCACGCAACTCTATTACAACAGCGCGCTGCTGATCGGCCCGCAGGGCGTGATCGGCCGTCACCGCAAAAGCCACTCATACATTTCCGAACCCAAATGGGCGGCGGCGGGAGACGTCGGGCATCAGGTATTTGATACGCCGCTTGGCAAGATCGGCATGCTGATCTGCATGGATATCCATTTCCCCGAAACCGCCCGGCTGCTGGCGCTGGCGGGCGCGGATATCATCTGCCATATCAGCAACTGGCTGGCGGAACGCACGCCCGCGCCCTACTGGATCAGCCGAGCGATGGAAAACGGCTGCTATCTGCTGGAGAGCAACCGCTGGGGACTGGAGCGCGGCGTGCAGTTCAGCGGCGGCAGTACGATCATCGCTCCGGACGGTGCGCTGATTGACGTCGTGGATAGCGGAGACGGCATCGCCTACGGCGAGATTGACGTCCGGCTCAGCCGCCGGCGCCGGGTATTGGGCGAACCGGTGTTCGCCCAGCGGCGCCCGCAGGCTTACCATGCGTTGCTCAGCGACAGCTTTTTGTGGAACCCCGCGGATTTCTTCGGCCTGTACGGCCGCCATCCCTTGCCGGCGGGCAAACAGAGCCGTATCAGCGTCTGCCAGTTCTCTCCGGGCGATCGGCTTGAAGACAACCTGAGCCGCATCGAGACGCTAACGCGGGAGGCGGTCTGCCAGCGGCATAGCGAACTGGTGGTGTTCCCTGAGCTGGCGCTGACGGGCCGCGACGCGCCCGAAACCAGCGCCCAGACGCTGGACGCGCCCGCGCTGCGCTCATTGACGCGGCTCGCCATGAGGTTGCGGGTTTATCTGGCGTTCGGCATGGCGGAAAAACAGGGAGAGAGTTACTACAACACCCAGGTGCTGCTGGGGCCGGAAGGCATGATCGGTTGCTATCGCCAGATGCATCTGCCCCAGGCCTATCGATCATGGGCGAGCGCCGGCGAGCAGTGGCGGGCCTTCGATACGCCGGTGGGCCGTATCGGTCTGCTGCTGGGCAATGACGCCCTGTTTCCCGAGTCGGCGCGTATTCTTACGCTGATGGGCTGCGACATCGTGGCGTGCTCCGCCGCGCTCGACGGCGGTTTCGTCAGCGGCCACGCCGGCAGCCAGGTACCCCAGAATTACCCGATTCCGGCGGGCGCCGATCCTCTTCACTGGCACTTACTGCGCACCCGCGCCGGCGAAAACAATCTCTACCTGGCCTTCGCCAACAGCGTGGATGAGCGCCATCGGCGCGGCGGATACAGCGGGATATTCGGGCCGGAAACCTTCACTTTTCCCCGGCATGAACAGGTGCTCTGGCAGGATGAAGGCATCGCGACGCTGACCATCGATACCGCCTCGTTAGCCGGCAGCCCGGCGCCGACCAACCCGGTACGGCGTAAAGATCTGGTGAGTATGCGTCAGGTTCATCACTACCCGCCGCTGCTGCTTGAGCAGGGCTAATTAGCACGCCGGCATGGCGCTCGCTGAGCGCCATTATTCAATGCCACGCAACCATAAACACCGCGCACTTCAGACAAAACCGCCCCCATTTATTAAAAAAAATCATCATATCTGCGGCTTTCCAGGTTATTTATCAGCAAACATGCGCTTAACCGCCGCTTTTATGCGCACTAAATATTAGAATTTTTTAACTTATCGCCAATACTTACACATGAGATGATTACTCATGGAGAAAACAATGCTTAGCGGCTATACGATAGGCGACTATTTATTGGATCGTCTTGCACAAACCGGGATCACACATCTTTTTGGCGTACCGGGTGACTACAATCTGCAATTTCTTGACCACGTTCTTAACCATGCTCATATCACCTGGGTTGGTTGCGCCAACGAATTGAATGCGGCATATGCCGCCGACGGATACGCGCGCTGCAAACCCGCCGCAGCCCTGTTGACCACCTTTGGCGTCGGTGAGCTCAGTGCGATTAACGGCATTGCCGGAAGTTACGCTGAATACGTACCGGTGATTCACATTGCCGTCGCCCCCGCTTTTTTATCACAGCATAAAAGAGAGCTGCTTCATCACACATTGGGAGATGGCGAATTCGATCATTTTTTCCGTATGGCGGCGGAAGTCACCGCGATCGCCGCCAGGCTGACTACCGCAAACGCAACCGTGGAAATCGATCGCGTGGTTGGAGAAGCGCTGCGCCGCCGTCGGCCGGTTTATCTATTTCTGCCGCTGGATGTGGCGTCGGCGCCAACCGAAAACCGCCCTTGTCCGCTGCCGATACCGGAACTCGTATGCTCTGACGCGTCGCTACAAGAGTTCGTTGATGCCGCGACAGAAATACTCGCTACGGCAAATTCAGTATCATTGCTGGCAGATTTTCTTGCGCAACGCTTTGGCGCCGCAAAATCTTTGCAACGCTGGCTGGATCATATCTCTCTCCCGCACGCAACCTTACTGATGGGCAAAAGCACCCTGAACGAACAACATCCCAGCTTCACCGGCACTTACGCTGGCCACGCCAGTGATGAAAAAATAAGAGCGCTGATTGAAGATGTAGATGTGGTCATTTGTGTCGGCGTGCGTTTTATCGATACCATCACCGCCGGATTTAGCCATCAGATCCCAACGGAAAAAAGTATTGATATTCAGCCTGATACAACCCGTGTCGGGCATAAGACATTTCCCAATATTCCGATGCTGACCGCGATCGAAGTATTAGAGAAGATAACATCCGCGTTCTCATCCCGCTGGCGGCACGCGGCGATTACGTCCCCCGCCCTTCCATATTCGGATGAAAAAGATAATAAACTGGATCAACGCGGATTTTGGCGGCAAATTCAGCGCTTCCTTAAGCCTGGCGATATCCTCGTTACGGAGCAAGGAACGTCCTGCTTCGGCGCCGCGGCGCTCACTCTGCCGCAACATTGCCAGTTCATTGTTCAGCCATTATGGGGATCTATCGGCTATGCGTTACCCGCTGCTTTCGGCGCGCAAATAGCGGCTCCGGAACGTCGAGTCGTTCTGCTGATCGGCGACGGCGCGCTTCAGCTCACCGCGCAAGAACTTGGCTCCATCATCCGGGACGATCTTAAGATCGTGATCTTCGTAATCAATAACCAAGGGTATACCGTCGAACGGGCGATACATGGCCCGGAGCAGCGCTACAATGACATCGCGGCCTGGAACTGGACGCAGCTACCTGCCGCGCTGGGCGCCGACGGCGATAACGTTTTTTGCCGGCGAACAACATCACTATCGCAACTGGCTCAGACGCTGGATGAAATAAACAGCGAACCCCGTCTGTCGCTGGTTGAAGTGGTTTTGCCCAAAATGGACATGCCGAAATTGCTACAATCCGTTACCCAGTCGCTCGCGCAGCGTAATACAACGCACCGATCGTGATCCTGCTCTTTCCCTGCTGACAAAAAAGGCACCCGATGAGCGCCTTAGCTTTTACCCTACTGAACTTACAAAATTTCCAACAGCTCCACTTCAAAAATCAACGCGCTGAACGGCGGAATGGACGCGCCCGCGCCGCGTTCGCCGTAGGCCAGATTCTGGGGAATGTACAGCTCCCACTTGGAACCGACCGGCATCAGCGTCAGCGCCTCAATCCAGCCGGGGATCACGCCGCTTACCGGAAACTCGGCGGGCTGGCCGCGCTCAACCGAGCTATCAAATACGCTGCCGTCGATCAGACGACCGGTGTAATGCACCCGTACGCGATCCTGGCGCGACGGAATATCGCCCTCGCCCTGCGTCAGCACGCGGAACTGCAGGCCGGACTCCGTGCTGCTCACGCCCTCTTTCTGCGCGTTTTCAGCCAGGAAGCGTTCTCCTTCGACGGCCATCGCCTGCTGACGCTCGCGGCGAACGACGCTCGCGCGCTCATGCACTTCGCGTAAGGCCCGGTGAACCACATCCACGGGAACCACTGGCGCATTGCCTTCCAGCGCATCGCGCAGGCCGGCGACCAGCGCCTCGGGGATCAACCCTTCAAGACCAGATTCCTGTAGTTGTTGACCTACCTGTAAGCCGATGCCGTAACTTGCCTGCGCTTCAACGCTATCAAAAGAAGGGGTTGTCATGGATGTTCCTTTTAAACTGTAAAAAACCGAAAGCGCAGCATAACAGCGCCGGAGATTAGGGTAAAATCCTGCGTGCGCCTACGGCGCTTTTATTAACGGATAGCCGGCGCCGTTTCGGCCGGCGCATCAATATCCGACGGATTTAAGCATGCGGGAAGCCAACAGACCTGCAACTTGCAAGATGAAGGGTATATACTGAAAATTCAACGCTGGGGAGGAGAATAACCCATTGCAACCATCATCCGGTCTGCGGATTAAAGCCGCGTTACAAAAAGTCTGGCATGCGCCCGACGGCTACCGTTGGATGGAGCCGCTTCCTCTCTTCCATCGCCGCTGGATGCTGGTCGCCGCCGCGGTCGTTCTGGTCGCCATACTGTGGCCCTACAGCCCCCCGCCCGTATCGACGCCGCAGCCAAAGCCGTCGGCCGTTGACGCCGCCGCGCCGATGCAGGCGGAAATCGTCGAAAACAGCTCCCTGGCGCGTCAGGCGCCCACCGAGCCGACGCCCTCCGCGCCGCAGAATACCGCTACGCCCTGGCGCGACTATGAAATCCGTTCCGGTCAGACGCTGGCGCAACTATTCCGCGACAACAATCTGCCGGTCAGCGATGTTTTCGCCATGGCGCAGGTGGAAGGAGATGATAAACCGCTCAGCAATCTGCGAGCCGGCCAGAAAGTGAAATTACGCTTGAGCGCGCAGGGCGCGGTAACGGAATTGGAAATAGCGACCGCGGACAATCAGGCGATCCGCTTCACCCGCAACGCGGACGGCGGATTTACCCGCTCTCGTTAACGATGGGCGGCGACCTAGCAGCCGCAGTTTAGCGTGAAAAAAGGCGGAAACGTAAAACGCCGGCGCAAGGCCGGCGTTTTACTCGTTACCTTCAGCGTAAATTACGCTTCAGCAACGACAACTACATTCAGCGTAGCGAACACATCGCTGTGTACCTGGAAGCTCACTTCGTGATCGCCCAGAGTACGCAGAACGCCGTTCGGCAGGCGAACTTCGCTCTTCGCAATTTCAACGCCGGCCGCGGTTACCGCGTCGGCGATATCGCGGGTGCCGATAGAACCAAACAGTTTACCTTCGTCGCCTGCTTTAGACGCGATGGTGACCGTAGCCAGTTCGGTGATCTTGGCGGCGCGAGCTTCAGCGGCGGCCAGAACGTCAGCCAGTTTGGCTTCCAGTTCAGCGCGACGCGCTTCGAAGAACTCAACGTTTTTCTTGGTTGCCGGAACAGCTTTGCCCTGCGGAACCAGGAAGTTGCGAGCATAGCCCGCTTTAACGTTTACCTGATCACCCAGGCTGCCCAGGTTTGCTACTTTATCAAGCAGAATAACTTGCATTACCTTATCCTCTCAAAGTCTCGTTTATGGACAGTGGCCGATTACTGATGACGATCGGTGTACGGCAACAAAGACAAGTAACGCGCACGCTTGATAGCGCGAGCCAGCTGACGCTGGTATTTTGCACGAGTACCGGTGATACGGCTAGGAACGATCTTGCCGCTTTCAGTGATGTAGTTTTTCAGCGTAGCGATGTCTTTATAGTCGATCTCGATAACGCCTTCCGCGGTGAAACGGCAGAACTTGCGACGACGGAAATAACGTGCCATTTGGCTAGTCTCCAGAATCTATCAATTCAATCTGCTCGGCATGCAACACAATTTTGCTCAGGCCATTGCGCCCTTGGTGGCAGCTAATAAACCCGTGCACGGTGAGTTGCGCGCCGACCGTTATACTGTGGGTAAATGCTTGTGACGCGGGTCCACTGACAATCACGGGCATACGACACCATGCTTGCCGGTTAAATCCGGCTTCCTCCTGCGCCGAGCGGTGCTCAAGCACAAACTGGCAGTGAGGAATACCCGAAGGACTGACTTTTCGCATGGGGGTCTTGCACACCGTGCCGGACAACACCAGACGATTGGTCGTCACCACAACAATTACTCTTCAGAATCCCCAGAATTCGCATCATCGTTGGATTCGGCGAAATCTTCGCGACGCTCGCGGCGTTCGTCTTTCGCTTTCACCATCGGAGATGCTTCGGTTACCGCGTGTTTAACGCGCATAATCATGCTGCGGATAACGGCGTCGTTGAAGCGGAAGTTTGTTTCCAGCTCGTCGATAACTTCCTGCGGCGCTTCAACGTTCAGCAGAACGTAGTGTGCTTTGTGCAGTTTGTTGATCGGGTAAGCCAGCTGACGGCGGCCCCAGTCTTCCAGACGGTGAATCGTGCCTTCCGCCGCCGTGATGGCGCCAGTGTAGCGTTCGATCATGCCCGGAACCTGTTCGCTTTGGTCAGGATGAACCATAAAAACGATTTCGTAATGACGCATCGAATTGCTCCTTACGGATTATTCAGCCTCCTGTCAGGGTCAGCCGCGGCCCATGGAAGCAAGGAACGTGTTATGTGAGCGGCTGAAAAAATGACGCGTAATTATATTGGTCCGCGCGCAGGAATACAAGGAGGAATCAGGAAAAAACCGGCTGACGGCCGGCGGAAGCATTGCTGCAAGAACGCCCTTCCCGATAGCTATAAATAGCGCCGGAAAAAATCCACGCCGGCCCGCAGCGCCAACGGCGTAATGCGGTGGGTCACCCCGGCCTCGGTCAGATAGGTCAGCCGACTATCCTGACGGCTCTCTTTCAGCGCCTGATGCAGCCGCGCGCTCTCCTGCGCCGGCACGACTTCGTCGGCCTCGCCGTGCCACAGCAGTAAAGGACGATCCGCCAGAGCCTCCAGACGGGATGAGACGTCATACTCGGCGAGCGTGTCGGACAGCCGCCGTAGCGCGACATCGGCGCCTTCGCTGCCGGCGGGCGCCGGGGGATAGAGCGAGCGGGACAGCGTTGAGAAATAGCCCGACCCCATAAAGGCGGCGACGGAGGAAATCCAGGGATAGCGCGCCATGCACCCCAGCGCGCTCATTCCGCCCAGTGAGGCGCCGCACACGCCGATGCGCTGGTCGGCAATCAGCCCGCGCCGTCGATAGGCATCCGCATAGTCGGGCAGTTCGTGAATATTCGACTGCAGGATATCCCAAAAATGGCGCAGACGCCGGCCCTCATCGCCGTCATAACGGGCGCCGTGCATGGCGGCATCCGGTAATATCACCCGAAAGCCGGCCGCCGCCAGCGCATAGCCGAAATAGGAGTAGACCTCTTTTGATGAGAGATAGCCGTGAAAGAAAAAAAGGGTTGGCAAAGGCTGTTCGCGTTTTCCGGCGGGTACGGCATGAAGCGCGGCTATGCCGCTGCCTATGACTTCCTCGAACATTTCGACCATATTTCCTCTCTGCGCTCAGTTATCGATATCTACATTCAATTACCGATATCTATATTAGCGCCGAATCGCATTTATGATAGTTTTTATTTGCATTTCCTTATCAACGCCGGTGCGAATAATTATTTTACACAATCACGCTTTTCTTAAATATTGATATACAAATCAATATCCGGCAGAAAACACCGATGCGCCCTTCATAAATATCAGACGGCATATATATTTCCAGAATACGGATATTGATTTCCAACTATTATCGAACGCGTGCCGTTCGGATTTCTTGCTAATCCGTTAGCGCCCTTTCACACCGCGATTTTACTTTCGCTCAGGGATAAAAACTCATTAACGAATTTTTGCGGGGCTTCCAGCATTGGGCTATGTCCGCAATTGGCAATAATGGACATGGTAACGTGATCCAACCGATGCGCCAATGTTATCCACGGTTCAATAGGCGTGATTAAATCTTCCTTTCCCCAGATAAAATGGGTAGGAACGTTCATTTTATTCAGCGTGGCCGGAACATCATATTTTCTACTGAATGACAGCCAACGCACGATGTTTTTAAGTATTTCATGATCGCTGAACAGGCGCGATATTTCGTCCACGCCACGTTGGGGAACCTTGCTCTTATCGAAATAAACATTGCTCATCAGGGCGCGGGCGTACCGCGTTTCGCCGGTGCGCAGATCGTTCAGAGACACGCCGGCGTCGGCTTCAATCTGACCGGGGGCGCCGCTCATCACCAGCTCTTTTATCTGCGCCATATTTTCCGATGCGTAATGCATCGCAATTAACGCCCCGAGAGAATTCCCCACTAAATAGGGCGCGTCATCGCATGCGGCGACAACCTCATTCAATGCATTCTTCGCTTTTTTATAACCACCGCCGAATGCCATTGGAATAGCATCTTTAAATACAATGGCGCGATATCCCTGATTAACGACGCTTTTAATCACAGAATCCCATATCCAGCCGCCGGCAAACAGTCCTGGTAAAAAAATAACCGGATAACCGGCCCCTGTCGTTTCATATAACATAATACTCTCCCTATTTCCTTACGCGATCGCTTGAATAAGCAAGCGAGATATATTCATCCTGGCAGTGAAATTTTCATCACGGTAATAAATAATTACTTTAATAAAAGTGAAAACCGAACAGAAACGCCGGACGTTATCCGCAATCCATTAATTTTACACATAGGAAAAGTAACAATTGTGAATTATTATAGACATAGTTAAGTTATATATAATATATGGTATACGAAAAAATATAATTTACAATAAATTTTCACAATAACATTCTGTGGATAATAGAAATTATTGAGCCAATAATTTTACCAATAAGTTATTAGTTGAAATGAATATTAATTAATATCTGGTATTAATTATCCGGCGTTATACTCGTCATACTTCAAGTTGCATGTGCGTTGGCTTTCCTCGCTCACCCCAGGCGCTTACTCAAGTCAGTGATTCGGGTAACTGACAAATCTGCCGGGAGCGGATTTGAACGCCGCCTGCGGCGGCCCCAACGGGGCGAGCCCCACGGATGGGGCGAGGGTAGGAAGCGTTAGGCGGGGGAAAACCGGAACCGCGGGACAAAAACGTCTGGAACGTTTTGCCCGCGGCTCGCATAGGCGGGCGTATTAGGCTCAGTAAGACATACAGGCCGCATTCAGAATCCCGCCGCCCAGCGAAGCGGTGCACAGGAAAACCCCCGAAGCGATTTCGTTATCCTGAATATGCCGGCTGAGGCCCGGCAGATAGATACGCACCACGCCGTAAATCAGCAGTTGGATAACCAGCGCCACAATTCCCCAGGTGACGTAATCCAACAGACTCACCGAGTTGACCGCCGCGCTCGCCAAGGGGATGACATAGCCGATCAGCGCGCCGGCGAAACCGACCGCCGCCGCGCCATTATTGGCTTTGATCAGCGTCCATTCATCATGCGGCGTAACGCGGGTATAGATAAACAGGAATGCCAGCACCATGACAAACCCGATAAAAAAGTAAGAAGCGAAAGCCAATAATGCGCTGATAATCGTCATGCCGTAACTTTCCTTATGTTTGCCGTTAAGGGTGAATAGCGCGCCGGCGTTTATGACGGCGCGGGTGGAATGCCGCCGTCAACCGCGTTGGCGCACCGCTTCAAACAGACAAATGCCGGTGGCGACGGATACGTTCAGCGAAGAGACGCTGCCCGCCATCGGGATGCTGATTAATTCGTCGCAGTGTTCGCGCGTCAGGCGGCGCATCCCTTCGCCCTCCGCGCCCATCACCAGCGCCAGCGGGCCGTTCAGTTTGCTTTGATACAGAGTGTGGTCGGCCTCCCCCGCCGTTCCGACGATCCAGACGCGATGCTCCTGCAGCAAACGCATGGTGCGGGCCAGGTTGGTCACGCGAATCAAGGGAACATTTTCCGCCGCGCCGCAGGCGACTTTTTTGGCCGTGGCGTTAAGCTGCGCGGAGCGATCGCGCGGCACGATCACCGCATGAACCCCGGCCGCATCGGCGCTGCGCAGGCAGGCGCCCAGATTGTGCGGATCGGTCACGCCGTCCAACACCAGCAGTAAAGGCTGTTCCAGGCCGTCCAGTAGAGCGGGCAGATCGTTCTCCTGATACTGCCGCCCCTCTTTCACTTTGGCGACGATCCCCTGATGGACGGCCCCTTCAACCTTGCCGTCCAGCCACTGGCGACTGGCCACCTGTACCGCAATGCCGGCCGACTCCAGCTCGGCGATCAGCGGAAGCAAGCGGCGATCGTCGCGGCCTTTCAGGATAAATACTTCCAGGAAACGCTGGGGATCTCTGTCCAGCAACGCTTTAACCGCATGGATACCGTAAATAATTTCGCTCATTGATGCTCTTTACATTAAAAAATAAACGGATGACGTCCGCTCTGCGTCATGCCCCGGCGGGCACGACGCAGGGGCCGAAGAGAAGGCGACGTCTCACGCCGTTCTACTATGACTCGGCCGACTTCTTCTTCGCGCGCTTGGTCTTGGTCGCCGCCGCGATCTTACGCGTTTTCGCGGCGTTCTTTTTGCTTTTGTCCGCGCTCTTTTTCGGCTTCGTTTTGCCCTTGTCTTTTCGTTCGTCCTCTTTGCGGAACGCCGCGTCCGGCTCGAAATTGGCGGCCGGCTTCGCGGCGTTGCGGCGACGGCGGACCGGTTTAACCTCGCGGTTATCCGCTTTTTTCGCCCGGTCGCGGGCCGTTTTACCTTCGCCGCGCGGCCTGCGCGAACTGGACACCAGCGCGAAATCGATATTGCGCTCGTCCATATGAACGGCCTCGACGCGAATTTCCACTTCATCGCCCAGGCGGTAAACCTGGCCGCGCGACTCGCCGATCAGGCGCTGACCGATATTATCGTAGCGATAGTAGTCATTATCCAGCGAGGAGACATGCACCAGTCCGTCGATAAACAGATCGTTGAGACGCACAAAGAAACCAAAGCCGGTTACGCTGGAGATGATCCCGCTAAACACTTCGCCGACGTGATCCTGCATGAAATCGCATTTCAGCCAGTCGGCCACATCGCGGGTGGCCTCATCGGCGCGTCGCTCCGTCATCGAGCAGTGCACGCCCAGCTGCAGCATCTCGTTCATATCGCTGTGCCAGCCGCCGGTCGGCGTCCAGCGCGCGTTGCGGGAGCTCAGCAGATATTTGATCGAGCGGTGCAAAGCCAGATCGGGATACCGGCGGATAGGCGAAGTAAAGTGGCCGTAGGAGGATAACGCCAAACCGAAGTGACCGCGATTTTCCGGATCGTAAACCGCCTGTTTCATCGAGCGCAGCAGCATGGTTTGCAGCATTTCGCTGTCCGGGCGATCGGCCACCTCCTCCATCAGCGCGGCGTAGTCTTTCGGCTGCGGCTTCATGCCGCCTTTTAACGTCAGCCCCAGTTCGCCCAGCACGCTGCGCAGCGCCAGAACATGATCTTCGCTTGGCCGATCGTGAACGCGGAACAGCGCCGGCTCCTCATTTTTCTCCACGAATTTCGCCGCGGAGATGTTGGCCAGGATCATGCACTCTTCAATCAGCTTATGCGCATCGTTACGCACTACCGACTCAACCCGCTCAATACGACGCTCGGCATTAAAAATGAATTTGGCTTCTTCCGTTTCAAAGGCGATGCCGCCGCGCGTTTCGCGCGCCTGATCCAGCATCCGATACATGCTGTGCAGCTCCTCCAGACCGCCCACCAGCGGCTTATAGCGCTCGCGCAGCTCGGCGTCGCCCTGAAGAATGCTCCACACTTTGGTATAGGTCAGACGAGCGTGGGAGCTCATCAGCCCTTCGTAGAATTTGTAGGAAGAGAGCTTTCCCTGCGCCGAAACGGTCATCTCGCACACCATGCACAGGCGATCGACCTGCGGGTTGAGCGAACAGAGGCCGTTAGAGAGCACTTCCGGCAGCATCGGCACCACCTGCGACGGAAAATAGACCGACGTCCCGCGCGCGCGCGCCTCGACGTCCAACGGCGTATTCGGGCGCACATAGTAGCTGACGTCGGCAATCGCCACCCACAGACGCCAGCCGCCGCCGCGTTTTTTCTCGCAGTATACGGCATCGTCAAAATCGCGGGCGTCTTCGCCGTCAATCGTCACCAGCGGCAGCTTGCGTAAATCCACGCGGCCTTTTTTGGCCTCTTCCGGCACCTCTTCGGCCAGATCCTTGACCTGTTCTTCCACCTTCGGCGGCCAGGTATGCGGAATATCATGGGTGCGCAGGGCGATCTCCACCGCCAAACCGGTTCCCATGTTATCGCCCAGCACCTCAACGATTTTGCCGATGGCTTTCGTGCGGCGCGTAGCGCGCTGAGTGAGCTCCACCACCACCACAAAGCCCATCCGGGCGCCGTTGATATTCTCTTGCGGGATCAGAATATCGAAGCTCAGGCGGCTGTCGTCCGGAACGACAAAACCGACGCCGGCATCGACAAAATAGCGCCCGACGATCTGCCCGGTACGCGGCTCCAGAACGCGCACGATACGGCCTTCGCGCCGCCCTTTGCGGTCGGCGCCCAGCGGCTGCGCCAGCACCACGTCGCCGTGAATGGCGCGTTTCATCTCTTCCGCGGAGAGGTAAAGGTCATCTTTGCGGCCCTCCACGCGCAGAAAGCCGTAGCCGTCGCGGTGGCCAATCACCGTGCCGCGCAGCAAATCCAGCTTCTCCGGCAAGGCGTAGCACTGGCGACGGGTAAAAATCAGCTGACCGTCACGCTCCATCGCCCGCAGACGGCGGCGTAAGGCTTCCAGCTGTTCGTCGCCGGTAAGTTGCAGATCGGCGGCCAGCTCTTCCCGTTTAATCGGGGTATCCCGTTTGGCGATATGCGCCAGAATGTATTCGCGGCTGGGAATGGGGGATGCGTATTTTTCTGCTTCGCGTTCCAGAAAGGGATCTTGTGACATTGCGGCTCCTCCGTTGTCATCAGCAGGAGGCTGAACATAACTCATTCAACCAACAATAATTTGTAAAGCGGCGGGTTTTCTTTGACCAGATCGGCCAGCGTATACTGGTCCAGCTCGCGGAGAAAATGATGGACCGCGCGCTGGAGCACCTCTTTTAGTCGGCAGGCCGGCGTGATGTGGCAAAACTCATGACTGCAGTTAACTAACGAGAGCGGCTCCAGCTCGCGAACCACATCGCCAATTCGGATGGATTCGGCGGGTTTGCCCAGCCGGATCCCGCCGTTCTTGCCGCGCACGGCCATAACCAGCCCCGCCCGACTAAGTTGATTGATAATTTTGACCATATGATTACGCGACACGCCGTACACTTCAGTCACTTCTGAAATGCTGGTCATCTGTCCGCCGGGCAACGACGCCATATAAATCAACGCCCGCAGGCCATAATCCGTAAAACTTGTTAACTGCACATAAACCTCGGATACCTCCAGGTATCGTTTTCCAACGTGGACGATACGCGCTGAAAAAACGCTCAGGCGGCCACGATTCAAATTCGCTTATGAAAGATAATAAACCAGCCGCAAAGGCTACGGCTAATTATTTAACGAAGACCTAGAGATACACCGCTGAAACGGCGCGCTTTGCGGCGAAAAGAGGGGCAAATTTGAATAACGCTAAAACTTTTTCACTTCGATCTGTAGTTTCTGTAAGGCGTAGGATAGCTGGCGAGGCGTCAGATTCAATAAACGCGCGGCTTTAGCCTTAACCCAACCGCTTTTTTCCAGGGCGGCGATAATACGGTGGCGAATTTCATCGCTGGGATCGTAACCGACGCCGCCGCCGGCTATCGGCATCGCCACATGCGGCGATACCGCGCCGGGCTCCCAGTGCAGCGGCGCGGAAAACGCCGCGGCCGTCTTTTCCGCCGCGGCGTCAGGCGTTTCGATATGGGCCTGAAGATAACGGCCGATTTTTAAATTCAGCTTCTGCCGCATACAGCGCTCGGTCAGGCAGGGCAGCTGTTTGATGACGTCCCCTTCCCGATGCAGCGCGGCATATTCCAGGCAGTTTTCCAAATCGCGCACATTGGCAGGCCAGTGGCATAGATAGAGCGGAGACAGCGCCTGCTCCGTGATTGAGATATTCAGGCGATTCACACGGTTAAAACGTTCAAAAAAATAATTGACCAGTTCGGGGATATCTTCATGACGATCGCGCAGCGCCGGCAGCGCGATAGCGGCGACGTTCAGCCGGTAGTACAGCTCCGGCAGAAAGCCGCCGGCGGCCACCATTTGTTCAAGATTCTTTTCCGTCGCGCAGACCAGGCGCATTTTGCAAGGTAAAACCCGGCTGCCCGTCAACGGCACATACTCTTTTTCCTGCAATAGACGCAGCACGCACTTTTGCATACGCAACGAAAACAGGCCGATTTCACTCAAAAAGAGCGTGCCGCCGTTCGCTAACGCGACGGCGCCCGGACGCCGATTTCCATTTTCATCGCTGCCCAGCAACGCCGCGATCGCCTGTTCATCATCGGAGTAATCGCAGCTTACTTTGATGAACGCGCGTCGGCGGAGCATCGATTGCGCATGGATGGCCCTGGCGATAACGTCTTTACCGCTGCCGGGCTCGCCGCGCAACAGTATCGGCGATAGCGTCGGCGCAAAGCGCCCCACGCTCTCCATCGCCCGTTTCATAGCGTAAGAACGGGCAATGATACGGTTAACCGCATGTACCGCGTGGGGCTTCCTTTTCGATCGCCCGCCGCACGCATCGCTGAAAGGCCGATTTTCCGCACTCACGGGATGGAGGGGTTGTCCCATACGCTAATTTCCGCACCGGTAGGTTTTATAATGTAGCCGATACTTCTCCATCCGCAGGCTGAGCGCCCGTCGCGTCATCCCCAGCTGCGCCGCGGCGCGGGAAACATTTCCCTGATTGCGCGCCAGCGATTCGACAATAAGGTCGTATTCGATTCTCGCCAACTGCGCTTCCAGGCCGGTCGTTGTTTCCCCCAAAACTACCGGCTGCAGGTTAATCGGCAAATGGTAGCTGTGAATCACCCCCTCATCGGCCAGCAATACCGCCCGCTCCATGGTATTTTCCAATTCGCGCACATTGCCCGGCCAGCCGTAGCTCAGCAGCAGATTCAACGCGGGCGTGGCGATAGTCGGCACATCAATTCCCATCTCTTTGGCGAAATAGGCGTTGAAATGATCGGCCAGAATAAGAATATCGTTGCCGCGATCGCGCAGCGGAGGAATGGTGATCGGAAAAACATTCAGGCGGTAAAACAGATCCTCACGAAACGTGCCGCTGGCGACCATATCCTGTAAGTTGCGGTGCGTCGCCGCCAGGATTCGCACATTCACCTTGATGGTTTCATTGCTGCCCACCCGCTCAAAGCAGCGTTCCTGCAATACACGCAGCAGTTTCGCCTGCGCCAGAGGGGTCAGTTCGCCGATTTCATCAAGAAAAATGGTGCCGCCGTCCGCTTCTTCAAAACGCCCGGCCCGCCGCGCGGTGGCGCCGGTAAACGCGCCTTTCTCATGCCCGAACAGTTCGCTTTCGATGATGCCTTCCGGCAATGAGGAACAGTTGAATTTCACAAACGGCCCGTTGGCGCAGGGGCTGTTATAGTGAATGGCGCTGGCGACGCGCTCTTTGCCGACGCCGCTTTCGCCCAGAATCAATACCGTGGTGCGGGCATGGCTGACTTTTTCAATCAGCTGATAGACTGACTGCATCACCCGTGAATTACCAATAATATTGGCGGGCTTAAAGCTCTCCCGCAGCGTGCGTTTTAACAGAGAATCCTGATCTCTGAGCACCTTCTTGTGCGCTCTTTCCAGCAGATGCAGCTCAACGGCCTGCGCGGCGGTGGTGGCGATAATGCGCAAAACCTCCAAATCCAGATAAAGCAGTTGATCGTTGTTGTAGCGGCGTTCAATACCGATGGTCCCCATCACTTTCATCCCGCGGACGATCGGAACGCAGATAAACGACAGATGGCGATCCTCATCCTTATTCCAACTGCCGGTACGATTCAGGAACAGCGGATCGTCGGCGATATGCGGGACAATAATCGGCTGCTTGGTTTCAACCACTTTCCCGGTAATGCCTTCGCCGGGATAATAGACCCCCTTTTCGGCCTCTTCCTTCGACAGGCCGAAACTTTCATGAATAAAGATCTGATCGCAGCTGGCATCATAGAGGCTGATCATCGCCCGCGTAACCTGGAGGTGCTGTTTCATCAATTCGAGCACCAGCTTTAATGTTTTAGATAGCGAACCTTCCGCGCTGACAACTTTACTGACTTCTGAAAGCAACGGCAGTAATTCGGAGCGACACTCGCCCAGCAGACAGGTAAACGACAGCGGCTTTAAAATATTCCGTCCCGCATCTGTAACCGTCATATTTTCTTTTCTGCTACGCATGGCTTTTTCTCCGAAAAAGACAACCGTTAATGCCTGCCCTTCGCCCCTAATACCGATCCGGAGCGACCACCGGGATGAGGCGTCCCTACGGGAACCCCCCCGGGCGTTTCCCCTACAAACCGGCTTAAGTGACCAGCATTCCCCTTCGCCTCTCGTTTTTTCCGATGATGATTCGGCATGATTACGCGCCGCATTTAGGCTGGATAAGCATTAATGCAAAATAAACGCCATCATCATGCGGAACGTCCCGCTTTTATTATTTTGATTTGTATTAGTTTTTTATTTATTGATTTGCACAACGCCGTAAAAGTGTTCCTGACGGAACACTCTTGTCAGAAAATGTACGCATTGGTACAAATGGATATGGAGACGGCGGGCCGCTGATTCATCTGGCGGCGCTGGGGTGGATAATCGCGCAAAGCGCGCCCTGATGCCGCTTTTCCACCTCAACCGTCAGGTTTAGCGCCGGCAGTTGGTGTTCAAACCATTTCGGCAGATGGTCGCAGGTCACGCTCAGCCGGGTAAAAACCTGCGACTGTAAAAAAGGAATCAACAATTGTTTTGACGTCAGACCGGGGTCGCCCGCCAGAGCGGTAATCAGATCGATATGATACTCGCCCTCATGGGGGCCGGCCTGAATGAAGGCGTCCGAAGCGGCGCCGATGGCGGAGACCCGCTTCATCCGCGTCGCCGCGGCATAAATCACCTCCAGACAAGACTCCGCGCGCCCGCTGAATTGCCACATGGCGACCTCCATGCCGTCAAACCAGGCGAGCAGCGCCCCCTGTATGCGCCGCGCCGCAAAGTGATGACAGCCCGGCATCTCTTCCAGCAGCGTTAAGGTTCGCGTCCGAATCTCATGCAACGACATAGCCCGATCCAGCGCATAGGGAATATCCCCGACCGCCCGCCAGCGGTTATCGCAGCGGGAAAATAGCCGCACCCGGCCGGGTTCGAACAACGGCGCGATATTTCCATTCGAATCAACAAAAACGGCAATTTTCATCTGTCCTCCCGAAGCGTCGGCTCTCGGATTCAAAAGCCGTGTTTCTTGCCTTTGATAGACAAAATATCGATACGTATCACCCGGGTGGATTTCAGATTGGCGGACGGATAGCGGAAGGCTTTGTCGGTAAAACGCGCCACGATGCGATCCAGCGCCGCGATTTTTTCCCGCTCATCGTCAATAAATACGCTTTCGCCTACGCCGATCACCGTACGATGCCGGGCTTCAAAATTGCAGGCCAGGTCATCTTCGATGATCCCCTGATCGACCGAGATCGCAAAACAGACCTTATTGTTTTTCTTCATGATCTCGATCTTGGCGCCGTTTTTGGCGGAGTGAAAATAGATCGAGCGCCCGTCCCAGGCGTAAAACACCGGCACGAGAAAAGGAAGATCGTCGCTGGACAACGCCAGATACATCACTTTTGACGCCTGAATGATCCGCTCAATCTCCGCCGGATCGGTAATTTCGCGATCCTCCCGGCGCATCTCGCCATGCGGAAAGCTTTTCGCCCATATCGCGCTGCTGGACACCATGACTGCTCCTGTTTATTGTGCGACAAACGTTAACGCCCTATTCCACCGCCTTTAGCTGCATCAAAAGCGCATTGCAAATGGTTAAAATCGCCTCTTTATCTTCCGCACTCGGCGCGCCGTGGTGATAATTATCCACGGAGCAGATGCCGAAAATACTATCCAGATAACGGATGCCGTCGCAAAGCGCCGGGGGCAATGGTTCCGGCATCGCATCGTTCACGGAGGCGAGCAGGCTACTGTAATTGTGGTTGAACGGCATCTCGCCATAGCGCGCGCAGAGAGCTATCAGGTAATTCTCCACGGCGATGGCGGCCACGTTAAACACCAGACTGGCTGATTGCCGTTGCTCGGAAAATAACTCGGCCCGCCGGTGATAGCACCGCGCTTCCTGATAACAACGTTCAAATCGTTTTTCATCTGTCTCAAAAATGTGTTTTGACATGGCGACATCCCGTTTAAACCAAGAGGAAACAAGTTTCCCCGGCGTGCCTGACCGGGAAGATGAGAAAACGCTGCCGTCACCAGACGTTCAGAATCCACTCTTTGTTTTTCTTGTATTCCATATCGGTGAACAGCACGTTGGCCATCTGCTCCGCCAGCCAGATAGCGCCGGCATATCCCACCACCGGGTGCCGATAAAGCCCGGCGCGATCGTAAGTCGGGAAGCCCACCCTCACCATCGGGATCTGGTTATCGATAGCCGTAAAGCGCCCTTTGGAATGGCCGAGGATCAGATCCAGCTCAAGCGATTGCTGGGTAATGCGGTTTTCCAGTTCCCACAGATCGGCGTTGGTCACGATCTCCATGCCGTAATCGACGTTTTCCTGTAGCGCCAGAACGCGCGGATCGCTTTCATAGCCGGCGTTGTCGTCGCCCAGCAGCAGCAGCACCGGCTTCATTTCCAGATCCAGGCAAAACTCCGCCAGTCCAATCACCAAATCAGGATTGCCGTAAATCGCCACGCGCTTATCGGCAAGAAACATATGAACCAGATCGGTTAACGCATCGATGGCAATCCCGCGCTCCCGCACCAGCGACGGCGGAATGGGTTTTCCCGTCATCTGTTTAAGATTTTGCAGCAAGGCGTCGGTATTGCGGATGCCGATGGGGGAAGGCCCGATAATGGTCGGTATGCCGAATTGTTCCTCCAGATAGCGGGCCGCCTTGCCCCCTTCATAACGGTTTAGGGCGATAGTGCCCAGCGCATTCGCCGTGCCGGTTAAATCTTCAATGGTGGTATTGCCGTGCGAAACCGTATTGCCGGACGGCATCAGCGGCGAATCGAAATTCTCGATCTCAAACAGTACGGTGGCGTCGATCTGCATTTCCGCCAGCAGATGCTTGAGCGCGGCGACATCGCCCGGATTGGCCCAGCCGGTGATCAGATTCAGCTTGCCGTTCGGCTCGCTTTTTGCGGCAAAATATTTCACGAAATCCCGGACGGCCAGGTCATAGCCGCTGACCATACTGCCAACAAAACTGGGCGAATGGATCGGAATCAGGTGGACCTCGCGCCCGGGAAATTTCTCCTTTAACAAGCCTTCGTTCAGTTTGATGACCACGCCGTCCACATCATCGCCGATAACCTCGGTCGAACAGGTGGTGATGATGGGAATCACTTTAACGTGGGGATAACGCATCAGCAGGACGTCAACCGCCTGCTCAACCCGGTCCAGCGCGCCGAACACCGCGCCGTCCTCATGCACCGACGACGAGGCGATCTCAAAACTTTCTTTCAGATGCTGGGAAATCAGCAGGCGCACAAACATCACGCACCCCTGCCCGCCATGTACGATGCCGATGCAATCCTTGATGCCGATGCTGGCGTACTGCACGCCGGCCGGCTGACAGGTAAAAATCGGGTTGATCACGCCGACACGCTCTTTCGTTTTCAATTCACAAGACATTTCAGCCACCTTCTAATAGCGTTGATCGGTGAGTTCCGCATTCAGCGACCCGGTGATGGTCAGATAATCAATCCGCTCATGCAGCGCCTTCATCAGCGCGCGGATCGCGTCGTTATCCATCTCCTTCAGCCAGGCGAACCGGGCCCGGTAGGCCTCCGCCAGCACCGCCGCGTCCGCCCAGTAACAGCGATCGGCCGGCGTGCTCAGATCGACCGCTTCATCGCACAGTATCTGCTGCGTTTTCAGCAGAATGCCGGCATTTTGCTTTTCCCGATCCCAGGAGCGGGAGTGAAACTGCCAGAGGCAGTTTTTCATGATGTAGTCCACCATCGCCTCAATCTTCGACTCATCTGCATTCGTCATAGCGCCCCCCTACTCTTCAGCGACGGCGGATTGTTCGGCGAAAACCGGATACTGGCGATCGCGCAGTTTGGATACGCTGTCGTAGCCGCCGCTATATTCACGCAGGCCGGGCGCATGGCGGACCTCTTCGCTCAAGCCGGCGTCGGAAAGCATTTTGGCGGTGACGAAACCCCGCTCGGTCGGTATCTCATCCCGACTGATATCAAGTTTGGCCAACTGATGAATCGGCGAATAAATGGCGTTGTAAATATCGCGGGCGAAACGCACCCAGCCTTCAAAACCCTTATACGGCCCGTTGTGGTAGGCGTGCGCGTTGAGGTAAGGCACGCGAATCTTCTTCGCCACTTCGCCCGGCCGCTTGCCGGTAAAAATCACGTCCGGTTTCAGCTTGTACATCGCCTCCAGCGACTCCAGCTCGTTGGGATCGTCGATAGCCAGCGCCCCGGCTTCGCAGCGGGCGATGCCTTTTTCCATATCTCCCTGATGGCCGAACTTGGTGTATACCGACACCACTTCGACCCCCATCTCTTCATGGATAACGTGCGCCCAGTGCCACAGCTTCGAACCGCCGGGCCAGATACAGACTTTCTTGCCTTTCAGGCGCTCCCGATACCAGTCCAGCTCCGGCTTCCAGCGCGCCGTTTCTTCGTCGATAATCGCCTGCGCGCGATCCTCGATGCCGAAAAACAGGCCGATCTTTTTCAGCGAATCGGCCAGCGGGCCGAAGCCGAATCCGTCGATGTCCAGCCGGGGAATCCCATAGCGGACGCGCAGTTCATTGCAGATATATTCCGCCGAGCGGGCGCACTCCAGCACGTTCAGCTGCGCGCCGTGCATGGCGCGCAGGTCGTCATAGGAGCCATTGCCGGTGAAGGTGGAAAGCACCTGGATTCCCATGCGTTTGAAGTAGTCGGTCATGACCTCCTGATCGCCCTGAATATTGTATTCACCGACATAGTTAATGACGTAATCGCTGGTTATTTTCGGCTCCACCGTACCGACCTTCTGATTGATCCAGGCGATATTGATTTTATGGTGCCCGCCGGACTGGCTGGGGCCGGCGAATCCCGGCGAATTGCAGACAAAAATATCCACATCGGGGCGTTCGTCCATCACGTCCTGCGCCACCGCGGCGAGATCATCGCCAATCAGCGCCGAGGCGCAGGTTTGGTAAATGGTCATCCGTTTAATTGATGGATGGGCGTCAAACGCTTCGATGATATTTTTCTTCAGCACGCCTTCGGCGCCAAATACGATATGTTTTTCCTTCATATCGGTGGCAAAAGTGTATTTAAGCTGGAAATTATCGTTATCGCTGATATAGCGTTTTGTCTGCCAGGTATCATAGGTACAGCCAACCGGGCCGTGGCTGATATGAATAACGTCTTTCATCGGCGTGCCGATAACATGCTTCGCGCCGCAGTAGGCGCAACCGCGTTCGGAAATGGTCCCCGGAATGGTATTTAAATAGCCCTTCGGGAGAGCCGACGTTAAATCCTCATCAGGCCCTTTATCTACGGCATGCTGTTTCCGCTCTGGAATACATTTACTACAGTCAAACTCATGGTAAGGCATAATAGATTCCTCACATGTGGTTAAGATTATCAATACCGCCGAACGGTCCTGTTAATTACCGCCGTTATGTATTAGTCGGAAAGACCATATTTCACCACCATGGATTCCAGTTGATCCATGCTTAACGGCCGGGGAATAACCAAATCGGTATTTTCGATAATCTTGCGGCCCAGCTCGCAATACTCTTTCGCCTGATTGGCTTCAGGATCGAATTCCGTCACCGTCTTTTTATTAAACTCGGCTTTTTGCACAATATTGTCGCGCGGCACAAAGTGAATCATTTTCGTGCCAATGGCGGCGGTGAACTCCTCAAGAAAATCCTTTTCCCCATCCACATTACGGCTGTTGCAAATAATACCGCCGAGGCGTACGCCGCTCTGCTTGGCATATTTCACCAACCCTTTGCAGATATTATTCGCCGCGTAGATGGCCATCATTTCGCCGGAGGCGACGATATACACCTCCTGGGCTTTGCCATCGCGAATCGGCATGGCGAAGCCGCCGCACACCACATCCCCCAGCACGTCAAAGAAAATAAAATCCAGATCGTCCGTATAGGCTTTATTATTCTCCATTAAATCAATCGCGGTAATCACGCCGCGGCCGGCGCATCCCACCCCCGGTTCCGGGCCGCCGGATTCCACGCAGCGAATATCAAATACGCCTTTTTTCACCACCATTTCATTGGTGATTTTCTCGGCGCCCTGATCGCGTAATACGTCCATCAGCGTTTCCTGAGGCTTACCGCCCAATATTAAACGCGTGGAGTCCGCCTTTGGATCGCAACCATGAATAAAGATCTTCTTGCTATGGAAATAAGCCAAAGCCGCCGCCGTATTTTGTGTGGTCGTTGATTTACCAATCCCACCCTTACCGTAAATCGCTAATTTCCGAGTCATCACATACCCCTATTTAATTAGTGTTAAATAGCAACGTCATGCTAGTTAGGTTCACGATAAATAGAGCAAGCCCTGTGCCAGGCGGATAACCGCGCCAATAAAAAATCACCCCGACAGGCGATATCGGCCTAATAAACGCGATGATTCATTACGTTACGGAGAATGATTTATTTTTAACGCGGAGAATAAAAAACAGCGGGGGATGGGGTTATCCTACAGAGAACTAAATCATTTCGTACGTTAACGTGCATTTTTATTGCGGATCGTTCGCGGATGTTAACATCGCCGTTTTCCCCAATTCAGCCATATATTCTAACTCATTCGGGTTGCGGGAAGAGGGCGACAGCGCCCAGCGCAAAGGCCTGATGAGGGCAAATCGGCGTTTGCGCCAGCACATGCGCATCATCGGGTATTTCAAACCGATCGCCGTGCCAATGCAAAACCGGCACGCCGGCCAGAGGCGACAGCACGGAACTTTCGCCGGCCGGGGTTAGCGACAGTGGGCTAAAGCCAATTTCTTTCACTCCCATCGGCCCGACATGCTTGCCTAAGGCGCGCGCCATCAGCTGGGCGCCCAGGCAGATCCCCAGAATGGGCCTTTGGCTCGCCAGACGCTGGCTAATCAGCGTTAACTCGGCGGTTAAAAAAGGATAACTTTCGTGGTCAAAGGCCCCTATCGGCCCGCCCAGAACCACCAGCAAATCACAGCGATCCGACGCGGCCGGCGACAAATCATCAACCGCCGGATCGAGATAGCGAAATTGATAACCGCAGGCGGGTAATAACGACTCAAGCATACCCAGATTTTCGAAATGCACATGACGCAAAACCACCGCTGTTTTCATCCGTCACTCTCCTTATCACATCGCACCGGGCGCGCAGCCAGACATCCACTGGTTCAACCGGCGAATATCGCGCTTTCCTGTCGATAGTGCCAGAACGGCCGATCTTTTTTATATAGCGATTTTTTATCGCTGACGCCCCGTTCTACGGCTGCGCCGACCGGCGCCGCGCATATTGCAAAATAGCTGTCGCATTACCCTAATGGTTATCGCTTTTAAGCCGATTTTTAGTTAGGCAAAGCGAAAAAACAAAGTTAAAACCTCGCGCTAATCCGGCTAACCTGTAGCGGACAGATGATTCACCCGGTTATCCGGGTAGTCCGCGTGGCTCTATCTAACTAATTTTGTTGTAGTATTACCGGAATTAGCGATGTTCGCGCCGCACTAATCCGTATTTTCTGTGATGTTCTTTTTGATGAACGGCCTCGAGGGAAATTGAGGTTTGACGAGGCTGCAAGATTTACCACGTTTGTCTCTTCATTCGCACACAAGGAAAAGGAAACCATGGGACTAAAAAATACCTCCATTCGAGCCGGGTTATTAACATTATTATTATTGACCACGTTGTTACTGCTTATTGTTAGCGGTATGGGTCTCCTAGCGATTAAAAAAGACAAAGAAGCGCTTCTATCGCTGAATAAAATTCAGGGAACAGAGTTAAGTAGCCTGATGAACGGCTATAACCAGACGCTAAGAGCCAGGGCATCGGCAGCGCTGGCGGTGAGGAAAATTGAAAGCGGGTTGCTTGACGATGGAACGAAAGCGACCCAAACCGTGGAAAATAACCTGCGCCAGTCTCAGCAGGAAATTGCGCGCGTCATGGCGTCCGTCGATCCCAATACCCAACGGCACACGCTGGCGCAGGCAGTACAGAAAGCCTATCAGGCCTATTTCGAACAAGGCATGACGCCGATGCTCAGCGCCTTGCAGAAACAGTACACCGACGAATATTACGACGTACTGGAAAAACAGCTCGGCCCGCTGAGCGACGCTTTCGATCAATCCATCCAGGCATTTCACCTGTACGCCGGGCAACTCTCTGAGCAGAGGCTGGCGCTGTCCGAACGCAATGAGCGCTTAATGCGGTTGCTCATCATTTTCTCCTGCCTGCTGTCGATATCGCTGGTCGCTCTTGCCTGGGCAGCCCTGCGCCATATGCTGCTCAAGCCGCTGAATTACGCCATTGAACAGCTGGAGCGCGTGGCGCAGGGCGATCTTACCTGCCGCGTGATGCTCGGGGGAAATAACGAGCTGGGTCGGCTGAACGATGCGATCGGCCGGATGCAGGGCTCGCTGCTGGATTCCGTCAGGCAGGTGCGTGACGCCAGCACGCAGATCGATCGCGGCAGCCGCGAACTCTTTGAAGAAAATAGTCGTCTTTCCCAGCGTACTGAAGCGTCCGCCGCCTCGCTGGAGCAAACCGCAGCCAGTATGGAACAGCTCAGCGCCACCGTGAAAAACAATGCCGAACATGCGGCATTAGCGCATCAGTTAGCCAACAGCGCGACCGATACCAGCGCTCTTAGCAGCGAATCAGTCTGCTATGTCATCGAAAAAATGCAGGAGATCGACAGCAGCGCCAAACGGATTAACGACATTCTCGGCGTGATTGACGGTATTGCCTTTCAGACCAATATTCTGGCGCTGAACGCCTCGGTTGAATCGGCCCGCGCGGGCGAGCAAGGCCGGGGATTCGCCGTCGTGGCCGGAGAGGTTCGCAATCTGGCGCTGCACAGCGGGCAGGCGGCCAAAGAGATCCGCGCGCTGATCGCTGATTCACAAACGCGCATTTCCGAAGGGCTGGAGCTGGCTTCCCGCGCGGGTGAAACCATGGACGACATGGATGGCACGATCATGCGGATCACCCAATTGATGAAAAATATTTCCAACGCGACGCAGGAACAATACCGAGGCATTGAACAGGTCAATATCGCCTTCGCGCAAATCGATAAAGCGGCGCAGCAGAATACCCAGCTAGTGAAATCGTTCTCCGTCACCACGCAATCGCTGGAAGAACAGTCACAGCAGCTTATCCGCTCGATGTCGGCGTTTCACGTATAACGATAATCATGATTTCACCAGCGCCACCGCGCGACGACGCGTTCCTTCCCTCGATCGGCGGTGTCTGGCCCGCATCTCAGACCTATGCCGTAAACCCAAGCCGGCCTTTCGTACAGAGGAATAACTACTCCTCATCCAGCTGCGCGGCGACGTAAAGCAGGAAACGATCTTCAAACACGGACAGATTCAACCCGGTCAGTTCGGAAATACGCCGCAGCCGGTACTCCAGCGTATTCTTATGGATAAAAAGCGCGCTGGCGGTCGCGCCCGCCTGCTGGTTGTGACGAATCCAGGTATGCAGCGTTTTTCTGAACACCCCATTGCCGTCCATCGCTTTGAGCCGCTGCAGGGGGCTGACCAGTTCGGTCGCCTGCCAGCCGTCGCGCAGGCTATCCAGCAGGACGGGCAGTTTGATGTCCTGATAGCAGTAGCACTGAACGTCGGGCATCCGCTGCTTGCCCACTTTTATCGTGGTTTTCGCCGTCTGATAAGAACGGGCGACGCCGCCTTCTCCGGGGAAAAACTTGCCCAACGCCAGGCGTCCCTTCAGCGGGCTTTCCTGCTGCAGACGCTGGTGCAGCAATGTCATACGGCGCTTGTGCTCTTCCGGCTCCCAGCGTTCCGCGTGCAGGTATGCCGGTTTGAGCACCACCATCTCGGTCAGCGATACGATCGCCATCAGATCATCCTTGCCGGTTTCCATCAGCAGCGACTGCAGCTGCTGCAGCTCGCTCATGGCGGTGCTCACGCCCAGTTGTCCGCTGTCCAGCTCCACCACCATGGCGACGCGCGGCCGCAGCAAATCGACGCCCAGGCGTTGCGCCCACTCTTGCATCGTCGAGGAGTAGACGTCGTTGCGTATCATACTCAGCACCAGCTCTTCGCGCAGACGGCTGTTCTGCGCCAATAGCTGCAGCAAATTCGCCTGCTCCAGCATCATCTCCGCGGTCATGCAGACCAGTTCGCCGAATTGCCGCAGCCCCTCCGGGTTCCCCGTCAGGCCGATGACGCCGACAATCTGGTTGTTAAGGCGCAGCGGCAGATTGATCCCCGGCTTCACGCCATGCAAGGTGTGCGTGGAAGCGTCGTCGATAGACACGATGCGCTCCTGCGTCAGCGCCAGCAGCGCGCCTTCGTGAATTTCGCCGATCCGCTCCCGATCGCCGCTGCCGATAATGCGGCCTTTAGCATCCATCACATTGATATTACAGTGAATAATATCCATGGTTCGTTTGACGATCGAAGAGGCTAATTTCGCGTCAAAATAGTAATCTGTCATTTATTATCCCCAGGTGCGGCACTAAAAATAGCACATAGACATGCTTGACGCCCGATGACGAAAACGCCACGCGCGTCGCCACTATTTTTTGTAATTTAATAAGACATTCATATCGATATGCATTAAAGAATGCGATTTGCGGCTAATTATGCCGGGTAACGGCAAAACCCACGATGAATCCCTGCGCTTACGAATAAAAGACGGGGGAGATGTGGCGAAGCGTTTCTATCGGCACGGCGGGGATTTCGTGCATACAAGTCGCCGCCGCGCCGTAGCGGCGCGGCGGCCTTCGGGTAGCGCGTTACGCGACGACGCAAATGCGGCAGGTGTTGGTGCTGCCTATTTGCCCGACGCTATCCCCCTGAGTCAAAATCACGCTATCGCCGGACGACAACGCGCCGCACTCCCGCAGCAGCTCCATCGCGTCCTGCGCGGCTTCCGGCCCCGTGGCCCGGCCGTCGAAGCGCACCGGCGTCACGCCGCGGTAGAGCGCGGTCAGGTTAAGCGTCGCATCGTGACGCGACAGCGCAAAGATCGGCAGCCCGGAACTGATGCGCGACATCATGCGGGCGGTGCGTCCCGATTCGGTCAGCGCGATTACCGCTTTCACCCCTCGCAGATGGTTGGCGGCGTACATGGCCGACATGGCCGCCATCTCTTCGATGTTGGAAAACTGCACGTCCAGACGGTGCTTTGAGATGCTGATACGCGGAATACGCTCGGCCCCCAGACACACGCCCGCCATCGCCGCCACCGCCTCGCCCGGGTAGCTGCCGGCAGCCGTCTCCGCCGATAGCATCACCGCATCGGTGCCGTCCAATACCGCGTTAGCCACATCCATCACTTCGGCGCGCGTCGGCATCGGGTTGCTAATCATCGATTCCATCATCTGGGTGGCGGTGATCACCACGCGGTTCAGCTGGCGCGAACGCTGGATCAGCTGTTTCTGTACGCCGACCAGCGCGGCGTCGCCGATTTCAACGCCCAGATCGCCGCGCGCCACCATAATGACGTCGGAGGCGAGGATCATATCGTCCATGCTCTCCTGGGTCGCGACCGCCTCCGCCCGCTCCACCTTGGCCACAATCGCCGCCTGGCAGCCCGCGTCGCGCGCCAGACGGCGCGCATAGCGCAAATCCTCGCCGCAGCGCGGGAAGGAGACCGCCAAAAAATCAACGTTCATTTTGGCCGCCAGCAGAATATCCGCCTTATCTTTCTCCGTGAGCGCCTGCGCCGAAAGTCCGCCGCCTAATTTATTGACGCCTTTGTTATTTGATAAAACGCCGCCCACCGTCACCGCGGTCACGATCTTTTCACCGTCAATGCGCAGCACGCGTAGCTGAATACGACCGTCATCCAGCAACAACACATCGCCCGGCGCCACATCGCGCGGCAGCGCCTTATAATCGATGCCTACCTGGGCGTTATCGCCCAGCCCTTTTTCCAACTGCGCGTCGAGGATAAATTCATCGCCGACGTTCAGAAAAACCTTGCCTTCCTTAAAGGTGGATACGCGAATTTTCGGCCCCTGCAGATCGCCTAAAATGGCGACATGTTTTCCCAGACGGCGGGCTATCGCGCGCACTTTTTCCGCACGGGCGAGATGATCTTCCGCCGAGCCGTGAGAGAAATTAAAACGCACCACGTTCGCACCCGCGCTGATTATCTTCTCCAGGTTATTATCCCGATCCGTGGCGGGACCTAAGGTTGCGACTATTTTCGTACGCCGCACGGTTTCAGCCATGATGATGTCCTTTTATAAATGGATTCTTAATTTATAAAGCGGCTATTTTCATTAACCGGCCGATATTCTCGCAGGCGCGTTCCATATTTATCGCGCCGTCTTTTAACAAGGCGTCAAGGCTGTCCACATGCGGAATAATCCCAAAAATGGCATCGATGCCTTCGTCATAGAGCGTATCGACGCCGTCGCCGATGCAGCCGGAAACGGCAATCACCGGTACGCCCTGCGCCTGGGCGGTTTTAGCGACGCCATACGGCGTTTTGCCGAACTTGGTTTGATAGTCGATACGACCTTCGCCGGTAAAGCAAAAATCGGCGCCGACCAATTTGTCGCGCAGTCCGCTGAATTCCACAACGATATCAATCCCTTTGCGCAGCGTGCAGCGCGTAAAGGCCATCAGTCCGGCGCCCAGGCCGCCGGCCGCGCCCGCCCCCGGAATATCGGCGACGTCCTTATTCAACTGAGCGCGGATGACCGCGGCGTAGTGCGCCAGATTGGCGTCCAACTGCGCCACCATATCCGGCGTGGCGCCTTTCTGCGGCCCAAAAATCGCGGAAGCGCCCTGTTCGCCGCACAGCGGGTTGGTCACATCGCAGGCCACCTGAATATCGACCTGCGCCAATCGGCTATCCAGCCCGGAGAGATCGATATGGTGCAGACGACCCAGCGCGCCGCCGCCGCATGGCAAAGGTTCGCCGGATTCGTCGTAGAAGCGCACGCCGAGCGCTTCCGCCATGCCGGCGCCGCCGTCGTTGGTGGCGCTGCCGCCGATGCCCAAAATGATCTTTTTAATGCCTTTATCCAGGCAGGCGCGAATCAGTTCGCCGGTGCCGTAGGTGGTGGTCACCAGCGGATTTTTGGTGTCGCGGTTGACGAAATGAATGCCGCTGGCGGACGCCATCTCGATAACGGCGATTTCGCCGTTGCCCATGATGCCGTAGCTGGCCTCCACCGGTTTGCCTAACGGCCCGGTGACCGTCAGCGAATACAGGCTCCCCTGGGTGGCGTCGATTAACGACTGGGTGGTGCCTTCGCCGCCGTCGGCCATGGGAACATGAATATAGTTCGCATTAGGAAAGACTTTTTTTAACCCTTTCTCCATAGCGTTGCACACTTCTTTCGCCGTCATGCTCTCTTTGAACGAATCGGGAGCTAAAACAAAGGTCTCTTTTTTCATTGTGGGTTGCCTCTTCCTAAAAAATAAAGCCGTAAAGTACAGTGGCGACAATCGTCATGGTTCCCCCGACAATCGCTTCATACGGCAGCAGGCTCATACGCTGTCTGATGCTCATATTCATGCTCTGCGCGGTAACGTGGAAATAGTTGCCCTGGGGTAAGGAGTCGATCACCGTCGCGCCGGTATGCACCATGACCGCGGAAGCGATAGGCGCGATGCCGATATTGGAGATCGCATGGCCGAAAGTGCTGGTAGCCAGAATCACGCCGGTCGAGGTCGATGCCGTCGCCGCCGCCATCAGAATGCCGGAGATCGGCGCCAGGAAGGTGCCTGAAATCCCCATGATATTAATCAGCTGCACGACCTGCGCGGAGAGGTCGGAGGCGGCGATCAGCCCGGCGATCGATCCGGCGCCGATCAGGATCAGTACCGTCGCCGTCATCTTTTCCAGCCCGGAAGTGGTATAGGCGATAATCTTGCTCTTCTGCCCCATAGCAATCAACCCGACCACGCCGGCCAGCGGCAGCACGTAGAGCGCGTCGAGCTTGAACGCGGACAGCGCGCTGATGTGGAAAATGGAACCAATCGGGTTAATCATCAGCAGGATAACGGCCAACGCCGGCGCGACGATCGCTTTGCCCAGCGACGGATAGGTTTTCTCGCTCTTGGCGCTCTGCGTACCGTAGGCCGCAGCGGCTTCGTTATCGCTCACCTTAACGCCTTTATTTTTCAGCAGTGAGGCGACGATAACGGTCATCAGCAAACCGCACAGGGCGGGAATAAAACCGGCGATCATAACGTCGCTCAAATTGAGGTGGAAACCATTGGCCGCGGCGATGGTATTCGGGTTCGGAGAAATAATGTTACCCGCTTTACCGCCGCCGGACAGCGCCAGCAATAACGCCAGTTTTGATATCCCCATTTTATTTCCCACCGATAGCGCAATCGGCGCCACAATTAATACCGCAACGGGAATAAATACGCCCACGGAAGTAATAATCATGGTGGCTAACGCCAGCGCCAATATGGCTTTACTTTCGCCCATCTTTTTCACAATGGCCTGCGCGATGGTTTCCGCCGCGCCCGACTCCATCATCACGCCGGCGAGCACCCCGGCCGCCAGCACGCGGATAACGGTGCCCATCAGGCTTTGCGTGCCCGACGTCAATAACGCCAGCGTCTGATCCAGATTAGCGCCGCCGATGATGGCGCCGAGAATGGCGCCGAGGAACAGTGAGTAAACAGGATTTATTTTTTTTAATATAAGGACAATAGCAATAAAAAGACCGATTAACGCTCCGTACCATGCCAATGGTTCGATGGTATGCATAATAAAACCTCTTATAATTTCTACGTTATCGATAATAGGGTATCGATACAAATTTCCCTGGTGGAATTTGTATTAATTCATGGTAATTAAAATATTGCTCTATCAATAAATAGGGTCGATAAAATAATTCCTTATCATATATTGGTTGGGAATTATTTTATTACGCATGCATAAAATGGCCTATGTGTCGCGACACGAAAAAACGGTCGGACAAACAAAAATTTTCATGCTAATGAACAAGAAAGCGAGAGGTTTATCACAGTGCGCGGGAACCGGGCAGCGCCGCCTGCCGAATACCGCATTTACACCCGTCATACTGCAAGCCGCCGATGCGTTGGCTTGCTTATCCGCCCTCCGGCGGGCCTCGCACTTTTTAGTGCATTGCACGGCAATACGCACACTTATAGTGCGTAATCTGCGGGATATAAAAATAAAAGTATGCAACATGCACATCAAATAGCGTTTCCGCTGCTAGGTTATCCGGCGATTTTTCGCTTTAAAAATCAGGCACGTTTATTGCTGTGCCCTGTCGGTACGCAACCCATTTTTACCAGAGGAAAGCAATATGTCCGAGCAGAACGAATTCCCGCTAAGCGAAGCCCCCAAAGAGGGGCGCAAGGGATTACTGTCGATTTCGATGGTGTTATTCAGTTTTACCTTTTTTACCGGCACCATGTTCGCCGGCGGGAAAATCGGCGTCGCCTTCAATATCGGCGATATGCTGTGGGTGGCCGTGGTCGGCAACCTGCTGCTGGCGGCGTATGCCGCGTCGCTTGCGCTGATTGCCGCGCGCAGCGGTCTGAATTCCGTGCTGATGGGGCGCTTTTGCTTCGGTGAAATCGGCAGCAAACTCTCCGATTTTCTGCTGGGCTTCGCCGAGCTGGGCTGGTACGCCTGGGGCACCGCGACCCTGGCCATCGCGCTGAGCAAACTGCTGAATCTTCCCGACGCCTATACGGTTCCGCTGATGATTCTGTTCGGTCTCGGCTTTTCCATCACCGCGCTGGTGGGCTACAAAGGGCTGGATATCCTGTCCCGCGTTTCCGTGCCGCTGATGTTCGTGATGCTGATCGCCTCCATGTGGATCGCCACCCGTGACATCGGCGGCTGGCAGGGTCTGAAAAAGATCGAGCCGGAAAACGCCATGACCTTTTCCGCCGCCATCACCATGGTATTCGGCACCTTCGCCAGCGGCGCCACCCAGGCGACCAACTGGACCCGTCTGGCGCGCAGCGGCCGCATCGCCGTCACCGCCAGCTTCCTTAGTTTTCTCGGCGGCAACGGCTTGATGATTATCTCCGGCGCCTACTGCGCGATTGTCTATAAACAGGCGGATATCGTCGCCGTGATGATGCTGCAAGGGCTCTCCGTCGCCGCGGTAATCATGCTGTGCCTCAACCTGTGGACCATTCAGGGGCCGACCATCTACAACGTTTCCGCCGCCGCCTGCCATCTGCTGCGCAGCGAACGCCGCCGGACGTTGACCCTGCTGGGCGCCGTCGCGGGCATCGCGCTGGCTATCGGCGGCATGTACGAGATGCTGATCCCGTTCCTGATTCTGCTCGGCTCCATTATTCCTCCTATCGGCGGGGTGATCATGGCGGACTACTGGTTCCGGTACCGCGGCCACTACCCGTCGATTCAACGCACCCTGCTGCCGCGTTTTAATGTCGTCGGCCTTGCCGCCTATGCGATTGGCGCGCTGCTGGCCTATTTCTCCCCGTGGATCGCGCCGCTGGTCGGCATCGCCGCCTCCGCCGCCAGCTATATTGCGCTCTGCCTGATTGCCAGACGCGTCAATTCCTCCGTCGCCGTACAGGGAGAGTAGAATGAGCCTGTCCGTCGGCGAAATCCTGGCATTGCCGGGGCTGGCTGAACTGAAACTGCGCGCGGGGGAGGAAAATCTTCACCGCACGGTGCGCTGGTATTACGTAGCGGAAAACGAAGGCATCGCCGACTGGATTATGGGCGGCGAGCTGGTCTTCGTCACCGGGATTAATCACCCCAGGGATGAAGGCAACCTGCTGCAACTGGTGCGCGAAGGGCAGCAAAGCGGCATCGCCGGTCTGACGATCCTTACCGGCGGCCCCTTCATTCGCGCCATTCCCGACGCGGTGGTCGCGCTGGCCGCCCGCTTGGGCATGCCGCTGATCGAGCAACCCTATCTGCTGAAAATGGTCATCGTTACGCAGCTCATCGGCACGGCGCTGGTACGGCGCGAAACCACGCTGCGCTCGCAGCGCGATATTCTGACCCAGCTGCTGACCGGCGACTATCCGGGCATCGATATCGCCAGCCAGCGGGCCGGCCATCTTCAGTTAACGCTCGACCGCCCTTGCCGGGTCATCGCGCTACGTCTCTCCGCCATCAAGGCGCTGTTCGACGACAACGCGCCGGAGGATGCCGAAGCGCGCCTGCAGGCGGCGCGCCGTCTGGTGCGGCAGCGCCTGGAAGAGCAGCAGCCGCTGCTGGGCGAAACCCTGCCGCTGGTGACGATCGGCGATCTGTTTATCCTGGTATTGCCCAACGACAGTATGCAGTTTCATCAGGGGAAACAGTGGCTGTACGCCGTGCAGCAATCGCTGCGGCAAAAGATTCATCCGCTGAGACTGTTCAGCGGTATTTCATCCACGGTGACGGCGCCCCGGCACTATCGCTCGGGTCTGAGCGAAGCGCGGCGGGCGCTGGAGGTCGCGGAAAGCATGCGCCCGGACAAGGGACTGTGCGACTACAGCGAACTCGGCGTGCTCAAATTGCTGACCGCCGTCGCCGATCAGGAGCTGGTGACGCGCTTTATGCAGGAGACCCTCGGCCGCCTATTCGACGGCCACCGCAAAAAACCGGCGCAGTTGATCGAAACGCTGGACGCCGTGCTGCAGGAGAACGGAAATCTGATCAAAGCGGCCGAACGCCTCGCCATTCACCGTAATACGCTCAATCAGCGGCTACAGCGGATTGAACGACAATCGGGCCAGTCGCTCGGCGACCCCCAGTTTCGTTTAAACGCATCCGTCGCGCTACTTATCTGGCGCATGTCCCATGCGCAACAGCAGGAGTTTTTATGAAAATCATCAACGCCGTCCTCCGCCGGCAAAGCGGACTTTTCAGCATCACCCTCGACAACGCGCTCATCGCCGCCGTTGAGGCGCAGCCAGAACGCCTGCCCGCCTCGGCGAACGGCGGGGAGATCGACGCCGCCGGCCAGCTGGTTATTCCGCCGCTGGTCGAGCCGCACATTCATCTCGACGCCACGCTAACCGCAGGCGAACCGCAATGGAATATGAGCGGCACGCTGTTCGAAGGCATAGAGCGCTGGAGCCAGCGCAAGGCGACCATCACGCATGACGATACCAAGCGCCGGGCGCACGCCGCCATCGGCATGCTGCGCGACCACGGCATTCAGCACGTGCGCACCCATATCGACGTCACCGACCCCAGCCTGGCGGCGCTGCAGGCCATGCTGGAGGTGAAAGAGGAAGCGCGCGCGCTGATTGATCTGCAAATCGTGGCCTTTCCGCAGGAAGGCATTGAATCCTTCGCCAACGGCCGCCGGCTGATGGAGCGCGCCATTGAGATGGGGGCGGACGTCGTCGGCGGCATTCCGCATTTCGAAAATACCCGCGAACAGGGCGTCAGTTCAATCAAGTTTTTGATGGATTTGGCCGAACGTTCCGGCTGTCTGGTGGACGTGCACTGCGATGAAACCGACGACGCGCAGTCGCGCTTTCTGGAAGTGCTGGCGGAAGAGGCCAGGGTGCGACAAATCGGCCAGTTGGTGACCGCCAGTCATACGGTGGCCATGGGCTCCTACGATAACGCCTACTGCTCCAAGCTGTTCCGCCTGCTGCGCCTGTCCGGCATCAGTTTCGTCTCCTGCCCGACGGAGAGCATTCATCTCCAGGGGCGTTTCGACACCTTTCCCAAGCGGCGCGGCATTACGCGGGTGGCGGAACTCGATCGGGCCGGCATGAACGTCTGCTTCGGGCAGGACTCCATCAAAGATCCCTGGTATCCGCTCGGCAACGGCAACATCCTGCGCGTGCTGGACGCCGGGCTGCATATCTGTCACATGATGGGATATGAGGATCTGAGCCGCAGCCTGGATTTCGTCACCGATAATAGCGCCAGGGCGCTGAATCTGGGGGAAGGCTACGGCATCGCCGTGGGCCGGCCAGCCAACCTGCTGGTGCTGGATGCGGAAAGCGATTACGAAGCGGTGCGCCGTCAGGCCAAAGCCCGCATATCGATACGCCACGGCAAGGTGATTATGCGCCGAATCCCTGAGCAGCTGAGCTATCCGTCGGGAGCGCTTAGCGGCAATAACGCCTAAGCCCTAATGCCGATCGTTTAAGCATCGAGACACCCGGGGCGCCCGCCGGAGTGAGGCGTCGTAAGCGGGAACCTCCCCCCGGTGTTTCTCCTAACAATCGGCTTAAGTGACCCGCATTCGCCTAAGCCCCCTTTATAATTTACGCGGGTGCCGAATGATTTACGCGGATGCCGAGCCTGAGCGCGCCCCATCTTCCCTCTTCTCGTCATGCCCGCGCAGGCGGGCATCTCCGGCGACGTCACGCCGTCTGGAAAGAGCGATCCCCGCCAACTGACCGCGGGGATGACGTAAAAGGTTTGATCGCGAAGATGGCGCAGAAGGTCTGAACGGGGCGGGAAGGCTTTGTCGACAAGCGGGCGTTTTTTATGGCGGGCTATCCCTGCCCGCCTCACTTCGGGCCGCCGCAAACGGCGTTGAAAATCGCGCCCGGCGATTTTTTATTCAAGCTGACGCTATCACCGGGTTTTGATGAGCCGCGCCAGAACCTGCTACAGTAGGTTCATAATACGTTAGGCTCATTCATCATAAGCCGTCGCTGTCTGAAGCCAGCCCCGGAATCCGGTCGTAGGGCCCTCATGCGGCTCCCGGAATCCGGTTTTTTTTGAACAGTCATTATGCTCACCAAGCCCGCTGTCGATGCGGCGCAACCCCAGGCGAAAGCCGTCGAGTTACGGGATACAATTTGGAGTCTAAAACCGTCTTCTATGTCATGAATGACAAGGACACACCATAGATTGTTTACACGTCGATCACCCGTTCGAGAATATCATCGTTCTAGATAAAAGCAGTGATAGGCAATATGCCGACTTTTTTCACAGTATGCGTTCTGAATCACTACAGCTAACCTAAGTTGAGGTTGATGATCTCGGTTAGGTAGAGGTCATTCAGTGAATGGTTTGACTGATTAATCAAGAATATTCCACATTGGTTGGAGCTATTGCCGCGGTCAGTCATGCGCATTGCCCAACTTGCGCAGTGACTCGCTAACATGGTGAATATCGTGCAGCCCCTGCGCGGCCTCCACCACATAGTCCGCGTATTCCACCGGCGGAAACACTGAAATGCCATTCATTTCTAGAAATACCAGTGCTAACGCCAGCGCAGTTCGTTTGTTTGCATCGTTGAACCCATGCCCTCGTGCGATTGCCAGCAGATAGGCAGAGGCTAGTGTGAACAGGTCTTTTTCGCCTTCATAGCCGTGTAGATTTTCCACTCTGGCGATCATGCCTTCTATTACGCTACGGTCACGGAATCCGGGCAACCCGCCATGCATTGCCAACTGGTCATCATGGAGCACGATCACCTGTTCCAGGGTAAGGAAAAATATCATTTGTCAGCCAATGCTTTCAGCACTTCATGGTTGGCCGTCGTTACCCGCTTCATGGCGGTTTCAAATCTAGCCTGTTGAAATGCGGCGTACTGTTCAGCGCTGATAACCACAACATCAGGCGCGCTACGGCGGGTAATTGTTACTGGCTGCTCAATGGCCTGATCAAACACGTCTGCCAGCTTGGCGCGAGCATCAGAATAGGTGAGTGTTATCATGTCTCTTACCTCGTTGGCGGCGGGTTGCACAACATTGAACTGTACAATTTAACTGATTGCGAAGCAACATATCCACCCGATTCGATACGCTGCCGTAATATGTCAGTGAGATACAACGCGATCTCACCTCCTGTACTGACGCTCTTATGCGGCTCCTGATTCATGGAATCGTAATCCCGCAAAGCGGCATGAAGTCATCCTAACCTCTGTGCCGTCTAAGAATTTAAGCTGCCAGAAAATTAATCTTTAGTTCGGGCCGCCGCAAACGGCGTTGAAAATCGCTCCCGACGATTTTTTAATTCGTTCTCACGGCAAGGCATCGAGATTAAGCAGCCCTTCCCGACAGCGCTGCTGACGGCTTTGTTCAAACGTCTGCATGCCGGCCTGGCCGCCGCTCTGGATCAGGCCGGGCAACTGATGGTTCTTCCCTTCCCGAATCAGATTGCCGGCCGCCGGGGTGGCGGTCAGCGCCTCGAACAGGGCGACGCGCCCGCCTTGCGGCATCGGCAGCAGTTGCTGCGCAATCACCGCCTGTAAACACGCGGCGAGCTGGCCGCGGACAAACGCCTTTTCATCGCCGGGAAACACGTCGACCAGCCGCTCCACCGCCTGCGCCGCGCCGCGGGCGTGCAAGGTGGACAACACCAGATGACCGGTTTCCGCCGCCGTCAGCGCCAGGCGGATGGTCTCGGCGTCGCGCAGCTCCCCCAGCAGAATCACATCGGGATCTTCCCGCAGCGCGGCGCGCAGGGCCGCGGCGAACGAATTGCTGTCCGGGCCGATTTCACGCTGCTGGATCAGGCATTGCCGGCTGTGATGGATAAACTCGATCGGATCTTCCAGAGTGATCACATGCCGTCGGCTACGCTGGTTCAGCGCCGAAATCATCGCCGCCAGCGTGGTCGACTTGCCGCTGCCGGTGGCGCCGGCCAGCAAAATCAGCCCGTCGGGCTTGTCGAGCAGCGCCGACAGCAACGGCGGCGCAAACAGCGCGCTCAGCGAAGGCTGGGTTGACGGGATGATGCGCAGCGCGGCGGACAGCCCCAGCCGCTGGCGAAACAGATTGACGCGCAGCCGCTGTCCGTCCGCCAGCGTCAGGGCGCAGTCCAACTGGCCGGCGCGCTCGAGCTGGCGCCGCTGGGAGGGCGCAAGCCAGGCGGAGCACCACTGTTCCAACTGTTCGGCGCGCAAACGCGGTAAGCTATTTTCCGCGCGCAGCTGACCGTCAATGCGCAACACCGGCGAATGTCCGCTGCACAGGTGCAGATCCGAAGCATTATGCTTTACACTAAGCGACACCCACTCACCCACATTCATCGATAATCTCCTGAATCACTATGACGACTATCCAGCAGAATCTACAGGACATCAGGCAACAGATCGCCGCCGCCGCGCAGGGCTGCGCGCGGACGCCGGAAGACGTGAAGCTGCTTGCAGTCAGCAAAACCAAACCTGTGACCGCTATCGAAGAAGCGATCGCAGCCGGGCAACGCGCCTTCGGCGAGAACTATGTGCAGGAAGGGGTGGATAAAATCCATTACTTTCAGGAAAACCGGCCGGAATTGGATTTAGAATGGCACTTCATCGGCCCGCTACAGGCGAACAAAAGCCGTCTGGTGGCGGAAAATTTCGCCTGGTTCCATACGGTGGATCGCCTGCGCATCGCGCACCGTTTGAGCGAACAGCGGCCGGCGTCGCTGCCGCCGCTGAACGTGCTGCTGCAGATTAATATCAGCGACGAAGCGAGCAAATCCGGCATTAGCGTCGATGAACTGCCGGCGCTGGCGGCCGGCGTGGCGGCCCTGCCGAATCTGCGGCTGCGCGGGCTGATGGCCATTCCGGCCCCGGAAACGGACTATCCGCGCCAGCTCGCCGTTTTCCGGCAAATGGATGATTTGTTTCGCCAGTTGGCATTACACTACCCCGATATCGACACCTTATCGATGGGCATGACCGATGATATGCGCGCCGCCATCGCCGCCGGCAGTACGCTGGTGCGAATCGGCACCGCCATTTTCGGCGCACGGGACTATGCGGCGTCAGCGAAATAGCCCTCCGCGACGGCGATCAACAACACAAAAATCAGTGGGAGCTTAAATGCAGCAACGTAAAATAGCGTTTATCGGCGCAGGCAATATGGCGCAGGCCATTGTCGTCGGATTGATTGATAAGGGTTATCCCGCCCGCAATATCAGCGTGTGCGCGCCGTCCGGCAAGCACCGCGACGCGCTGGCGGCCAAATACGGCATCACCAGCAGCGCGGACAACATACGGAGCGCTCAAGACGCCGACGTCATCGTGCTGGCGGTAAAACCGCAGATGATGGCGGACGTTTGCCAGCCTTTGCGCCAGCAGGTGGATTTCGCCGGTAAACTGGTGCTGTCGATCGCCGCCGGCGTCAGCATCGCCCGGTTTCAGGCGCTGCTGGGAGAGAGCGTGAATATCGTGCGCATCATGCCCAATACCCCGTCGCTGGTGGGAAAAGGCATGAGCGGACTGTTCGCCCCCGCCGCGGTCAATGCCGCCGACCGCGAGTTCACCGCCGAGTTGATGCAAAGCGTGGGTAAGGTATGCTGGGTAGCGAGCGAACAGGGCATTAACGGCGTGATTGCCGCCGCCGGCAGCGCGCCCGCCTATTTCTTCCTGTTTATGGAGGCGATGCAGCAGGAGGCGATCCGCCAGGGGTTTGACGCCGAGACCGCCCGTTTGCTGGTGCAGCAGGCCGCCTCCGGCGCCGCGGCATTGGTAGAGGCCAGCCCGGATATCCCGCTGTCGACGCTGCGCGAAAATGTCACCTCCAAAGGCGGCACCACCGCCGAAGCGCTATGGGTATTCAATGAACGCGGGCTGGCGCAAACCGTGTCGGAAGCCATGCAGGCCGCCGTCGAGCGCGCGCGTGAAATGGAAAAGCTGTTCTGATTGAAAACGTTAATCATCGTCCCATTTTATTAAGGAACCGACGCACCTATGCTTACCCTGACTTTTCTGGTCAAAACGCTGATCGATCTCTACGTAATAGTGCTGCTGTTACGCATCTGGATGCAGTGGTCACGCAGTGATTTTTATAACCCCCTTTCTCAATTCGTGGTCAAAATCACTCAGCCGGTTGTCGGGCCGCTGCGCCGGATCCTGCCTTCATTGGGGCCGATTGACAGCGCGTCGCTGCTGCTGGCGTTTATCCTGACCACCATCAAATACCCGCTGCTGCTGCTGATCCAGGTCGGCGCCCTCTCCCTCAGCCCGATGAACCTGCTGGTCGGCTTGCTCTCCCTGGTCAAGTCCGCCGGCTATCTGATCTTCTGGATCGTGATTATTCGCTCGCTGATGAGCTGGATAAGTCAGGGCCGCAGCCCGATCGAATATCTGCTGCATCAGTTGACGGAGCCGCTGATGGCGCCGATTCGTCGGGTTATTCCGGTGATGGGCGGCATCGACTTTTCCGCCATGGCGGTGATTTTGATCCTCTATCTGTTCAATTATCTGGGAATGGATCTGTTTCCAGGGCTGTGGTTCCTGCTGTGAGCGCCGTCATGCGCCAGGATGACGGACTGGTGATTCGGCTGTATATTCAGCCGAAAGCCAGCCGCGACCAGATTGTCGGGCTGCACGGCGACGAGCTGAAAGTCGCCGTGACCGCGCCGCCGGTCGACGGTCAGGCCAACGCCCATCTGACCAAATTTCTCGCCAAACAGTTCCGGGTCGCCAAAAGTCTGGTCATCATTGAAAAAGGGGAACTCGGCCGGCATAAACAGATTAAAATCATCAATCCGCAGCACATCCCGGCGGAAGTCGCGGAACTCATTGAATAAACTCGCAGGAAAACATATGCAAAAAGTGGTTTTGGCTACCGGCAACCCCGGTAAAGTGCGCGAACTCGCCGGTCTGCTGGCGGATTTCGGCCTGGATATCGTGGCGCAAACCGAACTGGGCGTGGATTCCGCGGAAGAAACCGGCCTAACATTTATCGAGAACGCGCTGCTGAAGGCGCGTCACGCCGCCCAAATCACCGGCCTGCCGGCGATTGCCGATGATTCCGGCCTGGCGGTGGATGCGCTGGGCGGCGCGCCGGGCATCTATTCGGCGCGCTATGCCGGCCTTGACGCCAGCGACCGGCAGAATCTGGATAAACTGTTGCTCGCGCTGCAAGAGGTTCCCGATGAACGGCGCGGCGCCAGCTTCCACTGCGTGCTGGTTTATCTGCGTCATGCCGCAGACCCCACGCCGCTGGTGTTCCACGGCCGCTGGGACGGCGTGCTGGCGCGCCAACCCGCCGGCGACGGGGGTTTCGGCTACGATCCGATTTTTATCGTGCCGGAGCTGGGAAAAACGGCGGCGGAACTGACGCGCGAAGAAAAGCACGCCCGCTCCCATCGCGGCCAGGCGCTGCGTCTGCTGCTGGACGCCCTGCGCAATGCTTAAGCTGCCGCCGCTCAGCCTGTACGTTCATATCCCCTGGTGCGTACAGAAATGTCCCTACTGCGACTTCAACTCGCATGCGCTGAAAGGCGAGGTGCCGCATCAGGAATATGTCGACCATCTACTGGCCGATCTGGACGCCGACCTGGCGCCGGCGGCCGGCCGGGCGCTGCATTCCGTTTTCATCGGCGGCGGCACCCCCAGCCTGCTGAGCGCGGAGGCGATGCGCTCTCTGCTGGACGGCGTGCGGGCGCGCCTGCCGCTGACGCCGGACGCCGAGATCACCATGGAAGCGAATCCCGGCACGGTGGAGGCCGATCGCTTCAGCGGCTATCAGCGCGCGGGCGTCAACCGCATCTCTATCGGCGTGCAGAGTTTTCATCCGCAGAAACTGGCGCGGCTAGGCCGCATTCACGGGCCGCAAGAGGCGGAACGCGCCGCGCAGCTGGCGGCCGGGCTGGGATTGCGCAGCTTTAACCTCGATCTGATGCACGGCCTGCCCGACCAGTCGCTGGAAGAGGCGCTGGACGATCTGCGCCAGGCGATCGCCCTCAATCCGCCGCATCTGTCCTGGTATCAGCTCACCATCGAACCCAATACGCTGTTCGGCTCGCGTCCGCCCAAGCTGCCGGACGACGACGCGCTGTGGGATATTTATGAGCAGGGCCACCGGCTGCTGAACGCGGCGGGCTATCGCCAGTATGAGACCTCGGCCTACGCCAAACCGGGCTACCAGTGCCAACACAACCTGAACTACTGGCGTTTTGGCGATTACCTGGGCATCGGCTGCGGCGCCCACGGCAAGCTGACCTTCCGCGACGGGCGTATTCTACGCACGGTGAAAACCCGCCACCCGCGCGGCTATATGCAGGGCAATTATCTGGATAAGCGCCACGAAGTCGGCAGCGAAGATCGTCCCTTTGAGTTTTTTATGAACCGTTTCCGCCTGCTGGAAGCCGCGCCGCGCGCCGATTTCGCCGCCTACACCGGGCTGGACGAAAGCCGGATCCGGCCGCAGCTGGACCAGGCGCTGGCGCAGGGCTATCTGATGGAAACCGCCGCCCACTGGCAAATCACCGAGCGCGGCAAGCTGTTTCTCAATTCGCTGCTGGAGCTGTTTCTGACCGAGTAGCGCGCCTATCAGGCAGGGTGCTCAAATAATAATAAATATCAGCTTATTAAGATTGAATATCCATGCACGGTTATGATAGAGCATATACATGTCAAAATCCGCTAGTGACAATTCTGCTGGTGACAATAATGAAATATATAACGTTACTCATGGCATCGCTGCTGATAGCGGCGGTATTGAGCGGCTGCAACACCGCGCGCGGCTTCGGTCAGGACGTGGAAAAACTGGGTAGTAAAATTTCCAGTTCGGCCAGTTAACCATCTATTGAATCGCGAGACACGCCAAAAGCCGTAAAAACGCCGCCTTCCGGGGTAATGCCGATCATTTAAGTATCGAGGTACACGGGGCGAGCACAGGGGTGAGGCGTCCCTACGGGAACCTCCCCCCTGTGTTTCCCCTAAAAATGGGCTTAAGTGAACAGCATTAGCCTTCCGGGGCTTCTTTTCAGTTAGGCGGAATAAAAATCTATTTGTTTCGCCCATCCCTTTATTTCGACAATAGTAATAAACAAAATCATTAACTCATTAATTATTTAATTTAAAAGGAAACTTACCCACCTTGACGGTTAGATTTCCTTACCGAATTGTCTTTTTTTTCGGCATAATCGATTCCTGATATTTCTCAATGGATATGAAACAGGAAATCGCATGGAACATCACTTCTCGACATCCGCTCCTTTTCCTTCTTTATCCACAACCCACAACCGCTATGCGCTGACGGTAAACGGCAGAAGCGACCTGGACGTGGCGTCGTTCAGCGCCACTGAAGGGCTGAGTCAGACTTATTGCTATCAGATAACCTTTACCAGCCGCAGCGATATCGCCCCGGCGCAGATGCTGCTGCAGGACGCCACCAGGTGTGGGAAGGACCGGCCGCCACCCAACTGGCGGAGGTAAAAGGCCCTGGCGGCAAAATTACCGATACGCTGGTGCTGCAAGGCGGCGGCAATCAGATATTGCTCGACCCGGCGCAGTTAAAGCGCGAAGGCCTGGGCCCGCGCCGGAAAACCGGCTGGGGCTACCGCGATTTTTACCGATGAAGCCAACAGCTTTGTCGGCGTACCGCAGCTAAAAACCAACTGGTACGGCGACAATAAGGAGTAAACAAGATGGCGATATTACATCCGCAGGAGTGTTATTTACTGGAGCGCTTTATCAGTCTGGACTACTACCGCCGCCGCTGGCAGGCGTGGCAGGATTTTGTCGAGCACTGCGAACAGCAGATGGCCCTCTACTGCCAGAACTTGCCGCCGCAGCAGCGCAGCCTGCCGCTATGGCAGCAGTACGACGTGGTCTGGAACAGCCGTGTTCTGCCCAATATCCGCGCCACCCTTTCCGGCTTGCTACAGGACTATGTGCTACGCCAGCATAACGACCCCAACGCCTATATTACCGGCGGCAATGTCGCCAGTGCCTGCAAGGGGATCGGCGAATACTGGCCGCAAGGCTGGATGAGCAAAGCAGCGCTAACGCGCTATTCAGACCTGTTAAGTTTAGGTGTGCTTTATAATCATGTTATGCAGATTACCACCGGCTCGTACTGGACTGAGGATAATCTGACCTACCGATATAATGAGTTCGCCTTTGGGCCGCTTGATTTGCCGCCGCATATCCCTCGTTATGCGCTGGATCCTTCCGTGGTGCTGGGACCCAATGATCCGGTAACGGTCACCGGCATCTATCTGCCGGATGTGGCGTATGCCGGCGCGCAGTTTTTCCATCCGCGCAGCTATATTCCGCATGTTGCACCGCAGGGACGCAAACGCAGCGATTTTATTAACGATGACGGCAGGCGCGATTACTCCTGGGAGATTACCGAAGACGTACCCGCCACCTGGACCCTGATCCGTCGGGTAGAAAACGAATTTATCACCGTGCCGTCGGAAGGATTTTTCCCCAACGGGCGCCCCGACGAACTGTACAACTGGCCGGAACGGGAGCCGGCGTTGCTGGCCGGCGAACAACAACACCTGACCCTGCTCAGCGGCGCGGTCTGTCCTCATAGCGGCATCTGGAGCACCTTCCAGGCCAAAGGCATTGAGCGGCGGCGCTTTAATCAGGGGGATATCCTGCCGCAGTGGCAGACCGGCAAAGAAGATTACCGCCCCATCCACTGGACGCTGCTGGAACGCGACGACGGCGGTACTGTCCAATTTTCCGAGACGCACTGATAGCGATAACCGATGATTCCGGCCTGGCAGTAGCCGCGCCGGACATTCGCTCAAACTCGCTTTTCAATCAGAGTAAGAGGTTGAATAACCGCTTCAGCGCGTTACGCTCTTGCGCGGTGGCGGCCAGCATATCCTCAAGCTGTTTCAAGGGAACCTCTTCGGTAAATCATCGCTGCTCCTGACCGCCCGACTCACAAAGAGCGTAAGGCCATCTCTATTCCCAACAGCATCAGGCAGAGCAGAAAAGCGCGTTTAAACGCCGGCGGACTGATGCGTCGGCGCAGACGCTGCCCCGCGAACATCCCCAGGAGAGACGGAATAATCGCCAGCGCCGACGCGCCAAACGCCGTCGTCGGCAGCGCATCGTGCCACCATAGCCCCAGCGCCAGGGCGCAGGTGGAAAAAGTAAAGGAGAGCCCCAAAGCCTGCACCAGCTCATCCTTTTGCAATCCCAGCGACTGGAGCCACGGCACGGCGGGGATAACAAACACGCCGCTCGCCCCGGTCAGCAGGCCGGTCGCCAGGCCGACCAGCGGCGACAGCCAAGGTTCCTTGCGGGGCGAGACGGAAAAAGGCCGCGCTAATAGCGTCCAGACGGCATAAACGATCAGCGCCGCCCCCAGAACCAACGTGGTGCGGGAGTCGCTGCCCTGCGCCAGCCATACGCTGCCGAACAGCGTACCGGCAATAATCATCGCCATCATCGGCCAGAGGCGGCGCAGCAGTGCGCGCAACCCCTCTGCGCCGCGCATCTGCACGACGTTGGTAACGAAAGAGGGCAACAGCAGCATGCCGGCCGCCGCCACCGGCGAGATCAGCGCCCCCAGAACGCCCATCGCGACGGTAGGCAGCCCCATGCCGGTAATCCCCTTAACCAGACCGGCGAGCGCAAAGGTTACGGCAATCGCGATAACCCTATCCGGCGTGAAATCACTCATAGTCAGGTACCTTTGCCTGTAAGCGAACCGACATCATGACCTAAGCCTATCCTCAATGCTTCGTTATGCAACGAAATATGTCAGGGGCGAACGCCAAATTGCGCACCGCCTCCCACGGTTATGTTATTCGCCTTGTCCTAGGCTCCCCGGCGAGTACTATTTTTGGCTACTGGATCGCGATGTTATCTGTAGGCATACTTTGTAAGCATAAATCTTACATCCATAAAAGAGGTCGTGATGGCCAGAACGATGACAATTGATCTTGGAGACGAACTTCGCCGCTACGTAGAATCACTGGTCGAGTCAGGTGATTACCGCACGCAGAGCGAAGTCGTTCGCGAGGCCATCAGAATGCTGAGTGAAAAACAAGCTGAGTCCGACCTGCAAAAACTGCGCAGTTTGATTGCCGACGGACTAACCAGCGGGTTGCCGTAGTTGAATATGCGGCCAATTGTCGCTACATTTCACGTACGGAAAATTCCGTACGTGATACAAAAAACCAGAGAAACCGCCTACCGGTTCATCCCCTAAGAGATCAGGCATATTGGTGACTCAACACACCGGGTAACCAAGGAGAAGAAAATATGTCCGCACTTAAAAAACAGCGCATCGATTTAAGATTAACCGATGACGACAAGAGCATGATTGAAGAGGCGGCGGCAATATCCAACCTGACAATGACTCAGTTCATGGTTAACAGCGCTTCGCAACGCGCCGCGGAAATTATACAACAGCATCGCAGATTGCTTCTTAACGAAGAATCCTGGAGTCTGGTTATGGAGGCGATTGCTAACCCGCAAGCACCGAATGACAAGCTGAAACAAGCAGCGAAGCGTCTACGAAATATGGAGTAGAGGCCGTGAGCAAGCTGACGATAGAGATGATCACCGATGATTTTCAATATGACTTTTTGAACTTTGACTGTAGTGAAACGTTGCTAAACGTATTTTTAAAAGACCATCTCAAACGGCAGCATGATGGAGAGATTTTAAAAGCCTATATTCTCAGGGACGAAGGCGCGAAAATTCTGGGATATTACACGTTGTCCGGCAGTTGCTTCGAAAGAGCCTCGCTGCCATCCAAGACACAACAAAAAAAAGTTCCGTACCACAATACGCCAAGCGTAACCTTGGGCCGTCTGGCTATTGACAAATCGCTACAAGGACAAGGATATGGCGCCACGTTAGCGACGCACGCAATGAAAGTCGTTTGGAAAGCATCTAAAGCCGTAGACATCTACGGACTTTTTGTCGAAGCGCTCAACGGTAAGGCAAAGCGTTTTTATGAGGCCCTTGGTTTCCTCCCGCTGGTTGGGGAGAACGAACATGCATTGTTTTACCCGACTAAATCGATTGAAAAATTGTTTTCGGAAAAATAATAAGCCCCCCTACATTCTTGCGGAGCACTTCGCGGTTCGTGACCGGCGGCACGCCCTCCGCGATCTCTTCGCGCTGTTTAAACGCCGCTGCGCATAGCAATATGCGCAATACCGTCTTCGTCATATACGTCGCCGACGGCGACAAATCCGAAACCGGCGTAGAAATGCTGCAAGTGGGCTTGAGCGGAGAGATAAAGCGGCTTTTGCGGCCAGTGGCGCGCGCAGGCCAGCAGCGCGTGTTCCAGCAGGCGATGCCCCAGACGCCGCCCCCGCACGTCAGGCGCGACGAGCGCCCGGCCGATAGTGACGGCATCGTTAGCCGCGGACGGCGCCAGCAGCCGCGCATAGGCCGCCAGCCGCCCCTGATGATAGGCGGCGATATGGCGATTGCCGTCGGCCAGATCGCGCCCGTCGAGATCCTGATAAGGGCAGTTTTGCCCAACGATAAACACCTGATTGCGCAACGCCAGAATGTCATGCAGAGAATAGACATTCAGATCCTCGACCCGCCAGTCATGCCATATCAGATTCATACCCGCCTCTATCCCGTCGTTATTTCCATACCTTTAAACGCGCCCCCCCTATGTCATGCCCGCGCAGGCGGGCACCTCAGCGACGCCAGTTCCCGCCGACCGCCGCGGGAACTGGCGTGGTGGGCTGGCGCGCGAATGACGCGCTGGAGCACTGCCGTTTATTTACCCGCCCGACGCTTAGCCACGATCAGCCATAGCCACAGTAGCGCGATGGCGCTTGCGAACAGCACGCCGAAGCCGACGCCGATGGCGATAACCGATACCCCGAGCTTCACCACCAGCGAATAGAGCCCCAGCATCAGCAGCATCGCCGCGTTTTCCCCCAGGTTCTGCACGGCGATGGCGTTGCCCGCGCCGACGCTCTCTTTCCCCCGATCCTGCAGCAGAGCGTTCAGCGGCACGATGAAAAAACCACCCAGCGCGCCAAGCAAAATCAGCAACGCATAGGCGCTGATCAGGCTGTGCTGAAGAGTGAAAATCACTACCGCCGCGCCAATCAGCACGCCGGCGGGCAAACAGCGCTGCACCGTTTTCAGGGTCACCAGTCGGGCGGCGGCCCCGGCCCCCAGCACGATCCCCACCGCCACCATCGCATTCAGCAGCGTCGGCGTGGCGTTATCGGTAATGCCCAGCGCCAGCGGCACCCACAGCACCAGCAGAAAGCGCAGCGTTACCCCGGCGCCCCAGAACATACTGGTGCCGAGCAGCGAAAAACGGGTTTCGCCATCGCGCCATAACGCGCGGCAGGACGAAAAGAAGCGGCGCGTCATGCGGGCCGGATTCCAGGACTGTCCGGGGCGCGCCGCCGCCAGCCGCGGGATCAGCATATTCGCCCCCAGCGCGATGCCGTAGGATATCGCGCAGATCGCCAGCGCCGCGCTCAGATTCCAGTCGGCCAGCACCCCGCCGGCCACCGATCCGGTGAGGATGGCGGCGATGGTCGACGCCTCCATCAGGCCGTTGGCTTTCACCAGTTGGCCGCCGTGGGTAATCTCGCCCAGGATGCCGTATTTGGCCGGCGAATAGGCCGCCGCGCCCACGCCCACCAGCGTATAGCCGAGAAACGGATTGCCGCCGAGAAAGATCGCCAGCGCCCCCAGCAGCTTCAGTCCGTTGGCCAGCATCATCACCCGGCCTTTGGCGAAGCTGTCCGCCATCTGGCCGACAAACGGCGCCAGAATGATGTATGCCGCCACGAAGCCCATCTGCAAAAACGGCTGACTCCAGTCGGGATAAACCAATACCTTGATCAGCGCCAGCGTGGCGAACAGCAGCGCGTTGTCGCCAAACGCGGAGAAGAACTGCGCGATGATGACGGCGTTCATGCTGCGCGACAGCAGGCGCGTTTCGGGTTGCGGCGTCTGATTCATACTGACTGCTCCGGTTGTTCGGCCATCTCGCGCAGCGCGACGAAATCGGGCTTGCCGCTGCCGAGTAACGGTAATGCTTTCATATAGCGGATATCGCGCGGCACCGCCAGCTCGGGTACGCCGCCGCTGCGCGCCTGCGTCAACAGCCGTTCGCGGGTTAACTGGCCGTCGGTGGTAAACAGCACCAGCGCCTCCCCTTTACTGCTGTCGCTTTTGGCGCTGGCGGCGTGCTGCGCCTGCGGCGACACGCTGAGCGCCAGCTGCTCGACGCTCTCCAGCGACACCATCTCGCCGGCCAGCTTGGCGAAGCGTTTTACCCGGCCGACGATGGTGCAGAAGCCGCTTTCATCCAGTTCGACGATATCGCCGGTGTCATACCAGCCGGCCTGCGATTCGCCCTGGGCGTTTTCCGCCGCCGGCGTTTCCAGCACGCCAGGACGCTCAACGCGCAGATAGCCTTTCATGATATTCGGCCCGCGCAGTTGCAAACGCCCGCCGCGCTCGATGCCCGGCACCGTAATCAGCCGCGACTCCATCTCCGGCAGCAACTGCCCGACGGTATGGATTTTCGCCGCCATCGGCACGTTAATCGCCACCACCGGCGCGCATTCCGTGACGCCATACCCTTCCAGAATTCGAATGCCGAACTTATCCTGCCAGATTTGCCGCGTCCCTTCAGAGAGTTTTTCCGCGCCGGCCACCACATAGCGCAAGCGCGCGAAATCGTACGGATGGGCGAAGCGCGCGTAGTTACCCAGGAAGGTGGAGGTGCCGAACAGCACGGTGCAGTTCTGGTCGTACACCAGTTCCGGCACGATGCGGTAATGCAGCGGGCTGGGATACAGAAACACTCTGGCGCCGGTCATCAGCGGCGTCAGCAGCCCCACGGTCAGACCAAAGGCATGGAACAGCGGCAGCGCCGACATAAAGCGGTCGCGCGGCGTGAAGTCCGCCACGGTGCGGATCTGCTCGACGTTCGCCAGCAGGCTGTCATGGGAATGCACCACCCCTTTGGGGCTGCCTTCGGAACCGGAAGTGAACAGGACGATGGCCGCATCGTCGGGCTTCTGCGCCAGCATCGCTCTGGCGGGGAACAGCAGATGCGCCAGGATCCACAGCTTATCGGCCAGGGTGACGGTATCTTTTAAATCTTCCAGATAGATCCAGTTGGCTTCGCCGACCTGCTCCGGCAGCGCCGTCAGCTTGCCTTTTTCCAGGAACTGGCGCGAAGTCACGATGGTTTTGATGTCGGCGGCCTTCATGGCGCTTTGCAGCCCCTTCGCCCCCGCGGTGTAATTCAGCATCGCCGGCACCCGGCTACGCAGCGATGCGCCCAGAATCGCCGCCGCCGTAATCGTGGCGTTCGGCAACAGCAGGCCGACGTGTTCATCCCCGCGGGTAAAACGCTGCAGGATGCGCGCGACGCCCAGCGATTTTTTCAGCAATCCCTGATAGCTATCCTCTTGGAAAGCGATATCGGCGATACAGGGAGAGCGGCGTCCGTAGCGGGTCTGAGCGGCGAGAAACGCCTGATACAGCGTGTGGCGCGGGCGGCTCGCCATGCGGGCCTGCATCATAATCTGATGCAACCGTTCGCCCGCCAGAATACGGCGCTCTCTGGCGCTGTTCGCCTCCGGCATCGGCAGCGTGGTGGGCGGCAGATAGGTTATGGTGATTTGCGGGAACCAGCGGCGCTTAAAGACGCCCGCCAGTCGCCCGAACGGCGTAAACTCCGCGCCGTCGAGACGCACCGGAATAACGGTCGCGCCGGATTTCGCCGCCACAAACGCGGCGCCGCTGTAAATTTTCATCAGCGAGCCGGTCACGGTGATGCGCCCCTCCGGGAAAACCACCACCGGCTGGCCGCGCTCGATCACCTTGATCAACCCCTTGATGGCCAGCGGATTGGTGGGATCCAACGGCACGAAATCGATATAGGGCTTAAGCCAGCGCATAAACCAGCGCGCGGAAATCGTCGAGTAAACGGCAAACACCGGCTTGACGGGCAAAAACAGCGCCAGCAGCGCGCCGTCGAGAAAAGAGGTATGGTTAGGGGTAATTAGCAGTTTATCCTGCTGAAAATGACGGCCGTCGCCTTCAATCCGTATACGGTACAGCCGCTTAAGTACCCAACGCAACAGGGTATAAATCATGTCTTCTCCTGATAGACAGATGAACAGTACGATCTGTGAAGCATAAACAGCAAAAAAAAACAGATCGGCAAACGCCGGGTTAAAAATACTATAGGGAACGGCTCATCGCCAGAACAACCGAAAGGCGGTTCCCGTCCCCCTAACTTATTAGGATAATTCGTATTTTCAGCGACGGAACGGCGCGGGGAAAAGACGGAGGCCGATGCGGCGGAAGGCAAAATGCAGGCGCGCGGCAGGCCGGAAAGCCGACTTGCCGCATCGTGGCGGACGTCGGCGTTTAGGGCGACAGATCCTTCCGGCATGACGCCGACGCCTCAGAACGCGGTTCACGCCCGCGTAGCGAGAAAAATACCGCCAGCGCGGACAGCAGCGCGATCGCCATCAGGCATAGCAGCAAGGAGTGCAGGGCGGCGGCGTAAATTTGCTGAAGCTGCGCCGTGTCGGCCTGCGGCAACAGACGCAGCGCCTGCGACATATCCCCCGTGGCCAGACGCTGAGCCGCCTGGCCGATATCGCCGCCGCCGAAACGCGCCGCCAGCGCCGTATGGGTAAAGGCGGCGAGGATCGCGCCCACCATCGCCAGCGCAATCCCCTCCCCCGCCACGCGAGTGGTGCTGAAAATCCCGGTCGCCATACCGGCCCGCGCTTTCGGCACCACGCTGACCGACAGGCCGTCCATCAAGCCCCACGGCAGGCCGGCGCCGATACCGATAACCAGCATCGGCGCGACCATCCCCGGCACGCTCCCCGCCGCCGCCGTCAGGCTCAGCCAGCCAAGCCCCAACGCCGCAATCGTCAGCCCGACGCTACACAGAACGCCGGGCGCTATCCAGCGCGTTAACCAGGCGGCCAGCAAAGGAACAACCAGCATCGGCAGCGATAGCGCCATCATCATTAGTCCGGCGCGCGCTTCGCTCAATCCGGCGACGCCGATAAAAAACATCGGCAACAGCACCAGCAGCACCACAAAACAAAAACCCGTCGCCAACGGCAGCGCCTGCACGCCGATAAAACGCGGGAAACGAAACAGCGAGAGATCCAGCATCGGGTGGGCCGCGCGTCGCTCCACCTGGATGAATACGCCCAGCAGTAGGGCGGATCCCGCCAGCAGCGACAGCACCATCGCGCTTCGCAATCCCTGTTGAGGGATCGCCATCAGCGCCCAGGTTAATAGCGCCAGCATCGCGGTGAACGACAGCGTGCCCGGCCAGTCGATCCCCGATGCCTGCGGATTGCGCGTTTCACGCATCTTCGTTGCGCCGGTCAGCAGGGAAACCATCGAAATAAGCGTGGCGGTGAAGAATACCGCGCGCCAGCCAAAATGGGCGATCAGCACCCCGGCCAGCAAAGGGCCGAACGCCAGTCCGATGCCGAAGCTGCTGCCGAGCAGGCTGAAAGCGCGGGTGCGCGCATGACCGTCGAATTCCTGCGCCAGCGCCGCGGAACCGCCGGCCAACGCGGCGGCGGCGGCGACGCCCTGAGCGGCGCGCAAGAGATCGATCCACAACAGGCTGCCGCTGAAAGCCTGCAATAAAGAGAGCAGGGCGAACAGCGCCACGCCGCCGATAAATACCTTTTTGCGGCCGAATTCGTCGGCCAGCGCACCGGCCGCCATCAAAAAACAGCCGAAGCTGAGCATAAAGGCGTTGGTGATCCAGCTCAGCGCCTGCGCGCTGCCGCCAAGCTCATGAGCGATAGCCGGCGTGGCGATGGCGCCGCTGACGAAGTTGATCGGCAAGATTAGGGCCGCCAGACACACGGTGATTAAGACGCGAAGGCCGCCCGCCGGATAAGAGGGTGAAGGTTGCATGGGCTTTTTCCAGGATAAAGGACAGGAGCTAAAAATGATAAAATGTCGGCAATATGGCGTAAATAGGCTGAATGTCCGATAATTAAGGACTAAATGTCTCGAATAGACAGAAGGGAACAATGGATAACCTCAACGGATTACTGGCGTTTGTGCGGGCGGCGCAGAGCCATAGCTTTGCCTCGGCGGGCGAAAGAATGGGCATTTCCGCCTCGGCCGTCGGCAAAAGCGTGGCGCGGCTGGAGGGAAAGCTCAACGTGCGTTTGTTCAATCGCAGCACCCGCCGCATCAGCCTGACCGATGAGGGCCAGCTGTTCTTCGAACGCTGTCAGCACATTGTGGCGCAGCTAGAGGAGGCCGAGCAGGAGCTGGTGCGTATATCCGCCGTGCCGCGCGGTAAATTACGCATCACCGCGCCTGCAATCGGCTATCGTATGCTGCTGCCGCATCTGTCCGAGTTCCGGCAACGTTATCCTGAGGTGGAGCTGGATTTTGATTTCAGCGACCGCATGGTCGATGTCATTGAAGAGGGTTTCGATATCGCGATACGCAGCGGCGAACTGAGCAGCTCACAGATGATGTCGCGCCGTATCGGGCCGTTTCGCTTTGCGATCGTCGGCAGTCCGGCGTATTTCGCCGCCAACCCGCCGCCGCAGACCCCGGCGGACCTGCGCCATCACGCCTGCCTGCGCTACCGTTTTCCCTCGAACGGGCAGTGGCAGGAATGGGGAATCCACGGCGATGAGCCCTTGACGTTGCCGCTGTCGCTCAGCAGCAATAATCTGGAGTCATTATTGCAGTCGGCGCTGCAAGGATTGGGGATTGCCTATGTGCCGGAATTTATCGTGCGCCGCTATCTGGACGCCGGCCAACTGGTATCCGTACTGTCTTCTTACCTGAAAGAAGGCGGCAAGTTTTCCGTGGTTTGGCCGAGCAGCCGCCATATGTTGCCGAAAGTACGGGTATTTATTGATTTTCTGACGGAAAAACAGGTTCTGGGGTAAGGGTGGTTTATCCGCGCTGGCGGACACCTCAGTAACGCCGAGCCACCTGCGACCCCAGATTCCTGCCTTTGCATTGAGGGCTCCCCATAAATTGGCATATGTCATATCGGAGAATATTTCGTACGCGATAAAACCACCATTTCTCTGCCACGCCGTAGCACGCGCCCGACGCAGGGTGGTTCAAACGCCACCGCCCTGCGAACCCCGGCTTGCGGCTAAATTATGTCGCTGCGCGATGCCTTCGTCGGTATCAAGCTTAATGGACCGCTTGCGACACGGAACACTCGTCTCATCCCTGAGACTCGCCCTGTCGGGCCAGCGCAAGCGCTGTTCAAAAACGCTCCCGGCGTTGTTGTCCGACGTGGCGCAAGCTTTCGCCGCGTCCGTGCGGCTCATCCTAAGCCTGCTATCTCCTCAGCATAATTTTTTACGCCGGGTAACGCTCAACCCCGTCAGAACCCCGTATTTGTGCATAGGAAACAGTCCTAAGCGTCAAAGCTGCTCGCCGTTGGAGGCGATGACCTGCTTATACCAGTAAAAACTCTTTTTCTTCGTACGCGCCAGCGTGCCGTTGCCGTCGTTGTCTTTATCGACATAGATAAAGCCGTAGCGCTTTTTCATCTCTCCGGTGCCGGCGCTGACGATATCGATCGGCCCCCACCAGGTGTAGCCCATAATGTCGCAGCCATCGGCTAGCGCCTGCGCCACTTCCTGCAGATGCCGGCGGCCGTAGCTGATACGCTCGTCATCCTCAATGGCGCCGTCGGCCGCCGGAGTATCCACGCCGCCGTAGCCGTTTTCCACGATAAACAGCGGCTTCTGATAACGGTCCGTCAGCTCATTGCACACCAGCCGCAGCCCTTTGGCGTCAATCGGCCAGCCCCACTCCGTCTTCTCCAGATAGGGGTTTTCCAGCCCGGTGATGCCGCCGGTATCCGACAGCACCAGTTCGCCCGCCTTGTGCGTGGCGCTGCGGTAGTAGCTGAATCCCAGATAGTCGGACGGCCAGGCCGCCAGCAGCTCAAGATCTCCCGGCTCCATCTCCAGTTGAATATCGTAGTCGCGCCACATCCGCCGGCTGTAGGCCGGGTAAACGCCGCGCATCATTACGTCGGAATAGAACAGCGAACGGCGGCGCAGCTGATAGCTTTCAAACACATCGTCCGGGTGGCAGCGATAGGGATAAACGGTGCTGAGCGACAGCATGCAGCCGATCGTCGCGTCGGGAATAATCTCATGGCACAGTTTATTGGCGATGGCGTTGGCCACAAACATATGGTGGTTCGCCTGGTAGACCGCCTGCAATAAGCGCGCCTGCGGCGGCCGTATCGCGCCGGTGGCGAACGGCATGCGGTTCATGTTGTTCAGTTCGTTAAACGTCATCCAGTATTTCACCTTGTGCCGATAGCGGCGGAATACCGTTGCGCAGTAACGGCTGAAAAAATCCACCAGGCGGCGGTTCTCCCAGCCGCCGTAGCGCGTCGCCAGCGCCAGCGGCGTCTCATAGTGCGACAGGGTGATCACCGGCTGAATGCCGTATTTCAGCAGTTCGTCGAACAGATCGTCGTAGAAGCGCAGCCCCGCCTCGTTCGGTTCGGACTCATCCCCCTGCGGGAAGATGCGCGACCAGGCGATCGAGGTGCGGAAACACGTAAAGCCCATTTCGGCGAACAGCGCCACATCCTGTTTATAACGGTGATAAAAATCGATCGCCTGATGGCTGGCGTAGTACCGCCCCGCCTCGATCGTTTCATCCGCCTGCCCGGCGATAATACCGCCGCGCACCACATCGGCGATGGACGCGCCCTTGCCGTCTTCATTCCACGCCCCTTCGGCCTGATTGGCCGCAATCGCCCCACCCCAAAGAAAATCGTGCGGAAAACTCGCCATACCCGTTCCTTATCGTCATCACATCCGAATTTAAGCCGCAGACGGGCGCCGCCGCCCGCCGCGCGCCGGTTTTGTCTCAATCCGCCAGCCGTTCGCCATTCGAGGCGATCGCCCGCTGATACCAGTAGAAGCTTTTCTTGCGCGAACGGCGCTGGGTGCCGTTGCCGTCATCGTCCTGATCGACATAGATAAAGCCGTAACGCTTGGAAATCTGCGCCGTTCCCGCGCTGATCACGTCGATCGGCCCCCACCAGGTGTAGCCGAACAGCTTGACGCCATCCCCCAGCGCTTCTTTCATCTGTTCAATATGCTGGCGCAGATAGTCAATGCGGTAATCATCGTCAATGGTGCCGTCGGGCTTAACGGTATCGACGGCTCCCAGTCCGTTCTCGGCGATAAACAGCGGTTTTTGATAACGGTCGTAGAGCTGATTCAGCGCCAGACGCAGCCCTTTGGCGTCGATTTGCCAGCCCCACTGGCTGCTGGGCAGGTAGGGGTTACGGATGCCGCCGGTAATCAGGTTGCCGGTCGCGCCCTCCAGCTCCTGCGGGCGGGCGCTGACGGTGCTGGACATGTAGTAGCTGAACGACACGAAATCGACCGGATACTGGCGCAGGATCTCGTCATCCCCCCGCTCCTTCATCAGCACCACGCCCTTTTCCGCCAGCATCCGGTCGGTATAGGCCGGATAGTAGCCGCGGGCCTGCACGTCGCTGAAAAACAGCGACACCCGTTGCTGCTCTTCGCAGGCCTGCAGATCGTCGGGATGACAGGTGTGGGGATACAGCATCTGATAGCTGATCATGCAGCCCACCTGCGCGCCGGGAATCATTTCATGGCAGGCTTTGGTCGCCAGGGCGCTGGCGATAAACTGGTGGTGCGCGCCCTGATATTTGTCCTGTTCCAGATGCGGATGATCCTCTTCAATCACGCCCACGCTGACATAAGGGTGATGTTTCACGCAGTTGATCTCGTTGAAGGTCATCCAGTACTTCACCTTATGGCGGTAGCGTTCGAACAGCGTCGTGGCGAAACGCAGGTAGAAATCCACCAGTTGACGGTTCGGCCAGCCGCCGTATTCCGTTACCAGACACAGCGGCATTTCATAGTGCGAGAGCGAGACGATCGGCTGAATATTGTGCGCCAACAGCGTGTCCAGCACATCGTCATAAAACGCCAGCCCGGCCTCATTCGGCTCGATTTCATCGCCGCGCGGGAAAATGCGCGTCCAGGCGATCGACATGCGAAAGCACGTAAATCCCATTTCGGCGAACAGCGCGATGTCCTCTTTGTAATGGTGATAAAAATCAATCCCCTTACGCTTGGGATAATACTTGTCGCTGTCGGGATCCTGCGCCTGCGCCACCTGGCGGCGGGTCATAAACAGCCACTGGTCGAGCCAGCGCTCTTTCGGCGTGCGGCTGTCGAAGGTGTACACATCGGAAACGGAAAGCCCTTTGCCGCCCACATTCCAGGCGCCCTCCAATTGGTTGGCCGCCGTCGCCCCGCCCCAGAGAAAATCATCAGGAAATTGCTTTGAAAACGCCATGTCGTCTCCCTTATGCCGCAATCGCGGTCAGTTTCAGAAATGCTTCGCGCGAGTGGACGTCGCCTTCGATCAGCGAACGCACCTCGCCATAACATTCGGTATTGGTGACCACCACGATCACGCTGGGGTCGATCCGCTCCGCCAGCAGCGCCGGCAGATCGAAACTTACCAGCGCGTCGCCGACCTCCACCATCTGCCCCGCCTTGACGTGGCAGGCGAAGTGGCGCCCGCCGAGCTTGACGGTATCAATGCCGATATGAATCAATATTTCCGCGCCGGTATCGCTTTTCAGCGCCAGGGCGTGGCAGGTTTCAAACACCGATTCCACCCGGCCGTTAATCGGCGACACCAGTTCGCCGTTGGCGGGATAAACCGCGATGCCTTTACCGAACATCTCGTCGGCGAAAATGGGATCGCTCAGGCGGTCGAGGGAGAGCATGCGCCCGTCAATGGGGGCGAAGAGCTGCTCTTCGTGCCGGCCGAGCCGCGCCGGCGTTACGCCGCCGACGGTTTGCCCCGTCGGCGCCGGGTTGCCGGGCAATACCGGCGTAGCCGCGGCGTTTACCGACGGTTCCGGCGCCTTCTGCTCAAGCGGATCCTCAAACCCCAGCAGGCAGGTGACGGCCGCGGCCACGCTAAAAGAGATGGCCAGGCTGGCCAGGGCATACAGGAAGGTCGGGCCGACCAATGCGGGCAGCCCCGGCAGGCCGCTCAGCGCGAACGCATAGGTTTTCACGCCGAAGAACATGGCGAACGCCCCGCCGCAGGCGCCGCCGATTAGCGCGGCGGCGAACGGACGTTTGAAGCGGATGTTGATGCCGTACATCGCGGGCTCGGTAATGCCCATCGCCGCCGTAAGGCTGGTGGATAGCGCCAGGGATTTCACCTTCTTATTACGCGAACGCAGGAACACGCCGAACGCCGCCCCGGCCTGTCCCAGGTTGGCGACATAAAAGATGATCTTCAGCGGATCGAACCCCATCTTGCTGATGTTGTTGATCACGATAGGGATCAGCACATAGTGCATGCCGGTAATGATAATCAGGGAGAGCGTACCGCCCAGAATAAGCCCGGCGAGCAGCCCCATGTTTTCCACCAGCCAGACCACCCCCGACGACAGGTGGTTGCCGGCCAGAATCCCCAGCGGGCCGATGGCTATCAGCATGATCGGCGCGACGATCAACAGCGTGAACAGCGGGACGAACATCGTCTTGAGCATACCCGGCATAACGCGGTCGACGGCGCGCTCGACATAGGACATCAGCCACACAGCCAGCAGGATCGGGATCACCGACGACGCATAGGAGACCGGCGACACCGGCAGTCCGATAAATGAAATCGGCTCGCCCTGCGCAAACAGCTTCAGCAGCGTCGGGTGAAACAGGGTGGCGGCCAGTGCCACCGCGACATAAGGATTGCAGCCCAGTTTATTGGCCGCGCTGAACGCCAGCACCAGCGGAATGAAAAAGAACACGCCGTCGCTGATGGCGGAGAGGATCAGATAGGTTTGGTTGGTCGGCGCTATCCACTGCAGCGCGATGCACAGCGACAGCACCCCTTTGAGAATACCGGCGCCGGCGATCGCCGGGATAATCGGCGAAAAGATGCTGGATAGCGACTCCAGCATGGTGGAAATCAGATTGCGTTTTTCCCTCTCCTGCGCGCCATCCGCCTTCTGCGATAACGCCGGATAGTCTTGGATCAGGGCGCGATAAACGTCCGCGACCTCATTGCCGATAATCACCTGAAACTGATCGCCGGCCACATTAATGCCGATAACGCCGTTAATCTGCTGCAGCGCCTCTTTATCGGCCAGAGCCATATTGCGTAAATTAAAACGCAAACGGGTAATACAATGGAAAACGTGCTGAATATTTTTTTCTCCGCCCACTAATTCAGCGATCTGTTTTGCCGTTTCCTGATAATTCATGGTTATTCCTCTTTCCAGAATGAAATCGCAAGATTTCATCAACAACCGCACGGTTTTTATTTACCGCGACGCCTTGTTTCCTCTGGGGTTTGCCTGATTGAACAGTAACAAGCCTATTTGGAATTTTTTAAATTGTGGATCATATTATCGATATGTATCGTCAGATAGAGTTTCTCCGAATTACTCATGTTGTGTTGATAGTTTTTACTGATAAACGCGCTGATATATTCAACGCAGCCTAATGTTTTTTGATAGCGCTGCTGCACCATATTAAATAAGTCGCCATCATCATTTTCCAACGTAGCGCCCTCAATCACCCGCTGGGCAAAAAACTTAACATGGGTAATAAAGCGGTGATAGTTAGAACCCGACTCGTCCAAGGAAATACGAAAATAGTATTTAACAATATTTTGAACCTGATAAATCAGCTGGGTAATCTGCTTCATATTTCCGATATTGTCGTTTAATTCGGCGTTGACAATATGCAGGGCGATACTGCACGCCTCGGATTCCGGCAATACCACGTGCAATGTTTCAAACACCAAATCCAGCGCTTTTTCAGCCACCGCGTATTCGTCTTTGTAAAAATGGCGTACTTCCCACTGCAACGGATTCTGGATCGCGACGCCGTTCTGCTGACATTGCAGCGCGAAATTCAGATGGTCGGCCAATGTGACGTAAATACCTTCGCTTAGCTTTTGCTGCAGCTGCGCTTTCGCCAGCTCGACGATGTCGTCGGTGATCTGTAATACCTCCAACGACACCTGATCGACCAGATCTTTAAAGCGGGCGGAAATCGCGTTATCTCGTAAGTGAAATATTTTTTCAATGCGTGATTCATCCACCTGCTGGCCGTTTTTTGAATTAAAACCCAGACCGCAACCGGTTAAGATCAGCTCCTGACCCTGATTGTCCAAAACGCTGACGACATTATTATTCAGGATCTGCTTTATCTTCATCACCCTTGTCCCCTATAAATAAAAACGGGCAAAACTAAAATACAGAACCAGACGCTATGTAATACGGACATGTAATACATACGCTAAGTCTCTGCACTTAAGTTTTGCCCGCCGAACGGTAACAAGCCTTATGCATGGGAAGAAATTAGCACCGGCTATTTAAACGGTCAATCGCCTAACCGGAGAGCAAACCGGTTTCTTTTCTATTTGTGATGTAAGTAATGTTTTACCCGGCAGAAAAAATTACCGCCGCGGAAAGCGATGGGCGCAAACGTCCGGACAATAAACAGGCGAATAGGCGGCGTCGCGGCAAAAAAAACCTACGCATCCGCGTAGGTTGGTGTAATCAAATGCTTCAATGTACAGAGCACATTGATATATCACCAATCAATACCTCTGGGACTTGATACTCTAAAGATGCCGGCGGAAAGAAACCAGCGCCTAATCGAAAGAGTTTCGCTCCAAATGAAACCAACTGTAAATCTTTTCGGCGTCATGTAATATCCCCTTTTTATTTCAAGCTGCAAGTGCGTTGGCTTTGTTACTCGCCCCATCCTTGGGGCCGCCGCAAGCGGCGCTCAAATCTGCTCCTGGGGATTAATGAGAGACATCCTGTCTCTCACCGCAGGCCAGCCTTTGGCTGGTCAAATTCGTTCCTGACTAATTTGTCGCGGCAATGCCGCGTTATTCGGCCCGAGGGCCTCACCCCTTCGGGGTCAGCGCAAGCGCTGTTCAAAAACGCTTTGGCGTTTTTGTCCTGCAACGCGAATTATTTTGGGTATAAACGGCGCTTAATGAGAGTCATTGCGTATTTTGGCCGTGGCGCGCGCGCATCCAAAAAGAGGCGGGCATGACGCGGCGGCATCATGCCCGCGCGGCCGGTTAAACCGACTCCAGCGCCAGCAGCTCCTCCAGCGTCTGACGGCGGCGGATAAGCCGCGGCCGTCCCTGTTCGAACAGCACTTCAGGCAACAGCGGACGGCTATTGTAATTGGATGACATGGATGCGCCGTAGGCGCCGGTATCGTGGAACACCAGATAATCGCCCACCCGCGCATCCGGCAGCGCGATGGTTTCAACGCCGCCTCCCGCCTGCTGGGTGAACACATCGCCGGATTCGCACAGCGGCCCGGCGACCACGCTATCGCGCAGCGGCGCCCGGCTGATATCGCGATTATCGCCCGGCAGCAGCGATATATGGTGATAGCTGCCGTACATCGCCGGACGCATCAGATCGTTGAACCCCGCATCCACCAGCACAAAGTGACGGCTGCCCATCTCCTTCACCGCGCGCACTTCGGCCACCAGCACGCCCGATTCGGCGACCAGAAAACGGCCCGGCTCAATCTCCAGCGTCACCGGATGCCCCAGATGGGCGGCGATCTTTTCACGCGCCTGATTCCACAAACCATAATAATGCTCGGTATTTATCGCTTCCTCGCCGTCGCGATAAGGAATGGACAGACCTCCGCCGGCGGAAATCGCCTCGATATCGTGCCCCAGATCGATCACCTGCCGCACCATCGCGTCACAGACCTGCGCCAGATGGTCGTAATCCACTCCGGAGCCGATGTGCATGTGAATCCCCACCAGCCTCAACCGGTAACGTTGAATTTTCGCCAGCGCCTGCGGCAAATCGCCGTACCAGATGCCATGTTTGCTGTTCTCGCCGCCGGTATTGGTTTTCTGGCTGTGGCCGTGGCCGAAACCGGGGTTCACGCGCAGCCACACCGGATGGCCCGGCGACTGTTCGCCGATCTGCTCCAGCATATCCACCGAACCGGCGTTTACCGGGATGTTCAGCTCCGTTACCCGCTGTAGCGTCGGGCGATCCAACAGATCGGCGGTAAAGACGATCTGATGCTCGTCGGTCCCCGGTACAAAGCCGGCCACCAGCGCCCGTTCGATCTCGCCCAGCGACACGGAATCCACTTTGACGCCCTGTCGCCGCATCAGACGCAGAATATGGATATTGGAGCAGGATTTCTGCGCAAAACGGATGGTGTCGAAGCGGCGCAGCTTGGCGATATTATCAATAATGGTTTGCGCATCGTACGCCCAGACCGGGCAGCCGAAACGCGCGGGCAGCTGGCGCAGATTCTGCGCGTTCAGCGCATGGGCGGCGTCGTTCAAATCGTGCGGCATGGTGTTTCCTGGAAATGAAATTTTATTATGAATGCAGTATGCCGATGAGCGTTCCGGTAATAAAATATCAATATATCGGCAGTCTATTCATTTTTGATATACTATTATCATGCTGCAAGTGGCCTATGCGTTGGCTTTGTTACTCGGCCCATGGGCGAGCCCCGTCAACGGGGCGAGTAATATCTAACTGTGTCAGCAGTCTGAAACGATTTTAGCGTTTTTGTCCTGCAACTCGAATGAGTTAGGGTATAGAAACGTCACCAAACGGGATGCGCTATGGCTACGGCGTCGCTACGACATATCGAGATTTTCCATGCGGTAATGACCACCGGCAATCTGACGGAGGCCGCCGCGCTGCTGAACACCTCCCAGCCGACGGTTAGCCGCGAGCTGGCGCGTTTTGAAAGGCTAATCCGGATGACGCTGTTCGAACGTCTGCGCGGGCGGCTTTATCCCACCGCGCAGGGCCTGCGGCTGTTTGAGGAAGTGCAACGCTCCTATTACGGCCTGGAGAGGATCATCAACGCCGCCGAGGATATTCGCCGTTTTCAGCAGGCGCAGCTCTCCATCGCCTGCCTGCCGGTATTCTCGCAGTCGCTGCTGCCGGAGGTGTGCAAACCGCTGCTGGCCCGCTATCCGTCGCTCGGCCTGCATATTGTTCCGCAGGAGTCGCCGCTGCTGGAGGAGTGGCTGTCCGCCCAGCGCCACGATCTGGGGCTGACCGAAAATAGCGCGACGCCGGCGGGCACCGAACGCCAGACCCTGATGATGCTTAACGAAGTCTGCGTTCTGCCCGCGCGGCACCCGCTGGCGGCGAAGCCGGCGCTGGCCCCCGCCGACTTCGCCGGCGAGCCCTTTATCAGCCTGTCGAGCGCCGACGGCTATCGTCAACTGTTAGATAAGCTGTTTCAGGAAGCGGGCGTCTCTCGTCAAATGGTGGTGGAAACCCACAGCGCGGCGTCGGTCTGCGCCATGGTGCGCGCCGGCGTCGGCATCTCGATCGTTAATCCCCTGACCGCGCTGGACTATGCGACATACGGCGGCGCGACATACGGCGGCGCGGCGTCCGGCGTCGTCGTGCGCCCTTTCAGTATCGATGTGCCTTTTACCGTCAGCCTGATTCGCCCGCTGCACCGCCCCGCTTCGGCGCTGGTCGATACCTTTATCGAACGCTTGCAACGCTATGCGGAACAGATTCCCGACCGCTTGCAGCGCGTTTTGCGGCCTTAGCCATACGCCGCTACGAAATGCCCGTGGCCATAAAACCCGCCGGCAACGCAATGATAGGTTAATAATCGGCGGCGCGGTCTGCCATGGGTTCCCGACGCCCAACGATAAGGCTCTGCCGATGCAGAGTCTCTTTTCATTCGCCATATGAGCGATCGTCATGCCGGGAACGTCAGCGCGCTGTTTTGAGCGCCGGAATACGCCACTGCCCAGGATTTCGCCTCGCTGACGCTCATCAGTTTGTATGAATAATTAGACGATGCCGCCCATTTGGCCGCCGAAGACTTGCTTGCCGTGGCGGTGGGGGAACTGCCGTTATCGGTAAAGGTTGAACCGTTGCCCTTATCGTCGACGATACCGCCTTTTTCCGCGCCGCTGCCGAATACGTTTTTTTCAGAAAGGATATTGGCGTTTTGCGCAACCGTAAAGGCCAGCTGGAATTTATTCACATAGTTGTTGAATACATGGAAATAACCATAGCGCATCAATCCCGGACAGCGGACTTCAATATTTTCGTAACGGTTATGGCAGATGGTTAAATGCGGATAGCCATTGTAGCTCGTATTATTGTCATCCGCCGGATGACCAAAAATACAGCCATATTTATGATTGGAGAAATAGCAGTTACTGATGGTGACATAGTCGGCTTTATCCCCGACATAAATCAATTTATCCAGACTGCCGTCAGTATCGCTCCAGGTATGTCCGGGCCATGAGCAATGATCGACCCAGTATCCTTTCCCGTAATTCAGATATAGCTGAATATCATCATTCGCTTTAATTGACACGTCATGTTTAAACGTCAAGTTCTGAAAAATAATATTGGATGAACTCGATGTGGCGCGCAAATGGATATTGTTCAATACATTGGCACCGCCAAACGACCCGACAATGGTTTTATTGCTGCCAAACGTGACTTTCCGCAACGTCGAGGAGCTCAGCGAGGCGGCGAGAACCACTATTTTTTTCGCCGAACCGCTGACCGCGGACTGCAGCTCCGTAAGAGATTTTACCGTAACCACGGTACCGCCCGTACCACCCGTAACGCCGGCGACTTTTGCAAAACCAATGAGACCCGTTAAATTAGTTTGTGGGTATGACATAAATTACCTCTTTTCTTTTCACAATGAATATCATTCTGCCAAATGACAGAAACATAAATTTTCGGCAATAAAAAACCCGCCGAAGCGGGTTTTTTATTCATTTATAGGCTTTCAAAAATATTTATCATCGCGCTAGCTGTTTTTATGGCGCCATATACGAAAAACCCCGCCATAAGCGGGGTTTAAAATGTTTAAATATTTTTTTAATACATGAAATCCTATTGTGTAAACTTTACGACCCAAAATTGCACAAGTCAACAATAATACATAAAAATATTTTCATTATTTATGCGAATAAACAATTATGTTATCCCCTTGAATAATTCAGGCTGCAGGACAAAAACGCCGACCGCATTTTTGAACTGAGCTTACGCTGGCCCCCAAGCGCGCAGGCGCAATCACGCGGCTTGGCTATAAACTGCCAGTCGCCGGCCAGTGACTGGAGGAACGACAAATCTATTACGGCAACGCCACTATGCTATAGTGTTGCGCCGTCAACGCCGGCTAAACTCACAGCGCTTGCGGGGCACGAGCAGCGCCGATACGATTGGCCGATCAGAGATGTGCGAAATATAACCGCTAAAAAAGCCCGAGTCCTATGAATACTGAAACCGCTATCTACCGTCCCCACCGCTTCTCCATCGCGCCGATGCTCGACTGGACGGATCGCCATTGCCGCTATTTTCTCCGCCAGTTAACCCGCCGGACCTTGCTGTATACCGAGATGGTCACCACCGGCGCCATTATTCACGGCAAGGGGGATTACCTGGCCTACAGCGAAGCCGAGCATCCGCTGGCGCTGCAGCTCGGCGGCAGCGATCCCGACGCGCTGGCGCGCTGCGCGCGGTTGGCGGAACAGCGGGGCTATGATGAGGTTAACCTGAATGTGGGATGCCCTTCCGATCGGGTGCAGAACGGCCGCTTCGGCGCCTGCCTGATGGGAGAAGCGCCGCTGGTGGCCGACTGCGTCAAGGCGATGAAAGATCGCGTCGCTATTCCGGTGACGGTGAAAACCCGCATCGGCATCGACGATTGCGACAGCTATCAATTTCTGTGCGAATTTATTCAAACCGTCGCCGAGCGTGGCGGGTGCGACACGTTTATCGTTCACGCGCGCAAAGCCTGGCTGTCTGGGCTAAGCCCCAAGGAAAACCGTGAAATTCCACCGCTTGACTATCCGCGCGTCTATCAGCTGAAGCGCGATTTCCCGGCCCTGACCATCGCCATTAACGGCGGTGTTAAAACGCTGGCCGACGCAAAAATCCATCTGCGACATCTGGACGGCGTCATGATGGGGCGCGAAGCGTACCAGAATCCCGGCATCCTGGCGCAGGTCGATCGGGAGCTGTTTGGCACGCACACGCCAGATTCGGATAGCGCCGCCGTGGTGGAGGCGATGTATCCCTATATCGAACGCGAATTGTCGGCCGGCGCGTCCCTCGGCCATATTACCCGTCATATGCTCGGCCTGTTTCAGGGCGTGCCCGGCGCGCGCCAATGGCGGCGCTATCTGAGCGAAAATGCCCACAAGCCCGGCGCGGATACCCGCGTGGTGGAAAAAGCCCTGTCGCTGGTTAGGCATTCTCAGGATTAAAAAAACCAACAGTTAGCCTTTTTGACTAACGCTCCAATGCGCTTCTTTTTTTCATCGCCGATAAATCAATAGGTTATCAGCGATGAAAGCTGGCACGCTTCTTGTAATACGTCAGTAGGTTCGCCAATCGCCGGAATAATCCCAGGGTCCGTCGATGGGCCGCGACAACAATCTGTTCAGCGCACACAGGAGCACGCCATGCTGGAACTCTTTTTCGTTATCGGTTTTTTTATCATGCTGATGGTCACCGGCGTGTCGCTGTTAGGGGTGATTGCCGCGCTGTTTATCGCCGCGATTTTCATGCTGATCGGCGGGGTGTTCGTGATGGCGATAAAAGTGCTGCCCTGGCTGTTGCTGGCGATCGCGGCCGTTTGGCTATGGCGTTATTTCCAGCAAAAACCGCTGCGCTATTACCGGTAACGCGCGGAATAGGATCCGCGTCGGGAGTGAAATGCAAAATTGTGCGCCAGCAGATATTTTTTCCCGATCGGGGCTGCTAGGATGTCGCCACTTGATGCGATTCGCCCGGCAAAATGACGGCGCCGGCGATTAGACGCAATAAATCAAACGGATTTCATCACCGTCAGGAAAATAAATAACGTCACCCAGTGACACCGCCATGACGGTCTTCCGCTGTACCCTACAGACAGCCTGATGAAAGCAGCGCCGCAGCAAAGGCCTCCTTCACGGAGGCCTGAGTTTGCTAACAAAGTCCGGTGAGCGGCGATAATGAATGGATCGTAAAGACGCTGCAAGTACGTCCCTGTAAGCTCGAGCCGCGCCGTCCCTGGCGCGGACGCTTTACTCTTCCATTCCATTATCACCGTTCGATAAAGAACGATAGGTTTGTCAACAGTCTGAGGCCTCCTTCACGGAGGCCTTTTGCTTTATTGCGGTAAAGAGTTATAGGGCGGGTATCAGCAGGCTGGCCCCCTGCGTCAGCCGGCTTTCCAGCGCCCGGTGCGCGCGTTGGGCATCCGCCAGCGCGAATTTCTGGCTGTCCGGCACGTTGGCGGTAATCGCGCCGCTGGCGATCATGGCGAACAGCTCTCTGCTAGCCTGCTCCAGCTCCTCGCGCGTGGTGATGTAGCCAAACAGCGACGGACGGGTAACGTACAGCGATCCTTTCTGGTTCAGAATACCCAGATTAACCCCGGTTACCGGCCCGGAGGCGTTGCCGAAGCTCACCATCAGCCCACGACGGCGCAGGCTGTCCAGCGAGGCTTCCCAGGTATCTTTCCCCACGGAATCATAAACCACGCCGACCTTTTCGCCGCCGGTCAATTCCGCTACGCGCCCGGCGATATCTTCCGTGCGGTAATTAATCGTTTCCCAGGCGCCCGCCTGTTTCGCCCGCTGCGCCTTTTCATCCGAACCGACGGTGCCAATCAGCCTGGCGCCCAAGGCTTTCGCCCACTGGCAGGCAATCAGCCCGACGCCGCCCGCCGCGGCATGGAACAAAAAGATCTCGTTCGGCTTAACCTGATAGGTCTGAGTAAACAGAAAGTGAACCGTCAGGCCTTTCAAAAACAGCGCCGCCGCCTGCTCAAAGCTGACCTCATCCGGCAAGAGGGCGACTTTATATTCCGGCATATTATGGACATCGCTGTAGGCGCCCAGCGTTGAAACGTAGGCGACGCGGTCGCCGACTTTCAGGCGGCTCACGCCCGCGCCGACCTTGGTCACCACGCCCGCCGCTTCCGTTCCCAGCCCGGAAGGCAGTGAAGGCGGCGGGTAAAGCCCGGCGCGATAGTACGTGTCGATTAAATTAATGCCGATGGCGCGATTCTCTATCTGCACCTCGCCCGCCGCGGGATCGCACGGGGTAAAATCGACGTATTCCAGTACATCCGGGCCGCCGTGGCTGCTGAACTGAATACGTTTTGCCATAACATCTCCTCAATTGAACCGTTTTAGGCATCGCCCTTATGTGGATTAGAAGTGTGTATTCTTTGCTTTCAGATATACAATGCGCCTTTCCCCAATAGCAAATCAACCGATAAAGAACCCGTTTCATGGCAGAAAAAAGACCAACCAATAAATCGAAAGAACCCCGCGATCGTCAAATGGAAGGCTTAAAGCTGCCCCCACATTCACTGGAAGCGGAACAATCGGTATTGGGCGGTCTGATGCTGGATAATGAACGTTGGGATAACGTCGCCGAGCGCGTCGTCGCCAATGATTTCTACAATCGGGCCCACCGTCTTATTTTCACTGAAATGCAGCGTCTGCTCGAAATGAGCCGGCCGATCGATCTGATCACCCTGTCCGAATCGCTTGAACAGCAGGGATCTTTAGAGTCGGCCGGCGGCTTTGCCTATCTGGCGGAATTGGCGAAAAACACCCCCAGCGCGGCCAATATCAGCGCCTATGCCGACATCGTACGGGAACGCGCCGTGGTGCGGGAGATGATCTCCGTCGCCAACGAGATCGCCGACGCCGGTTACGATCCTCAGGGGCGCAGCAGCGAAGATCTGCTCGATCTGGCGGAATCCCGCGTTTTCCAAATCGCCGAAAACCGCGCCAGCAAAGACGAAGGGCCGAAAAGCATCGATCGTATTCTGGAAGAGACCGTTTCCCGTATCGAACAGCTTTATCAGAAGCCGCACGATGGCGTGACCGGCGTCTCGACCGGTTATCAGGATCTGGATAAGAAAACCGCCGGCCTGCAGAAATCGGATCTGATCATCGTGGCGGCGCGTCCCTCCATGGGTAAAACCACGTTCGCCATGAACCTGTGCGAAAACGCCGCCATGATGCAGGATAAACCGGTGCTGATCTTCAGCCTGGAGATGCCCGACGAACAGATTATGATGCGTATGCTGGCGTCGCTGTCGCGCGTGGATCAGACCCGCATTCGTACCGGCCAGCTGGATGACGAGGATTGGGCGCGCATTTCCAGCACCATGGGCCTGCTGCTGGAAAAGCGCAATATGTATATCGATGACTCCTCCGGCCTGACGCCGACCGAAGTGCGCTCCCGCGCCCGCCGGGTATTTCGCGAGCATGACGGGCTAAGTCTGATCATGATCGATTACCTGCAGCTCATGCGCGTACCGTCCCTGTCCGATAACCGTACGCTGGAAATCGCCGAAATATCCCGCTCGCTCAAAGCATTGGCAAAAGAATTGCAAGTCCCTGTGGTGGCGCTCTCCCAGCTTAACCGAAGCCTGGAACAGCGCGCGGATAAACGGCCGGTTAACTCCGACCTGCGCGAATCAGGCTCCATCGAACAGGATGCCGACCTGATTATGTTTATCTACCGTGATGAGGTTTATCATGAAAACAGCGACATGAAAGGCATAGCTGAAATTATTTTGGGAAAACAGCGTAACGGTCCCATCGGCACCGTTCGCTTGACCTTTAACGGGCAGTGGTCGCGCTTCGACAATTACGCCGGACCACAATACGACGATGAATAACGCACGATGATAAATCCCCTGTAAACGCCCGGAGCCCGGCAGATAAGAGGCCCGCGACGTGGAAAACAGGGGGAAGATGCGCTAAGGATACAGCATGAAAACGGCAACCGCCGTCGTTAATCTCCGCGCTTTGCGCCACAACCTGCAACGGATCCGCGAACTGGCCCCACAGTGCCGCCTGGTTGCCGTTGTGAAGGCAAACGCCTACGGCCACGGGCTTATTGAAGCGGCTCGCGCCTTTTGTCACGCCGACGCTTACGGCGTCGCCCGCCTTTCGGAAGCGCTGCAGCTGCGCGAGGCCGGCATCGCCAAACCTATCCTGCTGCTTGAGGGATTTTTCTCCGCCGATGAGCTCGCCCTGGCGGCAGAGCATCGTCTGGAAAGCGCCGTTCACAGCGTGGAACAGCTCGCCGCGCTGGAAGCGGCCGATCTGCCGCGGCCTATCCGCGTCTGGATGAAGCTCGACACCGGCATGCACCGCCTCGGCGTGCTGCCGGAACGGGCCGAGGCGTTCTATCAACGCCTGACGCAATGCCGCAATGTGGTGCAGCCGGTGAACGTTATGAGCCATTTTTGCCGCGCGGACGAACCCCAGGCCGGCACCACCGAGCGCCAGCTCGCCTGTTTTGACACCTTCACGCGCGGCAAGCCGGGCGCGCAGTCCATCGCCGCGTCGGGCGGCATTCTGCTGTGGCCGCAGGCGCACCGCGATCAGGTTCGTCCAGGCATCGTGCTGTATGGCGTGTCGCCCACCGAGCGCGAAAGCGCCGCCGACTTCGGTCTGCAGCCGGCCATGACGTTTACCTCGCACCTGATCGCCGTGCGTGAACACAAGGCGGGACAGCCCGTCGGCTACGGCAGCACCTGGACCAGCGAACGCGATACCAAGCTGGGCGTGGTGGCCATCGGTTACGGCGACGGCTATCCGCGCAGCGCGCCCGCCGGCACGCCGGTGTGGATCAACGGACGGGAAGCGCCGCTGGCCGGGCGCGTGTCGATGGATATGATTACGGTCGATCTCGGGCCGGATGCGCAGGATCGGGTGGGCGATCGGGCGGTCGTCTGGGGCGATGTGTTGCCGGTTGAAAAAATCGCCGCGCATACCGGCATTAGCGCTTATGAACTCATCACCCGGCTGACCCAGCGCGCCAGGCTGGAGTATATCGACGAGTAACGGATAGCGATATGGGCCATCGCAGATGGCCCGTTTTTTATGCCCGTTACGGGCTGACCGCCAGCCACTCGCCGACAATCTTATGGTACTCGCCGGTCGCTTTGCTCAGGTGCAGCCACTGGTCGACATACTGTTTCCAGGTCATATCGTCACGCGGCAGCATATAGGCTTTTTCGCCGTACTGTAACGGCTTATCGGGGTTAATCGCGCACAGCTCCGGGTAGTGTTTCTGCTGGAACAACGCTTCCGACGCTTCCGTCACCATCACATCCGCCTTTTTATCCACCAACTGCTGGAAAATGGTCACGTTGTCTTGCAGTATCAGCGTCGCCCGCGGCAGATATTTATGCGCGAAGGCTTCATTGGTGCCGCCCGCCGGTTCGATCAGCCGCACCGACGGCTGGTTAAGCTGTTCGATCGTCTGGTATTTGTCTTTATTTTCACAGCGCGCCAGCGGGATTTTGCCATCCACATCCAGCGTCGTAGTAAAGAACGCCGCCTTTTGCCGCGCCAGCGTCACCGAGATGCCGCCCATGGCGATATCGCATTTACCCGCCTGTAAATCCGCCAGCAGCGTCTTCCAGGTGCTTTTAACCCAATTCACCTTTACGCCCAGACTCTGCGCCAGCGATTCGGCCATCGAGATATCGATGCCCTCATAGCGGCCGTCGTCGCGCAGGTAGGTATAAGGTTTATAGTCGCCGGTGGTGCAGACGTTCAGCGTCCCCCGCTCCACCACTTTATCCAGATGGGACTGTGCGCTTGCGCCGCCGGCAATCAACAACAACGCAAGTGGACTCCATTTTATCATCGCGTTTCCTCACAAAATTGAATAGGCCCGCAGACAACGATCAGCAATCCGCCTTTACGGCCAATGCGGACAAAGAACGTTTTTTATTTTTAATCGCATAGCTAACCGCCAGCACCAGCAGCCAGAACGGGATCAGCCAGACCGAAATCTGAATACCCGGCGTTATCGCCATCACCACCAGAATTCCGAACAGAAACAGCAGGCAGATGATATTGGTGGCCGGATAGCCCAGGCTTTTAAACCGGGTCTCTTCCCCCGCCCGCTTTTTAGCCATCCGAAATTTCAGGTGCGTAATGCAGATCATCGCCCAGTTGATCACCAGCGCGGAAACCACCAGCGCCATCAACAGCGAAAACGCTTTACCCGGCATCACATAGTTGAGCAATACGCACAGCGCCGTCGCCAGCGCCGACACGCCCAGCGCCATCAGCGGAATCCCGCCCTTGTTCACCTTCAGCAGCGCCTGCGGAGCATTCCCCTGCTTCGCCAGGCCGAACAGCATACGGCTGTTGCAATAGACGCAGCTGTTGTACACCGACAGCGCGGCAGACAGCACCACCAGGTTCAGCACGGTCGCCACAACGTCGCTGTTCAGCGCATGGAAAATCAGCACGAACGGGCTGCCGCCCTCGACGACTTTCGGCCACGGGTAGAGCGACAGCAGCACCGCCAGCGCGCCGACGTAAAACAGCAGGATACGATAAATCACCTGATTGGTCGCGCGCGGAATGCTGCTTTCCGGGTTATCGGCTTCCGCCGCCGTAATGCCCACCAGCTCCAGGCCGCCGAAAGAGAACATAATCACCGCCATCGCCATCACCATGCCGCCGATGCCGTTGGGGAAAAACCCGCCGTGCCGCCACAGGTTCGCCACGCCGGCTTCCGGCCCGCCGGCGCCGCCGATCAGCAGATAGCCGCCGAACAGGATCATACCGACGATCGCCGCCACTTTGATAATGGAAAACCAGAACTCCATCTCGCCGTAAACTTTCACGTTGGTCAGGTTGATGGCGTTAATCAGCACGAAAAAAACCGCTGCCGATACCCAGGTCGGAATATCCGGCCACCAGTATTGAACATAGATGCCGACCGCGCTTAACTCGGCCATACTGACCAGGACATAAAGCACCCAGTAATTCCAACCGGACATAAAGCCGGCGAAACCGCCCCAATACTTATGCGCGAAATGGCTGAATGAGCCGGCCACCGGCTCTTCCACCACCATCTCCCCCAGCTGGCGCATAATGAAAAAAGCGATCGCTCCGGCAATGGCATAGCCGAGCAGCACCGACGGCCCGGCCATTTTAATGGTTTGCGCAATCCCCAGGAAAAGGCCGGTGCCCACCGCGCCGCCCAGGGCGATAAGCTGGATATGACGGTTTTTCAGGCCTCTCTTCAACTGGCCCTCTGACTGCTGTTTGTCCATGAGTTTATCCCGATAAAAAATGGAAAAGTCTGTTCACCGGCTTAGCAACTATCAGGCCAGCCGCGATCGTTTCGCCGCCGCGTTTCGTCGGGGAAAGGGATAACGCAATGAAAAAGCTGATAATTTATATTTATCTTTATTTCACGAATCATGCATTAAAAAACATTAAATGTTTACACGGTGCATAAAAGAATCATTTTTCGCATGAAAATAAACAACCAGGCGTTTTTTACGCATGATAACGATCCATAATGGTGCAGGTTGCGCCGGCCATGATAGCCTGCCTGGCCGGCGGCGATAGACAAAGCGGGATAAAAAGCTGTTAGTCTGTGTTCTTGATGATTCGGCGCCGTTTGGGGGAACCATGTACCACATTGATGACTTTGATCTGAAAATTCTGACGCTGTTGCAGTCCAACGCGCGTCTCACCAATCAGGAGCTGAGCGAACTGGTGGGGCTTTCCGCCTCCCAGTGTTCCCGCCGCCGTATTGCGCTGGAGCAGGCGCAGCTTATTCTTGGCTACCACGCCCGCCTTTCCCCCAACGCGGTCGGCCTGGAGTGCCTGGGGCTGATCGAAGTGCGGCTGATTAACCATACCAACGATTATGTTGAGAGCTTTCACCGCATGCTGGGGGAAGTCGACGCCATTATCGACGCCTACAAAACCACCGGGGACGCCGATTATCTACTGAAAGTCGCGGTGGCGGACCTGCCGGCGCTGAGCGCGTTAATCAGCCAGATTCTGTCGCAAAACCAGAGCGTGGCGCACCTGAAAACCTCCGTGGTGCTTAATCGCCTCAAGGAAAACGGCCTGATGACGCCGGAAGCGCCCCCGTTGCCCTAACATGGGGCGTCGTGCGCCTTGCCGGTGCACGTCGCCAATCGATTCATGCATAAATAAACCCAAAACACACAAACCACGCAAAAAAAGCCATTGCATGCAATATTTATGCATTTTTTGTTATTTACAATTCAATAAGTTACGCTTATCCCTGCCCGCAGACGCCCCGCCAACCTGTGACATGGTGTAATTTTTGCTTAATATCTCCGAGTTTTATCGTTCTGTTCACTACCTATTGAGCCGCCATCATGGATAACGTTATCGCTACAGAAAATTTGTCACATTCCCTGTCGGAAGATGTTCTGGCCATCCTGATTGGCACGCTGATGGTCTCTTTCGGCGTCGTGTTGTTACGTCAGTCCGGGGCGCTGACCGGCGGTACCGCGGGAATGGCCTTTCTTCTCCATTACCTGACCCATATCTCCTTCGGTACGGCGTTTTTTCTGCTGAACCTGCCGTTCTATTATCTGGCTATCCGCCGAATGGGCTGGAAATTCACCATTAAAACGTTTTGCGCCGTGGCGCTGGTTTCCCTGTTTTCCGACCTTCATCCGCTGTTTATTCATATGGATAAGCTGAATCCGTTCTACGCCACGCTGTTCGGCAGCGTTATTATGGGGCTGGGATTCATCGTGCTGTTCCGCCACAAGGCCAGTCTGGGCGGCGTGAACATTCTGGCGCTCTACCTTCAGGATAGATACGGGATCCGCGCGGGAAAATTACAAATGGGGGTGGACATTGTGATTGTGCTGGCTTCCCTGTTCGTGGTAAGCATACCCATGCTGATCGCTTCGATTCTGGGCGCGACCATTCTCAACCTGATTATCGCGATGAATCATCGCCCCGGCCGCTACGCGGCTTGACGGCCCGAACCCGCGCCGTCGCATTACCCGATATCTATATACCCTATCCAGGAGAGTTACGCTGTGTTTCAAAAAGTTGATGCCTACGCCGGCGATCCGATTCTGTCGCTAATGGAAAAATTCAAGCAGGATCCGCGCGCGGACAAGGTGAATTTGAGCATCGGTCTGTACTACAACGAGCAGAATATCATCCCCCAGCTCCGCGCCGTCAGCGCGGCCGAAGAGTATCTGGAGCAGCAGCCTAAAATCGCCAGCTCCTATCTACCGATGGAAGGGCTGCACTCTTACCGCAGCGCCATTCAGCACCTGCTGTTCGACGCCGGTCACCCGGCGCTGACCGCCGGCCGCATCGCCACCATCCAGACGCTGGGCGGTTCGGGCGCGCTGAAAGTCGGCGCCGATTTCCTGAAACGCTATTTCCCGAATTCGGAAGTGTGGGTCAGCGACCCCACCTGGGAAAACCATATCGCGATTTTCTCCGGCGCCGGTTTTAACGTCCACACCTACCCCTATTTCGACGCCGAGAGCCTGGGCGTGAATTTCGACGCCATGCTGTCCGCATTGCAACAGTTGCCGGCGCAGAGCATTGTGCTGCTGCACCCCTGCTGCCATAACCCAACCGGTTCCGATCTAACCAACGAGCAGTGGGATCGCATTATCGAAGTGCTTATCAGCCGTGAACTGATTCCGTTTATGGATATCGCCTATCAGGGCTTTGGCGCCGGCATCGACCAAGACGCCTACGCCATCCGCGCGATCGCCAGCACGGGCATTCCGGCTCTGATCGCCAACTCTTTCTCTAAAATCTTCTCGCTGTACAGCGAACGCGTGGGCGGCCTCTCCGTAGTCTGCGAAGATGCCGAAACCGCGCAGCGCGTACTGGGGCAGTTGAAGGCGACCGTACGCCGCAACTACTCCACGCCGCCGAATTTCGGCGCTCAGGTGGTATCCAGAGTGCTCAATGACGCGGGGCTGAACGCCGACTGGCGCGCCGAAGTGGAAGAGATGCGCACGCGTATTCTAGCAATGCGCCAAACGCTGGTCGCCGCGCTGAAAGAGGCGCTGCCGGCGCGCAATTTCGATTACCTGCTGACCCAGCGCGGCATGTTCAGCTATACCGGCTTCAGCCCGGAACAGGTTGACCGCCTGCGCGAGGAGTTTGGCGTCTATCTGATCTCCAGCGGCCGCATGTGCATGGCCGGTCTGAATCACGATAACGTTCAGCGCGTCGCCGCGGCTTTCGCCGCCGTTCAGTAAAGCGCATGCAGGCGCCGCCTGGAGGCGGCGCCTGTTTTTTTGTTCCCCTGCCGCCTCGCCGCGCCATCGTTAAAAATTAACCTTATATATCAGCATATTATCCAAATTACCCCTTATACCGCAGCGGCCAAAGCACCGCTTTTTACCCCGCTTTGCGCATACCGAACGCCGTTGGCCTAAAAGGCATTATTTGAATTTCGTCACATTTTTTGTGTGGAATTAATCAATCCCATTGCCTTTTTTAGTCTTCAGAACGAATATTGTTACCGGTAACAATATTCGTTCTGACCCTATACGACAGGAGAGCCGGGCGTAAGCTGGCGTGTATCAACAAATGAGTACTGAACAGAAAAAAGCACATCACGTTTTTATTTTGATGGGCGTATCCGGCAGCGGTAAATCCGCCGTAGCCAGCGCCATCGCCGCTCGACTGGGCGCCGCCAGCCTCGACGGGGATTTCCTGCATCCGCGCGCCAACATCAGCAAAATGGCTTCCGGCCATTCACTCAACGATCTCGACCGTGCGCCCTGGCTGCGGGCGTTGAATGACGCCATTTTCGCCATGCAGCGAACCAATGAGATCTCCCTGCTGGTCTGCTCGGCGCTGAAACAGAACTATCGCGATGAACTGCGCGCCGGCAATCAAAACGTGTCGTTTATCTATCTGAAAGGCAGTTTCGACGTTATTGAGCAGCGCCTGAAGGCCCGTAAAGGCCACTTTTTCAAACCTCAGATGCTGGTATCCCAATTTGAGACCTTACAGGAACCGGATGCGCAGGAAACGGATGTGTATACCGTCGATATCAACCAGTCCCTGGAGGGCGTCGTGACCGACGCGGTGAAAATCATTCGGCAGGCCAGGGATCAGGAATGATGGAAACCTTGACGCTGGTGCTCACCGCGGTGGGTTCGGTACTGCTGTTGCTGTTTCTGGTCATGAAAGTACGGATGCATGCCTTCGTCGCCCTGCTTTTGGTTTCCGTGGGAACGGGGGTGTTTTCCGGTATGCCGCTGACGGATATCGCCGGCACCATGGAAAAAGGAATGGGCGGTACGCTCGGTTTTCTCGCCGTCGTGGTGGCGCTGGGGTCGATGTTCGGCCGCATTCTGCATGAAACCGGCGCGCTCGATCAAATCGCCAGACGTATGGTCGGCTGGTTCGGCGAAAGCCGGGCCTATCTGGCCCTCGGGGTAGTCGGTCTGATCTGCGCGCTGCCGCTATTCTTCGAAGTCGCCATTATGCTGCTAATCGGTATGGTCTTTGCGGTCGCCCGCCGTACTGACGGCAACCTGGTCAAGCTGCTGATTCCGCTATTTGCCGGGGTCGCCGCCGCCGCCGCGTTTTTACTTCCGGGCCCGACGCCCATGCTGCTGGCTTCTCAGATGCACGCGGATTTCGGCTGGATGATCGCCATCGGCCTTGCCGCCGCCATCCCCGGAATGCTGGTGGCGGGGCCGCTGTTCGGCCGTTTCATCAGCCAGTATGTTACAATCCCTATCCCGCAAAGTGAAATGGACGAGCCCTCGCTTAACAGCAAGGCGATGCCGTCCTTTGGTTTTAGCGTCGCGCTGGTGCTGTTTCCCCTGGTGCTGGTGGGGATGAAAACCATCGGCACGCTATTCGTGGAACAAGGCTCCGCGCTTTACGACTGGATGGAGCTGATTGGCCACCCGTTTATTTCCATCTTGCTGGCCTGTTTACTGGCTATCTATGGACTTGCCCGCCGTCAGGGGATGAGTAAAGCGCAGGTGATGGATATCTGCTCCGCCGCGCTGCAGCCCGCCGGGATCATTCTGCTGGTGACGGGAGCCGGCGGCGTATTCAAACAGGTGTTGGTCGATTCCGGCGTAGGCCCGGCATTGGGCAACGCGCTGATCGGCACCGGTTTGCCCATCCCTATCGCCTGTTTCGTGCTATCGGCGGCCATCCGCATTATTCAGGGCTCGGCCACCGTCGCCTGCCTGACCACCGTGGGGCTGATTATGCCGGTGGTTGAGGCGCTGCACTTCAGCGATGCGCGGATAGCGGCGTTGGCGGTTTGCATCGGCGGCGGCGCGATTGTGCTGAGCCATGTGAACGATGCCGGTTTCTGGCTGTTCGGCAAGCTGACCGGCGCGAGCGAAATCCAGACGCTAAAAACATGGACGATAATGGAAACCATCCTGGGCACCACCGGTGCGCTGGTTGGCATGATCGCCTTTGCTCTGCTGTAAAAGCCAAAGTGAAAAATTCGATTAATCACATGATTTTAAATTAAAAATTTAATGCTGTACGGCGTGTGTCGTGTAAGGAATGTATATTATGAATCCCACCGTATCTCGTATTACTCAGCGAATTATTGAACGCTCCCGCAAAACGCGCGGCCGCTATCTTGCACGCATCGACGCGGCCTGCGGCCAGACGGTACACCGTTCCCAATTGGCTTGCGGCAATCTGGCGCACGGTTTTGCCGCCTGCCAGCCCGACGATAAAGCCGCACTCATGAATATGCTGCGCAACGATATCGCCATCGTGACCTCGTATAACGATATGTTGTCGGCTCACCAGCCTTATGAAACATACCCGGAGCGGCTGAAACAGGCGCTGCATCGGGTCGGCGCCGTCGGACAGGTCGCGGCGGGCGTTCCGGCGATGTGCGATGGCGTCACCCAGGGGCAGGACGGTATGGAACTGTCGCTGATGAGCCGCGATGTGATCGCCATGTCGGCGGCGGTGGGGCTATCGCACAATATGTTCGACGGCGCGCTGTATCTGGGGATCTGCGATAAAATCGTTCCCGGTCTGGTGATGGCCGCGCTGTCGTTCGGCCACCTGCCGGCGATCTTCGTTCCCGCCGGCCCGATGCCCAGCGGCTTGCCGAATAAAGAAAAGGTGCGCATCCGCCAGCTGTATGCGGAAGGCAAGCTGGATCGCCAGGCTCTGCTGGAGTCCGAATCCGCCTCCTACCATAGCGCCGGAACCTGCACGTTTTACGGCACCGCCAACTCGAATCAGATGGTGGTGGAGGTTATGGGCCTGCATTTGCCCGGCGCCTCTTTCGTGCCGCCCGGCACCGCGCTGCGCGATGCCCTGACGGATGCGGCCGGTAGCCAAATTACCCGCCTGACGCAGAACGCGGACAGTTTCATGCCCATCGGCAGACTGATAGACGAGAAAGTGGTGGTGAACGGTATCGTGGCGCTGCTGGCGACCGGCGGCTCCACCAACCACACCATGCATCTGGTCGCCATGGCGCGCGCGGCGGGCATCATCATCAACTGGGATGATTTCTCCGACCTGTCCGATATCGTGCCGCAGTTGTGCCGCATCTACCCTAACGGGCCCGCCGATATTAACTATTTTCAAGCCGCCGGCGGCGTGGCGATACTGGTACGCGAACTACTGAAAGGCGGCCTGCTGCATGAAGATGTGAACACCGTCGCCGGATTCGGCCTGAGCCGCTATACGCATGAACCCTGGTTGGACAACGGCCAACTGGCCTGGCGCGAGGGGCCGCAGGCGTCGCTGGATGAGAGCGTAATCGCCAGCTTTGAAAAACCGTTTGCCCGCCACGGCGGCACAAAAGTCTTGACCGGCAACCTGGGGCGCGCGGTGATGAAAACCTCCGCGGTGCCGGTGGAAAATCAAATCATCGAAGCGCCGGCCGTTATTTTTCACAGCCAGCACGATGTCGGCCCGGCGTTTGAAGCCGGAAAACTGGATCGGGATTGCGTGATCGTCGTTCGCTATCAGGGGCCGTGCGCCAACGGCATGCCGGAGCTGCATAAATTGATGCCGCCGCTGGGCGTACTGCTGGATCGCGGTTATAAAGTGGCGCTGGTGACCGATGGCCGCCTGTCGGGCGCGTCAGGCAAAGTGCCGTCGGCCATCCACGTCACGCCGGAAGCCTATACCGGCGGCGCGCTGGCCAAACTGCGCGATGGCGATAGGGTTCGCGTCAACGGCCAAACGGGCGAACTGAGCGTATTAATCGACGCCGCGGAGCTGGCTGCCCGCCAGATCGAGCAGCCGGATCTCTCCGCGCAGCATATCGGCTGCGGACGGGAGTTGTTTGGCGCCCTGCGCGAACAGCTGTCGGGCGCCGAGCAGGGCGCGACCTGCATTCGGTTCGACTAATCTCGCCGCCGACAGCGGTTTCGCCTGGCGCGAGGCTGCTGTCGTTTCCAGACGACGCACTGGCTATTCCGCCGTTTTATTAAACTCGCACGCTACAATATTAACGGGCGAGAGCGGGATGTCGTACAGTGTAAAAACATTGCCGCTCGCCTTTTATTCCTTACATCGCCTTTTTACACTGCCTGTACGGCAGTTAACCAATCATGTTGAGCATGGGTTCCGCCACTTTCTTTCTGAGCTGCCTGTACGGCAGTGAACATGTGCCTGCGCTCGTCTGTTATGGCGGTCCATTTCTGAGCTGCCTGTACGGCAGTGAACCTGCCCAACGTCAACCCCTGGCAAATTATCAATTTCTGAGCTGCCTGTACGGCAGTGAACGCACTTGACCAATGGGTATGCAGCATACCTAATTTCTGAGCTGCCTGTACGGCAGTGAACGGGAAGCCGTAGACGCCGTTTATGATGAACAATTTCTGAGCTGCCTGTACGGCAGTGAACACAAGAATGACATGCTCACTGACTGTCCCGCTTTTCTGAGCTGCCTGTACGGCAGTGAACGTTGCGGCTGGCATGCGCAGGCTGACGCGTATTTTCTGAGCTGCCTGTACGGCAGTGAACTTTACCGTTGGCAATATTGGCTAATAATGCCCTTTCTGAGCTGCCTGTACGGCAGTGAACTATCTTACCGGCCCGGCTTATTTGGGCGGCAATTTCTGAGCTGCCTGTACGGCAGTGAACCGTGGTGATTCGACTAAACTCATCACTGTCCGTTTCTGAGCTGCCTGTACGGCAGTGAACCAGTAATCCGGCTGCGTGGTCATCGTAGTGTATTTCTGAGCTGCCTGTACGGCAGTGAACACGCAAGGCACTGCTGCGACTTCGGGCGTATATTTCTGAGCTGCCTGTACGGCAGTGAACTTCATGCGTGTGAGTCTCCCTTTGATGTTTTTTTTCTGAGCTGCCTGTACGGCAGTGAACCTTTCAATATCACAGACTTTGCGCCTCACATGTTTCTGAGCTGCCTGTACGGCAGTGAACTTAATAATCAACTCAGCGGCGCTCGCAGTACATTTCTGAGCTGCCTGTACGGCAGTGAACCCATGCGTTGCGCTCGGCAGATGGCACAATACTTTCTGAGCTGCCTGTACGGCAGTGAACAAGAAAAAACAGCGTAAACGTAAAGGCAAACATTTCTGAGCTGCCTGTACGGCAGTGAACCCGTTATACTTGCAGCATTCCCACCAACGCCATTTCTGAGCTGCCTGTACGGCAGTGAACCAGCAGGTGGAACGGCAAAGGCTGCCGCTGCTTTTCTGAGCTGCCTGTACGGCAGTGAACACCAAACAGTAGCCAGGTGGGTGAGCATTTCATTTCTGAGCTGCCTGTACGGCAGTGAACTCGCGCGGCGTCAGTCACGGCGATCTGGCCTGTTTCTGAGCTGCCTGTACGGCAGTGAACGGTATCGATATCTTGGTGCGGAAGATTTCACCTTTCTGAGCTGCCTGTACGGCAGTGAACGTATAGTTGCGTCTGCGGGTCAGATCTTCAAGCTTTCTGAGCTGCCTGTACGGCAGTGAACACGGCCGGGATGAACGGGGCCGTTTCACAGAATTTCTGAGCTGCCTGTACGGCAGTGAACTAGCCCTCTGCGCGAGTTTGGCTGTTGGCAATTTTCTGAGCTGCCTGTACGGCAGTGAACTGATGGCTGCGACCACACCGCGCTAATTTTGTTTTCTGAGCTGCCTGTACGGCAGTGAACAGTACGCCATCGTCTTCTGCGATCCACATGCCTTTCTGAGCTGCCTGTACGGCAGTGAACATCGAACGGGGTTCTTTGTGCAGGCTGCCGTCTTTCTGAGCTGCCTGTACGGCAGTGAACTTTTTCCCTGTTAAACCTGGGGTTCGAATATTTTTCTGAGCTGCCTGTACGGCAGTGAACTATTAGCGCATTACCGCCTTTCCGGTACCTGTTTTCTGAGCTGCCTGTACGGCAGTGAACGCGCAGATAGACAGCCAGTTTTTTTGCTCATCTTTCTGAGCTGCCTGTACGGCAGTGAACTTCTCAGTCAGATGACCAATCGCCGCGCTCCATTTCTGAGCTGCCTGTACGGCAGTGAACGTAAAGCGGTCGCGGTTATCCTGCTGTTGAGATTTCTGAGCTGCCTGTACGGCAGTGAACTCAGGGGTTTCAGATCTCGATAACGCACTGACTTTCTGAGCTGCCTGTACGGCAGTGAACCGTTAGAAAATAATCTCTCTTACCTGATTGTTAAAGAAAAAAATTTTTATACGATAGAAAACCCTTTTTCCTGAATTCCGATCAACCTTATATAAAATCAATTGGTTAAGATTGACCGAAAAAAAAGGGTCAAAACCATGGTACAGTTGCGGTCGCACTCAATCCGTATGAGCTAAACGCCCCGGTAACCGGCGTATCCTGAAGCGGCCCCTGTAAGATAAACAGCCTGAACATCTCGCCGGATGACAAGCTTTTTAACTGTAGAAACGGCAAATTGGTGCGTTTTTCACAGGTAAACGGTATCCGTTCTTCGGCCTGTTGCTCAGTCAACCATCCTTTGCGTACCGAACGACGTCGTAAACGCAGCGCGCTGCTTTTTACCTGAACGCGTTGCACAGTACGAAACTTTACCCCGTCAGGCGCCGGATGAATGTCGCTGGATTGCGTATAGTCCCGCAATCCTTTCAACCAGCTAGCGCTTTGTAGTTCCGTTAGTGCGGGCAATGAACCATGTAAACGAATTCTTTCACCCAGCCTCCTACCAGCCTCTGGAAAACTCACGCCGATATCGCCTTTTCCCCGCCGCCCCAACGCCCGATGCAATTTGGCAAACAGCGCATTAAGCAAATCGGAGGCGGTAAATTCTGGGTCTGGCAGTACCTTTATCTCTAAAAAGTGATCCATACCCGCATCCTTATTCCCCTTTCTCGCCAAACACACCGCCGCGAATCAGCGTGGCGATAACATAATGCTGCTGTTCTTTTTCCGGTGAGATCCCTTTTGTCACCCAGTTATCCAATAAGGTGTAAAAATCCATTTTCTGTTTCGGCTGACGATAGGCTTTTCCCCGGCTAGTCACCGAACCATAAGGTTCTACCGCGATGGGCCCCAACCCTAATTCAGCGGCATCGGGATACCAGTCATCGATCGTACGCAGCGCATTGCCAATCTTTTGTGAATGCAGCGCGGCAATACCATCTACCTGATACAGAATCTTGCTTTTTTTACTGCTGCTATCCAACACTAATTCCTGTGAAGGAAAAACTTCCTGCCCTTCCCCCAAGCGCACAAACGCTTCGACGGTGAAAAAAGCCGATTCCTCGCCCGCCAGCCCATGTTCGATAGCGGCGGCCAATTGCGCCAAATCGCCCTCCGGCGTGCTAAAACGCCGCAAAGAATAACCTTCGCCATCGAACGTCCAGCTTTTTTCTCCTTGAGCCACCCGAATTTTCAACGCATCCGCCCCTACGCGGTTGCGCCACAAAAAACGGCCGTTAGCCAGATTTTCCGCATAGCGCGCCGCCAGCGAGCCAAACCCCTGTTCGGCGATGTAACCGGTTATTACGCGTGATAACTCAGCCTGGTACTCTTGATCATTGCAGACGGAAGGCACGGCCAGATTGCCCAACACGCGCAGTGAAAAACTAACTTTCAGCGTATCGGCGTCAAAAGGCAGCGCGGCGACATCGACGCGTTGCAGATTGGCTTTTTGAATCTCAGCATCCAACTTCGCCGGGTCGCTAGCCAGCGTGTTCTTCTGGCGGTTTGAGATAGTGCCGCGCACCGCTTTTTCTTTAATCTCGATCGGCCGCCAGCCTGAAGACTGCTCCCAGTGACCGGAAAACATCTGCGCATCGGAATTCGCCAGCTTACGTTCGAATGCCAGGACCGACGCCGTTTTAATGGTTGTTTTAGCCATGATTAAATCCTTTTTCCGTTATTCATCATCGTCGTTAAATTGATCGTCATAGGTTTCGGGGACAGCGGCGCGCTTACTGCAACACTGATACCAGCCTTCGTGATAATCGTAATGCCAGAGCACCGCCTGAAGATCGTCAATGCGATGCGCGCCCCGCCACTCGCCAATGCCGTAAATAGATTCGGCAAAACAGAACGGCGTGGTGGCATCGCGGGTCTTATCCACTTCTCCGGCGGCGTACAGCGGAGAGATAGCCCGGTACCCCGTCATCAGCGGCACCAGATAACCTGGCGCAGGCTTCGGTAAATAACGCCAGTCAACCTGTTCGCTGTCGACGTTAGGATTATCTTCCGCCGCCGCCATTTTGAGCGCCGAGAAATCCAACCAGGCATCGATCATTTCCGCATCGGGATTAGCGCGTTTTAATTGCTCAAAATGATTTTTCAACAGCTCGCGGCGATCCAGCAACACATAACCTGGCAGCAAACGCCGCATAACGTTGCGCGTTTGCGCCTCGTTTGACGGAAAAGTCATTACATCAATTTTACCGATTTCCGTGATAATACCGCCGGCCAACCGCTGGTTTACGCATAGCGTGGATAAGCGTTCCGCCAATACGCGCGCGCCTTCATCGCCATCGGCAATCGCGCCGCGACACTCAATCAGCAAAGAAACCGTCATATGCATCCGGCCTTCTTCATTGAACGCGGCGGTTTTCGCTTCTTTGGTTAATGGGTTGCGGGTCAACGCGAAAACGCGCTCCCAACTGGAGCCATAGGCGTGGATCTGCTGTTGATGGCAAATCACGCCACAGCCATGCAGCGTCAAGCGATGACTTTGCCGTAGCCGACGAGAAAGCGCATGGGTGTAACCTAAGAAATGCGTAATAGCAGGAAAGCCGTAGGTTAGCCCGGCAATGGCGTTAGCGTTTTCCACCCTCACATGGCGCAGGATAATCAGCGAGCTCATGATATCTCCTCCGCCAGCGCGGATTCCCACTCCCGCATCCGGCGCTTAAAAAGATTCGCCGTCGACCACTCGCGTCGTTCAACCTCGCTGAAACGTAGTTGTTCATGCTCCAGTTGACGGTTAAGCCAAACGCCAAAGTCTTGCGCGACCTCTTTTTTCCAGTCATCGCCTTCGCGTTCAAATTTAAAATCGCGATCAAAATTCGCCCGGTACGGATCGAGCCACAGCTGCTGGGAACGCTTCAGAGCGCAGTTTTCGTCACTGCTCCAACCGGCCTCCAGGTTCTGAATGGCTGCCGCATAGTTAAACAGGCTATCAATAATGTTATCGGCGTACTCCCCGCGCTGCTGACGAATCTCCAGGGTGCTGCCGACGGGTTTTACGCTGAGTAGAAATTGCCGCATCAGCCGCACCGCCGGGCGCGCGCGATATTCAAATTCACCGCGGGGACGAAAAATAGATTTATGCCGTAACGGCGGCTTCGCGATGCTTTCCCAGACAGGTGCGGCGCAAGGCAATAAGTAGGACTTTCCTCGACGGCCGCTGTTAAGAAACGAAATATTCTGCGGCTTGGTTCCCCCCATATTTTGTACCGCAAGGTTGGGATAGGAGACCTCGATAGCATCATGCCGGCGTTTGTCTTTTCTGGCCTGGCGTATCGCTTTGGCCTCATCGCTAAATCGCTCCGCCGTAATACGCTGATATAAAGCGTGCGCCAGTGAAGATGAATACAGCGGACTGATTAAGTGGTATTGCTCATCGTCAAGCGAGTCTGATAAAGGAAAGTAGATCTGCTTCGCCAGCTTGTGCGAGCTCGGCATTTTATCCGTCAGCGCCTGTTTAAAACCGTTAACCCACAGAACCAGCCGTTGCGGCTCGTCCGTCAGCGCGGCAAGCGCGGAAGTATCGCCGCGCTGTAACGCGGATGCCAGCGAATCGCCCTGATATTCGGTCTGCAGCAGTTTGGCCACATCCAGCGCGGCGGCGTTTCCCACCGCGTCCACCTCCGGTTGTCTGAGCGCGGCGGTGGAAAGGTATTTTGGGTTTTCCTCAACAGACGCCATACTGAACACGCTGCTGCCTTTAGCGTCGCTATGAGTAAACTTTAGCGCATGCGTAGCCAGACCAATCTGCCCCGCGCGGGAAGCCGCATCGGTCAACCAGGCCTGAACCTGATAACGTTCATTAATCTCCCGCACTTCTGCCGCCAGTGCATCGTCGGCAAACTTTTTTTCCGCCGCTTCAAGCTTAAGACGTTTGCGGTTTTCGATGTAATCGATAATAAACCGGCTTAGTCCTCTCTCTTCCATTATTGCTCTCCTTTTTATCTCACCCGAGTGCGCCAAACACCCCGAGCAGCGGGTGCCACAGCCACCTTTCATTTTTCTCTTCATTACGCAACGGTAAGTTTATTTCGCCAAACCGCTGACTAACGGCGCTAAGCTCCATCTCCAGTTTTTCCGACAGTTGCACATAAATCGTCTGATAATCCACCGTCAGCCAGCTACTCACGCCTTGCGCCGGAGTCACGACGACGAGCTGAAAGATATAGCTGGCTTTCCATCCATGGCCGTCGCTGTCCGGCATTTTAAATTCGGGCGGTTCGCCTTCTTCGGCGATCCATAAATAGTGTTGTTCATCCGGAGATAACTGGCGAAACGGCGTACGGCGTTGCAGTTCGCCGCTCCAGTCGGCGGAGGTTTTCCACCATAAAGCGGCGTAGAATTTGTCTGTCTCCGTTTTTTTGCCCTGTAATATTCTGCGCAGCGCATAGTGTTCCAAATCCACCAGGCTTAACGCTGGCCTGAGTAACGGGCGTTGTTGAATCCGCGGAATCGCGCGGATAGCCCGATACTCTTCATCCTGCAATAAATCGCACAGGTCATGACTGACGAGTAAAGTATCGGAAGCCTCAAAACCGGGATGGCGATAAGCCGGGTAGCAGCCCCGCAATGCCTTAACGTTTTCGCGCAAGATATGCAGATTCGGCGCGGCGGGCGCCTGCCGTCGATGGCGCTGAATTCGCCCGGCAAGCTGAATCAGCGAACGCATGGAACTGGGTTCGGCAATCGCCCAATCATAATCATGGTCCCGGCCCACCTCCGCGACAGAGGTCGCCAGCACCACAAACAGATGATGCCGTTCGCGGTCATGCGCCAGCGCCTGCCGAATTTCTTCCATCCGCCATAAAGCGTCCGGCTCATAACGGGTGAGCGCGGCATCCAGCCGCCGTTCGATAAAAGAGCGCATCGCCAACGGATGTTGGCTGTGATAGACACAGTAATGTATGCGGTAGTCATCGGACGAAGGCATAGTCAGCAGGCATCGCGCCACGGCGACCAGCGGGTTGATATTCGCCATACGAATCAACCCCAGCGATACGGTTTTACCCGATGCATGCGTTTGATGATGAGCCCGATGCAGACTCATCATCGATTGATGAAAACTCGCCGCCACGCCGGCAATCACATCGTCGCTCTTTGCCGTGGCTGCCGTCACCGAAACCAACTCGGCCAGACGTAGAACCGGCGTCTGGCGCAGCTTTTCCACCCGCGCCGCCACGAAAGCCTCATGCGCCGGCTTAACGGTTTTTCCGGTTTGATGGTCGCTTTGCCGAGCGTCATATTCATCAAACCAGGCGCAACAAACGTTGACCGGAATGTCCGGCTTACCGCATGCCTGCTGATAGTCGGCCCGTCCGCTGCGATAGGCGTTAAACAATGCCTGAATCAACGCCGGCGGCAAAGTGGCGGATGAGAGCAGCACGCGGGAGCCGAGCATCCCCGCCCAGTTCACCAAACGGCATAAAGCCGGCAGATCGCCGATGTCGAAATCATCCGGCTCATCCAGCACCAGATCGGAGGTCAACAGCCGCAGCATGGGCGCAATCTGTTTGCCGCCGCGCACGCCTTCGGTGGCGGGGATCAGGTGATCGATGGTGGACACCATTACCGGCGCGCTCAGCAGCTTATGCAGCGTCGGACTTTTGCTTAACCAGGCGCTGAGACGGCCATCATCCAGACTGCCGTCGTAGCTGACGTACTGATGTTCGGCGAACAACGCATCGGCGGATTCGCTGCCCGAACGCTCTGCGGCATTGACAACGCCGCGCTTCAGCTCATGCAACTGCGTCACCGCCTGCGAACCGATCAGCACCGCCAAATCGTCATTCTGCAGCGTCAATTTTTCCCGCAGCGCATCGCCGGTTTGCAGCGTCAGCGTCCTCAACCCCAGCGCAATGGAAAAACGGCATCCCTGCTTTTCATCCGCCAGCCCATACATAATACGCGCATTGGCGAAGGTCTTGCCGCATCCGGTCGACGCCATATTTACCCCGAAAAAACCCTGTTCCGCGGAACGCTCGCGCAGCGCGCAGGCCAGATCGAATGCGCGATCCTGCCAACGATATTCGGCGCGGGGACTACGCTGCTTAAAACCTTTATGCCGGGTAATGGATGGCAGCGTTTTCCTCAGTTGCGGCAGACTGCGCCCTAACAGCAGGGCATTCTGTCCGACACCGATACAGTGTTCGTCCAGTTTCTGTTTTATTTTCCCGGTTTTGCGATCGGTATTGGCGATGGCGGCGTAGCCGGCATCCTGCCAGCCCTCGGTTGGGGAGAGCGAAGAGTAGTGGTGATCCGCCAGCATCAGGGTCAAGCGCGCCAGATGGCAGGAAAAACGCTGGCCGAGCCTACCGTAGTGCGCCAGCGATCCCAGCTGTCTTGCACGATCGGCGAATTTGCGCGCTTTGCCGCGCCACGTATCGCTGCGTATCGGCGTACCGTGCGGAAAACGCCAAACCGACCGTCTTTCCTGCTCGCTCCACGCGTCCTTATCCATATTGATGGCGTTCCACATGGCGGTAAGCTGCTGCGTAAGCCAGCTGTCGGCCTCTTCCAATCGTGGAGGAAAGGTATACTCTTTTGCCGCCGGGTAAGCGGGAAGACGATGATGCGAGACGATAAGCCAGGCGACGGTCGCGGCCAGCGGCGGCAACGTTTTAAACGGGTTATTAAACGGCTCAAGACCGTCTTTTCGCAGCCTATTCAGCAGTTCGGCTTCATCCGCCATATCGATACGGCTAAGAGCGGCGAGCCAGTCGGGATCATCGCGATCGCCGACAAACGCCTGAAAGAGGCGCAGAGAAACCCACTCGTGCCGATAAGGCTGGAAAGTTTTTCCCCTGCCGGACAGCCCTTGCTGAAATAGCGCATTGGCTTTGCCAAAATCGTGAAACAACCCGGCGATCGCCGCCAGCAGACTTATCGCCTCGACGCTGTGCCACTGGTTTTCATCCTGAGATTTCAGAATATCGCGTTCGGTGGTATTCGTCGGCACCACGCCCTGCGCATTAAAACGACGCAGATTGCCGACGATCCACAGCAATTCCGTGCGGTTAGCGCTTTTTATCCAGTGACAGGCAACCGCGGTATTACGCCGGGCCGTTTTACGCAGCAGCTTACGTAACGTATTCAGCCCTTCCAGGGTAATCGCCGTCTGCCAGGTACGCTCTCCCTTGCGTTCGGCAAATTGATCCAACACGCGTCGGGTTTCCGTCAGCGCCCGCTTATTACATTGGGAAACCAATAAAATATTCATCGGCCGACCTGACTCAATTGGCTGGCAACGGTTTGCAACGCTTCAATCATGATATCCAGCGCTTCCGCCTGTTGAAAACCGTTCAGACAACGTTGGCGAAACTCCTGCTCATCGTCTCCGGACATGGCCGCGATAAAAGCCTGCGGCAATATCAGCGCGTCTTTAATCAGATCGGCGACATCAAACACCAACCCGCCGCGACGGGTTTTGCCATGTAAAACCGCCAGCCCGTGCGGTAAACCAATCACCCATGTCGCGACGGCGGCCAATCCATAGGCCAGATAGTTGCCATGATCGAGAAAACGATTAGCCAGGTCGACGCCGCCGCCGCGTTTCGCGCGCACAAACTCGCCATAATTAACGGCATTGGCGGCCAGTTTATACAGCGCTTTGGTCATCACCGCTTCCTGCGCCAGAAGGTCATTGCTATTGGCACACTGCTGCAAGCTGTTTTCATAATGTTCAAGCAGAGCCAGCAGTCTATCGGTACTCAGCGTAAATCCCTGTTCCCTTTCCATCCGGCTATTCAACCAGTGACGACGAATCTGCGCGATGCGTATTTTTTGGAAAGCGACCGCCGCGGCCAGCCGCTTTTCATCATCAAACCAGAAGCTCACCCAGTCTTGTAAATACTCTGTCGGCCGATATTCACTTTGCGGCGTCAGCCATGAAACATCAACGTCCACCTCATTGGCCGAAAACAGCGGGGTTCCGCCTCCGCCGCAAAAGCCGACCATGACGCCTGCTCGGGCAAACTCGCGCATCGCTGCCTGAGTAATGGAGGTTCCAGTTCCCAGTATAATGACGCTGGTATTCGCGATAGGGATATTCCAATACAGCGACTGTTTCCCTTCATCGGTAACATACTCAACGCGGCCGCCATTCACTAAAATTCGACAATATTGCAGGTAATAAATATTAGAGCGCTTTGAATGCAAAATAGTTTTTAGATCGGATGGGCTAAATGAATCATCCATTTCCAATATCCCCAAAGGTATTAAACAAGCGTAATATTTTTATATGCCATATACCCTAAACAACGCACATTGCAGAAAATCGGCATTGCGCCAATGGCTAACATCAGGTAGCCGGGGTGAACAAGGTCCAGAAAAGAACCGAAGAATAGAGCCAACGCATGCGCGATTTGCAATAAAAAAGAGGTATGCGATTGAGTATAGAAAAGAAAATATCTATAGCAATCGATTTAATAGAAATATACCCGTCATTTTTCAAGTTGCCTGTGCGTTGGCTTTTGGCGACAAGATAGACGGTAATTGCCGCCGGCGATTATTTAATTAACAAACGCAGCCCTAAAGCCGACATGACTCCACCGCTCAGTCTGTCTATCAGACGACGATAGTTCATATAAAAGCGACGCGGCTTATCTGTGGAAAGGGCCAGAGCGACCAGCGCATACCACACGACGTCAATAGCGAACGCCATTACGGGCACCGTTATATACATCCATATCTCGACGTGAACATTAAGCGTTGCCGTAAAAATACTCGCGAATACTAATGCCGTTTGCGGGTTACTCATTTGGGTCATTAGCCCGGTAGCGAATGCCCGTCGAGCGCTAGCCTCCGTCGCCATCGTTGAATTCGTTGATGGGCCGATTGAGCGACGAAACATCTTGCATGCTTGCCAGAGAAGGTAGCAGCCGCCGGCCACTTTTAAAGCCGTATACAGCCACGGAACAAACATCAGCAACATATGGATCCCTGCCAGAGCGATAACGGAGAACAGCATAGCCCCAAACCCCATCCCCACAGATACGCTTATCGCGACGCGGCGAGAGGATGATACGGCCGTCTGAGCAACCAGCAGGAAACTTGCGCCGGGGCTCATTGCGCCCAATAAAATGGCGCCGCCGATTGTTATCAAAGCCCAAAATTCACTGCCCACACTCTCTTCCCGTTTCGGTTTTAGCGCTATCGCCACGTTACCATACACCCAATCCATCCGCAGATGCAGTAGTCAGCATTTGAAGGTGGGCGTTAATAAAAAATCCCATATCCCCAGCAGGCTGGAATGCCGCCGCCGGCCGTGCCGGTACGGTTTATACCCTTTTGGGACGTGAGAAAAATGTAGCCGTAAATTCAAATGGTTATAAATATAAGATAAAAAAGGGTATAGGGATGTATTTAAAAATTGTTCTTTTAAAACCAATCGAATAGATTTGTTTTGCAACAGTTCACTGCCGTACAGGCAGCTAAGAAAACCCACCGCAGCAGAAATAAAACCAAACCCATGTTCACTGCCGTACAGGCAGCTAAGAAAGTCTACGCCGCCATATTTCATGATCTGTCGCCGTTCACTGCCGTTGAAGTGGTTTACTGAATTT
>NZ_JAYWTM010000021.1:0-4163 GCF_036016195.1 Brenneria populi | reverse complement strand
GGAAACCGCAGCCAGCGTTGTGCCTTTCTTTCTTAAACCAGCAATGATATCTGCCGGATGCCAGTCTTGTTCGGTCATCGGAAGTTACCCTCGTTAGTAGTCATAAGACAGAGTCAGTGAAGTTGCCTTCTTCCGACTCAGGCATGTTTTATGTTTCTTCTTTAGTAAGTCTAAAGATAATAAATCTTAAGGAATGCTAAAGATTCTGTCAATACAGTTATTGATGGCAGATCCTTATGATCCCTGAACGTCTTAAAAATGCGAGGTTACGGGCTAATCTGACGCAAGAGCAGCTTGGTGTATTAGCCGGGATTGGCGAAGAGACGGCCTATTCTCGTCTCTCGCAGTATGAGAGCGGAACGCATACGCCATCGTTCAAAACGGTTTGCGCTTTTGCACACGCATTGAACGTGCCAGAGAGCTATTTCTACACCGTGGACGATAGCTTTGCAGAAGCGATCCTGACACTGTATGCCGGTGAAACCGTACGGTGGCAACGCACACCAGATGACAAATAAGGGCAGGGTACACACTAAGCGCGTCGCCATCTTTATAAACTCTAAAGAAAATCCATATTGAGGAATGCTAAAGATTACCGCAATACATTAACTGCCGGTAATAACTGAATGATTCCTAAGCGTTTGAAAGCGGCCAGATTAAGAGCGAACCTTACGCAGGAGAAACTCGGCGTACTGGCTGGTATCGAAGAGGCTACCGCCTATTCGCGTCTGTCCCATTATGAAAATGGCACGCATAAACCCACGTTTGAATTGGCCTGCGAATTTGCCCGCGTACTCAATGTGCCGGAGTGCTACTTTTACATTGTTGACGATGAATTCGCAGAAGATGTGCTGAATTTGTACCTTGAGCGTTCCCGACGCAAAGAAAAATAACGCGTCTCCCGTCTCACACCATCACTTGCTTATGGTGTGAGGCGGGAGAAAAAACACGGCTTCATACAATCACCGAAGCGCCTTAAGTCCCCGGACTCCGCCTTCCAGTACGCTGCCGTTGTCCGCCGCTTTCACAAAGTCAGCCCACCATTGCATCATGGTGCGGCGTTGTTCCAGATAGTCGCTGCGGTTATAGGCCCGGCGTACTTCATTTTTATCTACGTGGGCGAGGGCGGCTTCGATGACATCGGGCGGAAAGCCTTGCTCATTGAGCGCGGTGCTGGCGATTGACCGCATGCCGTGTGATACCAGAATGCCGCCTAATCCAGCGCGTTTTAGCGCGGCGTTGACCGTCTGACTATTCATTGGCTGTAACGGCTTAATGCGGCTGGGGAAAACATATTCCCGATGGCTGCTTAAAGGCCGCATAAGTTCCAGAATCGCCAACGCCTGTTCTGACAGCGGAACGATATGTACCCGCTTCATTTTCATGCGTTCGGCTGGAATGCGCCATTCTTTAGCATCCAGATCGATCTCTTGCCAGCGCGTCTCAGCGGCTTCGACAGGGCGGGTGAGGGTGAGAAGCTGCCACATAAACAGACAGCGGGTCGGTAACTCGATATTTGCCAGTCGCATCGTTTGCATCAGTTGCGGCAGTTGATCCGGGCGGATGCTGGGCATGTGCTTTTTCTGCGGTTTCTCGAACGCCTTGCTGATATTGACGCTGGGCGCCGCATCGATCAGACCAACGTTCATGGCATAGATCATCACCTCGTTAATCCGCTGGCATAAGCGCCTTACCGTTTCCAGCGCGCCTCTGGCCTGCACCGGCTGAATAGCCTGCACCAGCGTGCGCGCTTTGATATCCGTAATGCTGATATCGCCGATGGCGGGAAAGATATCCTTTTCGAGGGAGCGCTGGATATCGGAGGCATAGTCGGCGGTGACGCTGCTCTTTTTTAACTGTAGCCAGCGTTCGGCAACGACCTTAAAGGTGTTGGATTGGGTTTCCAGCGCTTGCCGCTTTAGCGCGTGGTAATGCTCTTGAGGATCGATATCTTTGGCAATTAACGATTTGGTTTCAGTGCGGCGTTTTCGGGCGTCGGCCAGAGTGACGGCAGGATAGGAACCAAAACTCAGTTTTGCGCGCTTTTTGGTTAAAGGTCGATAGTAACGGAATTGCCAAAGTTTACTGCCGCCGGGTTTGATTAGAAGCTCAAGCCCGTCACCATCATACAGGGAGTAGTCGGTCTCTTTGGGTTTGGCCGCTTTGATCTCGGTATCGCTAAGCGGCCTTGTTTGCCTTGCCATAGGCACCTCCACTAAGTTTAGGCCCAACAGGAATGAGGGAAACTGCATAGAGTGCCTAAAATTGTGCCTAACAATGGTGGAAGTTACAAGATCGCCACAGCGCCCAATAGACGTAAAAAAGCCCGCAGGGCTTGTGCCATGCGGGCTTAGTGGACTTCTTTGGCGTTCTATAGAACAAAATTTGGTGGAGCTGGGGGGATTTGAACCCCCGTCCGGAATTACTCTACCGTTGGTACTACATGCTTAGTCTAATCTTTACATTCGCCTGCCAGCTGCGGATAGACACGCCACTAACAGACTAGCCTGATTGGATTTAACGCTTCAGCCCCAGGCAGGACATCCACGCGATCTCTTTTGGGTTTGACCTCTCTTGATCCCCGTCCTAAGAGCGGAGGCTAGGGAGAGAGGGCTCAGAGCAGGTTATTAAGCTGCTAAAGCGTAGTTTTCGTCGTTTGCGACTATTTTTTTGCGGCTTTTTACGAGGCCAACCGCCCCTCGGCATGCACCTAAGGCTTTGCAAATCCCGTCGAATCCAGAATCAGCCCCAGGAAACTTTCGTTAGTATATCAGAACTTACCTTTGCTAGGCCAGCGGCTTAGCGGTTTGCGTTCTTCATGATGCGCGCTTTGTCTAATTTCCATTCGCGCTCTTTAATGTCATCACGCTTGTCATGGTCTTTCTTGCCTTTCGCCACGCCGATTTTGACTTTGCTCCAGGCGTTTTTCCAGTACATGGATAAGGCGACCACCGTAAAGCCTTCGCGGCTGGTGCGGCCTATCAGGGAATCGAGCTCCCGCTTATTGAGCAACAACTTGCGCGTACGCGTCGGGTCGCAAACAACATGCGAAGAGGCAACGTTGAGCGGCGTGATGGTGGCGCCGAATAAATACGCCTCGCCGTCACGGAAGGTCACGTAGCTATCGCTGATATTGGCCTTGCCCGCGCGCAATGATTTGACTTCCCAACCTTGCAACGAAAGACCGGCCTCAAATTCCTCTTCAATGAAGTATTCGTGGCGGGCACGCTTGTTCTGCGCAATGGTAGCGGAACCGGGTTTGTATGCTTTTTTCTTTGTCATAGTGCCGTCATTATACTGGATGTCAAAGGGAATGAAATCCCTGCCGAATGTCTGAGCCATTGTTGATGATATTGTGCGATAGTACGCGCGGAATTTTCATCTGTCGGCTTATCAGTGCTATTATTTTGCGCGTTTATGAACCACGGAAAATGCTATGCCAAAGATAAGTCGTTCCGCTCTGGTGCCATTCAGTGCAGAGCAAATGTACCAATTGGTGAATGATGTCTCTTCTTATCCTGCTTTTTTACCGGGTTGCACTGGCAGCAGGATACTTTCCGCCACCCCAGATGAAATGACCGCCGCGGTTGATGTTTCCAAAGCGGGGATTCGCAAGACATTTACCACACGCAACACGCTGACCAATAACCATAATATCAATATGCAGCTGGTTGATGGCCCTTTTCGCCAATTAAGCGGCGATTGGCGCTTTACGCCGTTAAGCAATGATGCCTGCAAGGTGGAGCTGCATCTTGATTTTGAATTCACCAACGCCTTGATTGAACTCGCTTTCGGTAAAGTTTTCAAGGAGCTGGCGGGAAATATGGTGCAGGCGTTCACGCAACGGGCCAAAGAGGTTTACAGTGCCTGATCTGCGCGTGGAGGTGGTCTACGCGTTACCGGAGCGTCAATATCTGCGCCAGGTGACGTTGGCGGAAGGGAGCACGGTCGAACAGGCGATTGTTGCCTCGGGCGTATTGGAACTGAGAAAAGAGATTGATCTGCAAAGCAACAAAGTCGGTATCTACAGTAAAGCGGCGAAACTGACCGATATTCTCAATGACGGCGATCGCGTCGAGATCTACCGTCCGCTGATCGCCGACCCGAAGGCGCTGCGTCGCCAGCGCGCCGAGCGCGCAAAAAAGTAAGGTATTCGGCCAATA
>NZ_JAYWTM010000020.1:0-161760 GCF_036016195.1 Brenneria populi | reverse complement strand
GCCAGCGCGCCGAGCGCGCAAAAAAGTAAGGTATTCGGCCAATACTGGTCACTTAAGCCGATTTTTAGGGGAAACACCGGGGGAGGTTCCTGCAGGGACGCCTCACCCCGGTGGTCGCCCGGTGTATCTCGATGCTTAAACGATCGGCATTAAGCATTCGGCGGCTTATCCTGCCGCTCGTCTGCACAGCGGAAACCTTTTTCAATACAACCCAAGGTCTTCGCTGTGGATCAGACTCGCGCTCTATTGCACTGGTTATCGCCAGGTTAGCTCAGCGCGGGTTTGTTATCTATATGGGTTAACACGCCTTCGGCGCTAAAGGTTAGCGTCAAGGTCTGTTGTTTTACGGATTCATGGCCCGGCTGTTGGCGAAATACATAAAACCAGGTATTGCTGCTGAACGGATCCTGCATCATTGGTGTTCCCAACGTGTAGGCAACCTGTTGTTTGGTCATCCCGGTATGAATTTTCGCGACGTCACTCGGCGCCAGGTAGTTTCCCTGATTGATGTCCGGCCGATAAACCACTTTCTCCAACGTGGAACAACCGGCAGTTAGCATAACAACCACCGCAGCGACGACAGTCAGCGTTTTACAGCGCATAGTGATTACATTCCTTAAGGGCATAGGTTGCCGATGATAATAGACCTTGCCGGAATTGAAAACCTGCAAGACCCCTGTATGACCTCGGGAAGGCAAAAAAGTTGGATTTTTTATGGCGGCTTCCTGCCCGTCCCTCTTCGGGCCGTCGCAAGCGACGTTGAAAAACGCTCCCGGCGTTTTTTATGGCGAGTCCATCCCTGGTCCGGGTCTTACGCGGCCAGCAGCTCTTTGGCATTCGCCAGCGTATTTTTCGTGACAGCGCTGCCGCCCAGCAGACGCGCCAGTTCCTGCAGGCGGGCGCGTTTATCGAGCGGCTGCATCAATGTTTCCGTTTCCGCGCCGTCCGTCTGTTTACTGACGAAGAAGTGATGATGGCCGCAGCCGGCGACCTGGGGCAGGTGGGTGACGCACATCACCTGCGTGGATTCGCCAAGCTGACGCAGCATTTTTCCCACGATGGCCGCCGTCGGGCCGCTGATCCCCACATCGACCTCATCAAAGATCAGCGCGGGCGTATCCATTTTACGCGCGGTGATCAACTGAATAATCAGGGAAATACGGGAAAGTTCCCCGCCGGAGGCCACTTTAGCCAGTGACTGGTGCGGCTGGCCGGGGTTGGTGGTAACGCGAAACTCAATGCTGTCCGCGCCGCTGGCGGTCAGGCATTCAGGGGTAAATTTTACGTCGATGGTGAAATGCCCGTGCGGCATCGCCAGCTCATGCATGTTGCTGGTGATAAACTGCGCCAGCTCTTTGGCGTGGTGCAGGCGGCGAACGTGCAGCTGTTCGGCGACGTGCAGCGCCTGCTGATGATATTCGCTGACGGCGAAGCTCAGGGATTCGCGATCGCTCTCCTGCTCTTCCAGCGACCGCCGCTCTTCCAGCAATTGCTGATGAAAGGCAGGCAAGGCTTCCGGCTGAACATGGTGCTTACGCGCCAGCGCCAATTGGCGGGATAGCCGCTGTTCCAGCTCATATAGCCGGATCGGGTCGAGATCCATCCGTTCGCTGTAGTGACGCAGTTCGTCGCTGGCCTCGCCGAGCTGGATGCCGGCCTCCTCCAGCATAGAGAGCACGTCGGCCAGCGTCTCGTCCATGCCGGCCAGTTCGCCGATCCGCTGTTTTACGCTATGCAACATGCCAAGCATATTTTGCTCTTCGTCTTCGCTGAGCAGCTGCAATGCCTGCTGGCTCAGCGCCAGCAGCTGTTCGCTGTTCGACAGCCGTTTGTACTCGATATCGATCTGCTCGTATTCGCCGGGCTGCGGGGCAAACTCATTGAGCTCTTTCAATTGATATTGCAGCAGTTCGCGGCGGGCTTCCCGCTCGATGGCGGCCTGTTGCAGCTGCGCCAGCGAACGGCAGCTTTGATGCCACTGCTGCCAGATCTGTTGCATGGCACCCAGCAGTTGGGATTCATCGGCGTAGGCATCCAGCAGATGTTTCTGGTGCTCCGGCTTGAGCAACTGCTGATGCGCGTGCTGGCCGTGAAGCTGAATCAGAAGCTGACCGAGTTCGCGCAGTTGCGAAACGGGCACCGCCGTACCGTTGATAAAGCCGCGCGAGCGGCCGTCCGCGCCAATCACCCGGCGCAGCAGGCACTCGTTGCTGTCATCCAGCTGGTTCCGTTCCAGCCACCGGCGCGCTCCGGGCGTGTCCGCAAGCGAGAAGCGTGCGCAGATGTCCGCGCGGGCGGCTCCGGGTCTTACCATGCTGGCGTCGGAACGATTGCCCAGGCACAGGCCGAGAGCGTCAATGGCGATGGATTTACCCGCGCCGGTCTCCCCGGTGATCACGCTCATTCCCGCCTGAAAATCGATTTCTAACTCACGCACGATGGCGAAGTTACTGATAGTGAGTTGCGCCAGCATGATAGTTTTCCTGTATGTAATAACAAGGTGTGAATGCATACAGTATAGACTGGTTTTATATACAGTAAAGCGGCGGCGAGCGATTTTAGAATAATTTTTTAGACCAGCCGAGCTTTGTGCTTAACGTATTGAAGTAATTATAATTTTTGGGGTGAATAAGATTCAGGGCATATTCGCTGCGGCGGATCAGAACCTCTTCCTTTTCCTGTACGGGGAGCGAAATCTGGCTGTCGCAGCTGATTTCCAAATCGCTGGTGATGTGGGAAAACTTTAGCCGGATGGTGCTGCTGCTGTTGATGACCAGCGGACGCGCCGAGAGCGTGTGGGGAAACATGGGCACCAGCGCGATGGCGTCCAGCGAGGGGGTCAGAATCGGGCCGCCGCCGGATAAAGAGTAGGCGGTCGAACCGGTCGGCGTGGAAATGATCAGGCCGTCAGAACGTTGGGAGAAGGCGAAGCTATCGTCAATATAGACTTCAAATTCAATCATGTGTGCCACTTTCCCAGGGTGGAGCACCACTTCATTGATGGCGGTGCTGCTGCTGCTGGGGCGATCGGCGCGGCAAATATGCGCTTCCAACATAAAGCGCCGTTCGCTTAGATACTGGCCGTTTAATACGTCGGAAAGCTGCTGCTGGGCGTGGTCGGGATCCAGATCGGTCAGAAAGCCGAGATTGCCGCGGTTAACGCCGATAACCTGAATGTCATAGCGCGATAATACCCGGGCCGCGCCGAGCATATTGCCGTCGCCGCCGACGACGACGGCGAGATCGGCTTTTTGTCCGATTTCGGCCAGGCTGCCGGTCTGCGCGCCTTGCAGATTCAGATCGAGGGCGATCTGTTGTTCAATCAGCACCGTATAGCCTTTACCGGTCAGCCAATGATAGAGCATTTCATGGGTCGCCAGCGCGGTAGGATGGCGCGGATGCCCCACAATGCCAATACAATTAAACGGTTTATTCATTGCTGTCGTTATCCTCGGCGTGATAAGCCCTGGGTCGGGAACAACCAATATATGACCGGTTCCCTTGAATCCCCGGTTTTGATCCCCATAATAAGCAACTAGCGGGATTAATGCTAAAACGCGGAGAATTTCATGAGTAGTAAAGAACAGAACACGCCTGACGAGCAAGTCTTGGATCAAACGGATACGGCAAAAGAGCCGCAGGCGCAAGATGCGGCGGCAGACGCGACCGATCCGCGCGATGCGCGTATCGCCGAACTGGAAGCGCAACTGAGCGAATTGCAGCAGCGCGAGCGTGATAATGTACTGCGCGCCCGGGCCGAAGCCGATAATATCCGCCGTCGTGCGGAAATCGACGTTGAGAAGGCGCATAAGTTCGCGCTGGAAAAATTCGCCGGCGAAATGCTGCCGGTTATCGACAACCTGGAACGCGCGCTGGATTTGGCGGATAAATCCAATGAGGCGCTGGCGCCGATGGTTGAAGGCATCGAACTGACGCTGAAATCGTTACTGGATGCCGTGCATAAGTTTGGCATCGAGGTGGTCGGGGAGGTGGATGTTCCCTTTAATCCAGAGGTCCATCAGGCGATGACCATGCTGGAATCCGCCGATCACCAGCCTAACCACGTAATGATGGTGATGCAGAAGGGCTATACGCTCAATGGGCGCCTGTTGCGTCCGGCGATGGTGGCGGTATCTAAGGCGAAAGCCTGATATTCCGAACGCGGACACCCCTGCCTGATAACCCCTATCTATCCCCCGCGAAGGCGGGGATTCTGATAGACGGCGCGTTATTAAAAGCCGGTTTCCGCCTGCGCGGGAGCGACGGCTTTGTAGGCGCGGTGTTATCAAACTGATACTCTTCATTTTTCAAATTGCGCTCGGGCGCTTTCCGCTCCCTGCGGCCGCAGGCGCGCATCGGCTGTTTCTCACGGGCTGATACCCTTTTGTCAGTAGTCTGACCCCATGCTTCGGCGTGGGGTTTTTTGTTTATATTTTGTTAATATTTTTTTATTAAAAGAGTGTTTTTTGGCGTCTTGATGGATCATCATCTTTACCTATTGAAAGAATTGGTATCACCGCCCTAAATGCACTTGATAATCATTATCAATTCTGTGAGAGTGATAAAAACAACAGCGTTATAAGGGTCATACTATGCCGAGCAGTCGAGTCGCCGAATCAGCCAGCCGTACATCAAGAAAGGTTAAACTTTCTTTGATGGGGCCGGCGTTTATCGCCGCGATCGGTTATATCGATCCGGGTAACTTCGCGACCAATATTCAGTCCGGCGCGGCCTACGGCTACACACTGTTATGGGTTGTGGTGTGGGCCAATGTGATGGCGATGTTGATCCAACTGTTATCGGCCAAGCTGGGCATCGCCACCGGAAAAAATCTGGCCGAGCTGATCCGCGATCGCTTTCCGCGGCCCGCGGTCTGGGCCTACTGGGTTCAGGCGGAGATCATCGCCATGGCGACCGATCTGGCGGAATTTATCGGCGCCGCCATTGGTTTCAAGCTGTTGCTGGGCGTATCCCTGCTTGAGGGCGCTATTCTTACCGGCATCGCCACCTTTCTGATTTTGATGCTGCAGCGGCATGGTCAGAAGCCGTTGGAAATGGTAATCGGCGGGCTGCTGCTGTTTGTCGCCGCGGCTTATATTGTTGAGCTGGCGTTCTCTCAGCCTCAGTTGGCCGCGCTGGCCCGCGGGGTCGTTATTCCCAACCTGCCGACGTCGGATGCGGTTTTTCTGGCGGCCGGCGTGCTGGGGGCGACGATCATGCCCCATGTGATCTATCTGCACTCCTCTCTGACGCAGCACGATGGGGAACACTCCCGCGCCGAACGCTACTCCGCCACTAAAGTCGATGTCGCTATCGCCATGACCATCGCCGGGTTTGTGAATCTGGCGATGATGGCGACCGCCGCCGCGGCTTTCCATTTCAGCGGCAACCAGAATATTGCCGATCTGGATCGGGCCTATTTGACGCTGGAACCGTTGCTGGGAAAAGCGGCGGCGACGATTTTCGGTCTGAGTCTGGTGGCGGCGGGGCTCTCCTCGACCGTGGTCGGTACGCTGGCCGGACAGGTGGTTATGCAGGGGTTCGTTCGCTTCCATATTCCGCTGTGGGTTCGGCGTTCCGTCACTATGCTGCCATCATTTATCGTTATTCTGCTGGGCATGGATCCTACCCGAGTGCTGGTATTTAGCCAGGTTATCCTGAGTTTTGGCATCGCGCTGGCGCTGATCCCCTTACTGGCATTCACCGGCAACCGCGAGCTAATGGGCGAGATGGTCAACAGCCGGTTGATACAAAATACCGGCAAATTGATTGTTTTTATCGTTATCTCGCTCAATGTTTACCTGCTTGTCAGTACGGCTTTAGGATTGTGACGATAGGTGCATTCCGCTAAGCCCCGTTTTATCATCAGGCGCTGATTTTTTATGGCGGGTTGCTGTCCGTCGCCCCGGTTATCCTGAACTCATCACGATGGGGTTGTCATTAAACTTATTTTATTTAGGTGGAGTCATGTCGTCGCCGATCGCTATCGTTGAAAAAAAACTCTTATCCGATCATTGGTTTATTCTGCATAAGTATGTTTTTGATTTGAAAAGAAAACGTGGCGGCGTCGTCCGCCAGATCCGCGAGGTTTACGATCGGGGCGACGGCGCGACGATCCTGCTGTATAACCGGCGCAAGGGAACCGTTATCCTGACCCGGCAGTTCCGTATCCCCACCTACCTTAACGGCAATGAAAGCGGCATGCTGCTGGAAGCCTGCGCGGGCATGCTGGACAGCCACTCGCCGGAAGCCTGCGTTCGCAACGAGGCGATAGAAGAAACCGGCTATGCGGTAGGCGAGGTTGAAAAACTGTTTGATGCCTATATGTCGCCCGGAGGGGTGACGGAACGGCTCTATTTTTTCGCCGCTGAATATAGCGACGCCGACCATAACAACGCAGGCGGCGGCGTCGAGGATGAAGATATCGAAGTGCTTGAGCTGCCTTTCACGCAGGCGATGGAGATGGTGAGCGACGGCCGCATTAAAGACGCGAAAACCATTATGCTGCTGCAACATGCCTATATTAGGGGATGGTTTTCGTAGCTGCTCTTATCCGTTTCGGATAATTAATGCCGATCGTTTAAGCATCAAGATACACGGGGCGACCACCGGGGTGAGGCGTCCCTGTGGGAACCTCCCCCGGTGTTTCCCCTAAAAATCAGCTTAAGTGAACGGTATTCTTTCGGATAATGGCGTTTGCAGAACGAAAAGAGAGAACGCTCCTTCGAGCGCGGTGGGATGGAAAGATGCACCGCGCTTTTATCCGTTTTCTCGCGATATAAATTAAGTATAGTAACTATATTAAGAGAAATTAACTTCCGCTTTTTGCAGCCCTTCAAAGTTTAACAAACCGCACACATTATACTGGCCCTTTGTAACCTCACTCCCTCCCTATAACGAAAATAGACAAAGGACGTAACAATGGACGATCAATTAAAACAGAGTGCATTGGATTTCCATCAATTTCCGGTACCTGGGAAAATCCGGGTATCGCCGACGAAACCGCTGGCGACCCAGCGCGATTTGGCCCTGGCATACTCTCCCGGCGTCGCCGCGCCCTGTCTTGAGATCGCCGAAGATCCGCTGGCGGCGTACAAGTACACGGCGCGCGGTAATCTGGTGGCGGTGATTTCGAATGGCACCGCCGTGCTTGGTTTGGGAAATATCGGCGCGCTGGCCGGCAAGCCGGTAATGGAAGGGAAGGGCGTGCTGTTCAAGAAGTTTTCCGGCATTGATGTGTTCGATATCGAAGTGGATGAGCTCGATCCGGATAAATTGATCGACGTTGTCGCCGCGCTGGAGCCGACGTTTGGCGGCATCAATCTGGAAGATATCAAAGCGCCGGAATGTTTCTACATCGAGAAAAAGCTGCGCGAGCGGATGAAAATTCCGGTATTTCACGACGATCAGCACGGTACGGCGATTATCTGTACCGCGGCGGTGCTGAACGGGCTGCGGGTGGTGGAGAAAAAGATCTCCGAGGTGCGCCTGGTGGTTTCCGGCGCCGGGGCGGCCTCCATCGCCTGTCTGAATCTGCTGGTGGCGCTGGGCATGAAGCACGAAAACATTGCGGTGTGCGATTCGCGCGGCGTGATTTACAAAGGCCGCGAGGAGAATATGGCGGAGACCAAAGCCGCCTACGCCATTGACGACAACGGCGCGCGCAAGCTGGCGGACGTGATCCCCGACGCCGATATTTTCCTTGGCTGCTCCGGCCCCGGCGTGTTGACGCCGGAGATGGTGAAAACCATGGCCCCGCGTCCGCTGATCCTGGCGCTGGCGAATCCCGAACCGGAAATTCTGCCGCCGCTGGCTAAAGAAGCGCGTCCCGACGCCATTATCTGCACCGGTCGTTCCGATTACCCGAACCAGGTTAACAACGTCCTGTGTTTCCCGTTTATTTTCCGCGGGGCGCTGGATGTCGGCGCCACCACCATCAATGAAGAGATGAAGCTGGCCTGCGTGCATGCCATCGCCGATCTGGCGCTGGCGGAGCAGAGCGAAGTGGTGGCCTCCGCCTATGGCGATCAGGAGCTGTCGTTCGGCCCGGATTATCTGATTCCCAAGCCCTTCGATCCGCGGCTGATTATCAAAATCGCCCCGGCGGTGGCCAAAGCCGCGATGGAGTCCGGCGTCGCCACGCGGCCGATTGAGGATTTTGACGCCTATATCGAGAAGCTGACCCAGTTCGTCTATAAAACCAATCTGTTTATGAAGCCGATTTTCTCCCAGGCGCGTCAGCAGCCGCGCCGCGTGGTGCTGGCCGAAGGGGAGGAGCCGCGCGTGCTGCACGCCACGCAGGAGCTGGTGACGCTGGGGCTGGCCTTCCCGATACTGATTGGGCGTCCGAACGTGATCGAGATGCGTCTGCAAAAGCTGGGCCTGCAGTTGACCATCGGTAAAGATTTTGAAGTGGTCAATAACGAGTCCGACCCGCGTTTCAAGGCGTACTGGAGCGAGTACTTCGAAATGATGAAGCGGCGCGGCGTATCGCAGGAAAAGGCGCAGCGCGAGGTGATCGGCAATCCGACCTTGATTGGCTCCATCATGGTATTGCGCGGCGAGGCGGATGCGATGATTTGCGGCACCATCGGTACCTATCAAGAACATTTCGATATCGTGGAAAGGGTGTTCGGTTACCGTGACGGCGTGCATGTGGCCGGCGCCATGAATGCGCTGCTGTTGCCCAGCGGGAATACGTTTATCGCCGATACCTACGTCAACGCCGATCCGACGCCGGAACAGCTGGCCGAGATTACCTTAATGGCGGCGGATACCGTACGCCGTTTCGGCATTGAGCCGAAGGTCGCGCTGCTGTCGCATTCCAGCTTCGGCACCTCCGATTTGCCGAGCGCGCAGAAAATGCGCGCGACGCTGGCGCTGGTGAATAAGCTGGCGCCCGAACTCGAAATTGACGGTGAAATGCACGGCGACGCCGCGCTGGTGGAGGCGATCCGCCGCGAGCAGATGCCGGACAGCCCGCTAAAGGGCTCCGCCAACATTCTGATCATGCCGAATATGGAAGCGGCGCGCATCAGCTATAACCTGCTGCGCGTTTCTTCTTCCGAAGGCGTGACGGTTGGCCCGGTTCTAATGGGCGTCGCCAAGCCGGTGCATATCCTGACGTCGATCGCCTCGGTGCGGCGTATCGTTAATATGGTGGCGCTGGCGGTGGTGGAGGCGCAAACCCAGCCGCTGTAGGAACGGGCCCGGCCGGCCGGGCACCGCGCGCGACTAGCGGTTTTTTTGCTGCAGCCACTTATCCAGTTCGGCGGCAAACTGCTGCCGGTCGCGCTGACTCAAGGTCGCGGGGCCGCCGGTCTGAATGCCGCTGGCGCGCAGGGTATCCATAAAGTCACGCATATTCAGCCGTTCGCGGATGGTGTCCGGCGTATAGCGCTCACCGCGGGGGTTGAGCGCCACCGCGCCTTTTGCGATCGCTTCGGCGGCCAGCGGAATATCGCTGGTGATCACCAGATCGCCGGTGGCAACCCGGCGCACAATCTCGTTATCCGCGACGTCGAACCCGGCGGCGACGCGCAGGGTGCGAATAAAGCGCGATGGTGGCACCTTCAGCGACTGGTTGGCGACCAGGGTGGTCGGGGTGGCGGTGCGATCCGCCGCGCGAAACAGCACTTCTTTGATGACGTTGGGGCAGGCATCGGCATCGACCCAAATCTGCATTACTTGGCGACTCCCGTTGGCGGAATGGAGGGACTATTCTCGTCGAGCCAGTCCCGGACCGGTAAAAAATCCCGGTACAGCGCGGCTTCCGGGCTGTTCGGCTCCGGCTGATACTGGTATTCCCAGCGGGCCAGCGGCGGCATCGACATCAGGATGGATTCCGTGCGCCCGCCGCTTTGCAGCCCGAACAGCGTACCGCGATCCCACACCAGATTGAATTCAGCATAGCGCCCGCGGCGGTAGAGCTGAAATTGGCGCTCGCGCTCGCCCCACGGCAGGGCTTTGCGCTTCTCGACGATCGGCAGATAGGCGCTTAAAAAGCCGGCGCCGACCGCGCGGGAAAAATCAAAGCAGGTAGCAAAATCCGGCGTGTTTAGATCGTCGAAGAACAGCCCGCCGATGCCGCGCGCCTCGTTGCGGTGTTTCAGGAAAAAATAGTCATCGCACCATTTCTTATAACGCGGGTAAACGTCCGCGCCGAAAGGGCGGCACAGGTCGCGGGCGGTTTGGTGCCAGTGAATCGCGTCCTCCTCGAAACCGTAAAACGGCGTCAGATCGAAGCCGCCGCCGAACCACCACACCGCTTCTTCGCCCGGTTTTTCGGCAATAAAAAAACGTACGTTGGCGTGGCTGGTGGGAACATAAGGGTTTTGCGGATGAATCACCAGCGATACGCCCATCGCCTGGTAGCTGCGCCCCGCCAGTTCAGGACGGCGCGCGCTGGCGGACGGCGGCAATGAACGGCCGGATATATGAGAAAAGTTGACGCCGGCGCGTTCGAATACGCCGCCCGATAAAACGCGGCTGCATCCTCCCCCGCCTTCCGCGCGCTGCCAGATATCCTCATCAAAATCGGCGGCGCCGTCTGCGGCGGCGAGCTGTCGGCAGATATCATCCTGCAAGGTACGCAGGAAGGTTTTTACAGCACGGATATAGGGCATGCGCCGGATTCCTTTAACCTGTCAATAAGGTCGGACAGTATAACGATTATCGCCGGATAATAAAAAATCGCCGGGAGCGATTTTCAACGTCGCTCGCGACGGCCCGGAGGGGGACGGGCAGGAAGCCCGTCATAAAAAATCGCCGGGAGCGATTTTCAACGTCGCCCGCGACGGCCCACTCTAAATAGTCAGCGGGTAGGGATATTTCCACCGGCCGGCTGCAATTTGATATTGCGTCTGACACAAATCACGCGATAATCAGAGCTTACTTAATTGCAACGTGGTGAATGTGATGGAAATCCGCGTATTCCGACAAGATGATTTTGAAGAGGTGATCACCCTTTGGGAACGCTGCGATTTGCTGCGCCCGTGGAACGATCCTGAAATGGATATCGAGCGTAAGCTGAATCACGATGCCGATCTGTTTCTGATCGCTGAAGTCGGCGGCGAAGTGGTGGGATCGGTTATGGGCGGCTACGACGGTCACCGCGGATCGGCTTATTATCTTGGCGTTCATCCGGATTTCCGCGGCAGGGGCATCGCCAACGCGTTGATCAGCCGTCTGGAAAAGAAACTTATCGCCCGCGGCTGCCCGAAAATCCATCTGATGGTGCGTGAGGATAACGACGCGGTGATCGGCATGTATGAAAAACTCGACTATGAAATGGTCGACAGCGTGACGCTGGGAAAACGTCTTATTGAGGATCTGGAGTACTGATCCGTCCGACGCCATCCGCCCCACGTTCTGTTATGGCAGGTTCGGAATGGCTTGCCTTGCGCCCGATCTCTTGCGGTTTTACGGCACTTTTCTTTATCCCTATACTCAAACTCGAATCGGGTGATGACGGCTATCGATGGATGCCGTTCAATATTGAGGAGTGAATGTGATGAGATTGCGCCCATTATTACTGGGATTACCGCTGATGCTGAGCGGGTGTAGCGCGATGTCTGGCTTTTCCTGGTCCAGCCTGTCGCCGTTTAACTGGTTCGGCGGCTCCATTCAGGTATCGGATGCTGGCGTCGGCGGCATTAATGCCGGTACGCCGTTATCCGAATCCGTGCTGCAGCAGGCGCTGAATAATAACTACCGTCTGCGTAGCGGTATGGGTTCGAACAACGGACAGCTGGTGGCGTTTTACCAGGCATTGGACGGCAATGACGTTAAGCTGATTATCAGCGGCGAGCCCAAAAGCCATGTCCGGAAAGTGGAAGTGATGGATGCGGCGATTGAGAGCGTGTGGGGCGTGAAAATCGGCGATACGTTCGCCTCATCCTACAGCAAGGCATTCGGCGCCTGCCAACCGGGGCAGGGGGATGATGCGCAAAGCGTTGAGTGCGTCGCGCCGCAGAGCAAGCATGTCAGCTATCTGTTCTCCGGTGAGTGGAGTGGGCCGGAGGGGCTAATGCCTTCCGATGACATTCTCAAAAGCTGGCGGGTCAGCAAAATCGTCTGGCATGCGCAGGCTCGCGATTAGCCGCCGCCTCTTGTTTTGTTGATTAAGCCGGGATTCAGTCATGGGGCGGGGAAAGGCGGCGTCGATCTTTTATTTCTGGGGGACGCTGGATCTCTTCTACGCCATTCGCTTTCTATGGCTGAACCTGGCGCATAATAGGGTGCCGATTTACGATGATATTCATGCCTTTTTGTCGTATCGCCCTATTTCCGGCGTTTATGGCGATATCCTCTTCGCGCTTTCGCTGTGCCTGACGCTCTCCATTCCCGTATCGGCCTGGCTTTTTTTATGGCGGGCTTCCTGCCCGTCCCCCTCCGCGCCGTCGCAGGCGACGTTGAAAAACGCTCCCGGCGTTTTTTTATCGCAACGCCTGCGCCGGTCCGCCGTCGCGCTGGCGTATCTGCAAACGCCGGTCAGGCTGCTGACTATGACGCCGTCGCTCTCTTTTATTCCCTGGTTTATCGGTATGAGCGGTTTGCAGCACGCGCCGCTGAATCTCGGACTGTTGTTATTTTCTGAAATCGCCAAGGTGACGACCCTGCGCTTTGCCCGCGCCTACGGGGAGGAAAAGCGGCGTTCGCGGTGATTTTGCGTTTAAGCAAAGTAAAATCCCGATCTCTTCCGGTATGATAGTCCGGCTGCGCGTATCGCATGGCAAACAAGAATAAAGAAGCATGCTTAGATTGAGGAAGCAAAGATGACACAAATTCAGAGCGGCATTCTGTTGGAACACCGCCGTTTTGCCATTTATATGGAAGCTATGATCCAGGGGGAGTTTGACGCCGTTCGGCAGGGTTGCAAAAAATTCTGTCAGGCGTTGTCCGAACTGCAACAGCAGTTTCCCGATGCCGGTTTGGGCGCGGTGCTCGCTTTTGGTTACGACGTCTGGCGCGATCTGGATTGCCAAAGCTCCGCGCAGGAGCTCAAGCCGTTTACACCGCTAGGAAAAGGGCTGGCGCCGGCAACCCAGCGCGACCTGTTGATTCATATTCATTCATTGCGGCAGGATGTGAATTTCAGTCTGGCGCTGGCGGCGCTGGCCGCTTTTGGCGGCGCCATCCGTGTGGAGGAGGAGATACACGGCTTCCGCTGGATTGAAGAGCGTGATTTGAGCGGCTTCGTTGACGGCACGGAGAACCCGCAGGGCGACGCCCGTTACGATGTGGCGATTATTCCCGAAGGGCATGCGGATGCCGGCGGCAGCTATGTTTTGACCCAGCGCTGGGAGCATAATCTGAAGCAGCTGCAGCGTCTTAGCGTTGAACAGCAGGAGCAGATGATCGGCCGCACCAAACAGGATAGCGAAGAGCTGCCGCCCGAACGGCGTCCGGCGACGTCGCACGTCAGCCGCGTTGATTTAAAAGAAGACGGCAAAGGGTTGAAAATCGTGCGCCAAAGCTTGCCTTACGGTACGGCCAGCGGCAAACACGGGCTCTATTTTATCGCCTACTGCGCGCGTCTGCATAATATCGAACAACAGCTGCTGAGCATGTTCGGCGATCTGGACGGCAAACGCGACGAAATGCTGCGCTTCACCCGTGCGGTGAGCGGCAGCTACTTCTTCGCGCCTTCGCTGGATCGCCTGCTGGCGCTTTAATCCCCGCCGTTTCCGTCATGGCCGCAGGCCGTGGCGGGGCGGTCGATCCCCGCGTTTTCTTTATCCCCGCCGTTATGCCGTTTCCGGAAGTAGTCCGCGCGACCGATGACAGAGTATGATGGTACGAGTTGCGGGGGCCGATAAGCGAGAGTAAAAGGCGTCTGATATAACATATAACATGCATGGGGACAGGCTTTTTGACAACGGTTGAACATGGTATTGGCAATACCCCGCTGGTGAAGCTACAGCGTTTGACGCAGGGGATGGAGAGCGAAGTCTGGCTGAAAATGGAAGGCAATAATCCGGCGGGATCGATAAAAGATCGCGCGGTGCTGTCCATGATTCTGCAGGCCGAGAAACGCGGCGAGATCGCGCCGGGCGATCGCTTGATCGAAGCGACCAGCGGCAATACCGGTATCGCGCTGGCGATGATCGCCGCGGTTAAAGGCTACCGTTTACGTCTGCTGATGCCGGAGAACATGAGCCGGGAGCGCCAGGCCGCGATGCGCGCCTATGGCGCCGAGTTGATTTTAGTCGGCCGGCGACTGGGGATGGAGGGCGCGCGCGATTTGGCCCGCCAGATGGCGCTGTCGGGCGAGGGGAAAGTCCTCGACCAGTTTAATAATCCGGATAACGCGCTCGCCCACTTTTCAACCACCGGCCCGGAAATCTGGCGGCAAACCGCAGGCCAATTGACGCACTTTGTTTCCAGTATGGGCACCACCGGCACGATCTCCGGCGTTAGCCGTTATCTGAAGGCGCAGCGCGAAGAGATTGTCACCGTCGGGCTGCAGCCTGCTGAGGGAAGCCATATTCCCGGTATTCGCCGCTGGTCCGCCGGCTATATGCCGGGCATCTTCAATGCGGATGTTGTCGATCGCATTATGGATATTTCACAGCGCGAAGCGGAAAGCACGCTGCGTCTCCTGGCGCGGCAGGAGGGGATTTTCTGCGGCGTCAGCTCCGGCGGCGCGGTGTCCGGCGCGTTGCGTATCGCGGCGGAAAACCCCGGCAGCCTGATTGTGACTATCGCCTGCGATCGGGGCGACCGTTACCTATCGACGGGCGTGTTCGATTAGGCGGATGGCGGCTCCGGGACGAGCCGGCGTTGCCCTTGAAAATTCAGGCGTGGCCGCCGCTCGGTTTTTCAACGTATTGCGCCGCGGCGCGTCGTCCGATCGTCGCTGCCCGTCTTCGGCGTCTTTCCTGACGCTAATGAGCGCGAAGCTCGGTCAGGAATTTTCGCGCCCGGTCGCTCTGCGGATTAGAGAAAAACGCATCCGGAGTTGAGGTTTCGACCAGACATCCGTTATCCATAAATAAGACGCTATCGGCAACTTCACGGGCGAAATTCATTTCGTGCGTGACGCACATCATGGTCATTCCCTCCCTGGCAAGGCTTTTCATTACCTGCAAAACTTCGCCGACCATTTCCGGGTCCAGCGCGCTGGTCGGTTCGTCGAACAGCATGGCGGGCGGATCCATCGCCAATGCGCGAGCGATGGCCACCCGCTGTTGCTGCCCGCCGGAAAGCTGACCGGGATAAGCGTCGATTTTGGCCGCCAGCCCCACGCGGTCGAGCAGCGCCTTTGCCCGTTCCCGCGCTTCGTTTTTCTTTTTCTTCAGCACGTTGATCGGCGCCAGCATAATATTCTCAGCCACGGATAAATGGGGAAAAAGATTAAAGCTCTGGAACACAAATCCGACGTGGCTGCGGAACTTGTTCAGATCCAATGCCGGCGAGTGAATGTCTTGCCCGTCAAATTGTATCGACCCCTGCTGTATATCCTCCAGGCGATTTACCGTACGGATGAGCGTCGATTTTCCCGATCCCGAAGGGCCGCAAACCACCACCACTTCGCCTTTGGAAATGTGTGCCGTCACATTGTTCAGCGCATGATAGTCGCCATACCATTTATTGACTGACTTAAAGACAATCATCGGCACTTTGCGCGTTGTGTTGTTTGTCATAATAGGATTCCCTGGTGTGGAATTCATGGCTCATTCAGCTAGCAGCTGAAGTGGATAGTTCGGTCATTATTGTCTTTTTCTCACCGGCGCGTTTTTTATTGATGCGTTTCTCTACGTAACGAGCTAATTGTGTTAATGAAAAACAAAGTACAAAGTAAATAACGGTCAAAATCAGGAAGACCTCGAACGGTTTGGTCAGCAGCGTGCTGTTAATTTGATTCGCGGCGAACGTCAGTTCATTTACGCTGATGACATAGCCCAGAGAGGTTTCTTTTATGGTCGAAACAAACTGGCTAATCATCGCCGGCATCATGTTGTAAAGCGCCTGCGGCAGGATCACCTTTACGGTGGTCTGCATATAGCTCAGGCCTACCGCGCGCGCGGCTTCAGTCTGGCCCTTGGGCAGCCCGACGATCCCGGCGCGGATGATCTCCGCGAGATAGGCCGCCTGATAAATCACCAGCGTCACCAGCATGGTGGTGAAACCATTTACTGTTTGACCGATTAACAGCGGAACGAAAAAGTAAACCCAAAAAATCAGCATAACCAACGGGATGCCACGAACCGCGTAAACCAGTACGGTCGCCGGTACGCGCAACCAGCGCAGCGGGCTGACGCGCGCCAGGGCAATGACCACGCTTAATGGGAACGCGAGCAGCAGACCGAAAATGGACAGCAAAAAAGTAATCGCCAACCCGCCGAGCGGACCATGTGGATATTGCCCCACCAGCAACAGCAGCCAGTTATCTTTAAAAATTAACAGGATATCGCTCATTCCTACCTCGCTTTAATACGGTAGCGCTGTTCGAGCACGGACCCGGTATACATAATAAGCAAAGAGACGAACAGATAGAGAACGGTAACCACCGCGTAAATCTCGGCGGTGTGAAATGTTTGGCTCTCAATCTCTCTCGCTACGTAGGTCAATTCCGCAACGCCAACGGTCATTGCCAAACTGGTGTTCTTGAACAGCAGTACGGTATGGTTGATCAATGTCGGTAGAGCGACGCGCGCCGCCTGTGGAAACACAACCAGGCGGAACGCCTGTACATACCCCAGCCCCAATGCCCGCGAGGCTTCGATCTGCGAGCGGGGTATGGTCCGGATGCCGGCGCGAAGATCCTCCGAGATGTAAGCTCCCATGCAGAGCCCGACGGCAATAAACGCAAACAGAAATTCGCTGTTGTGCGTATTCGTCCAGGTCTGCACCTCTTCAGGAAATAACGTGGGAATGCCGAAATACCAAAGGAAAATCTGCACCAGCATCGGGACGTTCTGGTGAAACTCAACATAACAGGCCACCAGCATTTTCCCCACGCGGCTATGACTCATGCGGATCAGGGCGAGTAATGTCCCCACCACCAGGGAAATTACCCATGCCAATGCGGTCAGTTCAACGGTCGTAATGACGCCCTGGAGTATCCAGTGCGGATACTCGCCTTGTGTCAAGACTGCGAAATCTAATTGGTTTCCCATTGAACCTCCTGATATATTTACTTTTTATCAACCTTTTATCGGTTCGATCGTAAAGCCGCGATGCAGGCCGTAAGATGTTTTCTCACCCAGCCATTTGTCGAAAATCTGCTGCGCTTCGCCCGATTTTTCCATGGACTGCAAGGTACCGTTGACCCGCTCGATCAATGCGGTTTCGCCTTTCTTCATGCCGACGCCCCAGGCTTCGGTCATTAGGGCCGGTTCGAGGATGGCGATCGGCGAGCTGCTCTCGACCTGCTTTTTGAATTTCATCAGCATAATTTCCGATACGGCAAAACCTTCGACCTTACCCTGTTGCATGGCGAGGAAGGCGGCGGGCGGATCCTGGAAAGTGATGACTCTGGCGCTGGGTAAACGGCTTTTCACCGCGGATTCGGAGGTCGAACCTTTTGGCGCGCTCACGCGTTTGCCTTCAAGATCGTCCAAGGTTTTGAACCCCTGGCTGGCCTTGGCGGCCACCTTTTGCAGGCTGGCGTAGTAACTGTCGCTGTAGACGATTTGCTGCGCACGTTCCGGCGTCCAGCCGAGGTTGGCGACCAGCACGTCGACGCGGCCCTGTTGCAATTCCGGAATGCGCGCGGCGACGGAGATTAATTTCAGCTCTGGTTTAACCCCCAGACTTTTGGCGATGGCGTTACAAAAATCGACGTCATATCCCTGGATTTCCCGAGTTTGGGGGTTGGGAAAGCTGAAGGGTTCGGCGGTACCCAAAGTTCCGCATACCAGCGTGCCCTTATTTTTGATATCGGCAAGCTGGTCGGCGTGAGCCGATGTTCCTGTCAGAAAAGACATCACAACCGCGCTCAATGTGACAATTAATGTTTTACGCATTGTCGTTCCCCTTGTTTACAAACGATCTAGATAAAATTGCTGAGGTAATAAGGTGGAGGCAATACGTCTCACCTTACTGCGTGTCTGGCGAAATAAAAAACGCTATACGTATGTTGGTTATCTGCAGCTATATCGCCTTATTGGGCGCCCGGATGTCCCTGAGAATACTGACGTATACTTACGGAACATAAAATTAATGTGCTCATCAATGACTTGTGCAAGTCGCAACGGATACGGCACACTATGACTATTAGTAATAGACCATTTGTCCTGGCAAAAAAAGTGATTTTTTATATTGGTTTAAAATCACTTTTTTTCATGGTTTGGCGCAGAGATAACGGGAACGGCGCATATTCCGGCCGAAAGGGGATTATTGATTTCTATTTTAGGTCTTATCGGGAGATATAGGAATTTAATATGCCAATGGGTGAAATAGATGATGACCCAATTAATTTGAGTCATCATCAAGGGGAATATAATGGCGGAATATAAAACGGCGTTTGAACCTTAACGCATCACTTTAATTTAGCCAGCGCGCGCTTAATGCGCTCACATCCCTCTTCAATCACCTCCAGCGAGCTGGCGAAGGAGATCCTGATATAGGGCGACAGGCCGTAAGCCCGGCCGCCAACGGTAGCCACGCCGCCTTCCTGCAGTAAATACCGAACCACATCGTCATCGGAATTGATTTTTTCGCCTGCCGGCGTGATCTTTCCCAGCAGTCCGGAAACGTCGGGGAATAGATAAAATGCGCCGGCCGGCGGCGCAAAACGCAGCCCCGGCACGTCGCCTAATCGTTCCGATATCCGGTCGCGGCGTTGCTGGTAAATCTCCAGCATGCGTCGGACCGGCGCCTGATCGCCGGAGAGCGCGGCGGCGGCGGCGGCCTGACTGACGGAGCTGGGACAGGTTGTGGTTTGGGAGATCAGTTTGCCGATCGCGGCAATCAGCCATTGCGGCCCGGCGCCATAGCCGAGGCGCCATCCGGTCATGGCATAGCCTTTGGAAACGCCGTTGATGATTAAGATACGATCTCTCAAATCCGGGGCCACTTTAGCCAGCGAGATATGCCGATTTTCCGGATAGACGAAATACTCATAGATTTCATCCAGCATGATGAGCACGTTGGGATATTTCCTTAATACCTCGGCCAGCGCGAGAAGTTCCTCTTCCGTATAGATAACGCCGCTTGGGTTATTCGGGTAATTCAGCACCACCCATTTGGTATTGGCCGTCAGCGCCTTTTCCAGATCCTGCGGCGTAAGCTTAAAATTATCCTCTTCGCGGCCCTCGATAATGACGGGGAAGGCTTCGTTCAAGATCGCCAGATCCGGATAGGAGACCCAGTATGGCGCATGAATGACCACCTCGTCCTGTTCATTCAATGTGGATGCGAAGGCATGAAAAATAATGTGCTTTCCGCCGCAGCCGCAAACAATCTCGTCCGGGGAATAATCCAGCCGATTATCCCGGCTTAACTTTTCGCTTACCGCTTTTCTCAGCGCCAGGGTTCCGCCGGCCGGCGTATAGTGGGTTTCACCATTCTTCATGGCGGCGATTGCCGCGGCGACGATATGGTCCGGCGTATCAAAGTCCGGTTCGCCAATGGTGAAATTGATAATATCCTTGCCTTCCGACCGCAGCTTATTGACCAGATCGTTGGCGGCAATACTGGGCGATGGTTTGATGCGGTTCAGACGACCGGATATCTGTTTTTTATTTACCATGAGTTAAGTCATCCTTTTTGTCTGAGTATGTGGGTGAACCAGGTTTGGTCTTCGGCGCCGGAAGCGATTTGCTGTTTGATGGCTTCCTCTTTGGCCGCGTGTTCAGCGGCTAACGCAAGCAGTTGGTCGGCAAACCGGGGGGCGAAGCAGACCACGCCATTTTCATCGCCGACGACGATGTCGCCTGGGTTGACTATCTGTCCGCCAATGCAGACCGGGGTGTTGATTTCGCCCGGGCCGTCCTTGTAGGGGCCGCGGTGGGTCACCCCTCTGGCGTAGCAAGGCGTATCGGCAAAACTGGCGATATCGCGTATGGCGCCATCCACGATGAACCCGACGCAGCCGCGCCTTACCGACTCCAGTTTGATCAATTCGCCGATTACCGCATTATTCACATTGCCTTCGGCATCAATAACCAGAACGTGACCGGGTTTGAGCTGGGTCATGGCCTGGTAGACAATCAGGTTATCTCCACCGCGGGATCTCACGGTGAGCGCGCTACCGATAAGTTTTCCCGACTGGTTATAACGGGTGAGCCCGTTAATCCCGATGCTGCGCGACAGGCTGTCGCTGATATGCGGGGTGACGACATCAATAAAGGCGTCGCGTACTTGCTGGCTGACAGGGTCTGGCGCTGGATTAATCACGCTTCCGGGTAAGTTCATGTTTCACCTATGAATCATAGTGTTACATCTGCTTTTGATTGGCGGTTATATGTACAGAACAGCAATTGCGATACTACCCATAGTATTTGAAGAGTTTTAGCGATATTTTATGGTTTTAACTCATCACTTTTATTCACGAGATAGCGCTATGATTACTTTCAAGCAAATTGATGCGCTTTATTGGATCGTTACGTCGGGGAGTTTTGAAGCCGCCGCCAGTAAGCTCAATATGTCGCAATCGGCCATTTCGAAACGGATCCATGAGCTTGAGGAATCCTTCAATATCGAAATTTTCGACAGAAGTAGCCGTAGCGCTCAACTGACGGAAAAGGGGCGGGAGCTGTTGGATTACTGTACCGATATTATTCATCGGCGCGATCAGCTGCTGGAGAGGATCAGTGATAAACAGGTGTTGGTCAGCCGGCTGCGTCTGGGCGTGACCGAACTGACGGCCATGACGTGGCTGCCGAGCCTGATTGAGTCGATCCGAAAGTTATATCCCAAGGTGCGGATCGAACCGTCGATCGAGCTGAGTTCGGTTTTATATGAAAATATTACCAATGACTTGCTGGATTTAATTATCGTTCCCGATATTTTCAATGACGTCCGGTTAATCTCGGTGCCGTTAAAAAGCGTTGAAAACGCGTGGATGTGTTCGCCTAAACTTATCCCTCCCGGTACGGAGTTGGATTTACTGGATATCCCTGACTATTCGTTTTTATTACAAGGCGCGCAATCCGGCACCGGTCTTATCTATGAGCGCTACTTTTCGAGCCGAGGCATTACGTTCAACAAAAATATTATCAGCAATAATTTACTGGCTCAGATTGGGCTGGCGATTTCAGGCATCGGCATCACCTACCTTCCCGTGAAGTGTCTTAAATATCTGGTTGATCAACAAAAGCTGGGGGTCATCAGGCTGAAGCCCGCGCCGCCGCTGGTACGCTATGCCGTTATGTACCGTACCGACCGGACGTTTGGCGTTGTGCCGGCTATCGCAGAAAAGGCCGCGGAGTTATGTGATTTCACTAAGTTGCAGCTATCAAGCGATGCTTAAATCGTGTGCTTCGGGCCGTATGGCGAGCGTTTTCCGTATCTGGAAATCGCTTGGATATAATAGAAAAGGCGAGACTAAAGGATTAATTACTCCCTGTGTGGGAAAACACCGGTAATCTTTAGTTAATGAAGGGTAAGAATTCTGTAAATTCGGCTGTCAAGATTGCCGCCAGGCCTGAGAATGCACGATACATCCGCGAATGGGGACAGGATATGAAAATTTTATTGGTCGATGACGACGTTGAACTGGGAAATATGCTTAGCGAATACCTGAATGCCGAAGGGTTTGTTACCTCAAGAGCATTGACCGGCAAAGAGGGGATAGAAGGGGCGATGTCGGGAGAATACACCGCGATTATCCTGGATATCATGCTGCCCGACATGAGCGGTATCGATGTACTGCGTCAGATCAGAAAAAATCAACAGCTGCCGGTGATTATGCTGACGGCGAAAGGGGACAATATCGACCGCGTTATCGGGCTGGAGATGGGTGCCGATGACTATATGCCGAAGCCTTGCTATCCCCGCGAACTGGTCGCCCGCCTCAGAGCGGTGCTGCGCCGTTACGACGATCGTCCGAGCAAAGAGCAAGACGATAGCGTAGCCTCATATGGCGATCTGGCGCTTAATCCGGCGACCCGCAGCAGCGAGTGGCGGGGGCAGGCTTTTGATCTCACCGCCTCCGAGTTTAACCTGCTGGAGTTGCTGTTGCGCTCTCCGGAACGGGTTGTTTCAAAAGACGAGCTGTCGGAAAAGTGCCTCGGGCGCCGGCGTGAGGCTTACGATCGCAGCGTGGATGTTCACATCAGCAATATTCGTCAGAAACTCAGCGCGCTGGAGGGCAACACGATGACCATCGAAACCGTGCGCAGCGTGGGATACCGGATTCGTTAATGATGATACGCGGACGGCTTTTCTGGAAAATACTGCTGGGATTCTGGCTGACCTTTATCATCATCTCGCAGCTCTTATGGCTGGCGTTTTCTTTGTACGGCCAACCGCATAAATCGATGGAGGAGATGGCTGTCGCGCATATTGCCTCGATGCAGTCGGGCGTTGCGTCGGCCGTGTTGCGGCATGGCGGGCTGGCCGAATGGAATGCCTTGGCGGCGCAATGGCCTGAAAAGGATCGGCGCTATCTTTCGGTAACCACTTCGGCGCAGCCGTTATCCGAGCGGGAAATAGGGAATCTGGCCGAATTCGCTCCGGTTCCCGCCGACCGGCCGGATCCCGAGCGTCCGCCTCGTGATCGCCGCGAACCTGATGGGTTTGCGCCGGCCAGCCTGCTAAAGCAGGTTCAGGGACCTCAGGGCGAGTGGTATCAGGTGCGTTACGATATCGTCCCGTTGCGCGGCGAGTTTCGTCCTCATGGCGGACCGCGGGAAATTCTCAATATACCTATGCCGTTGTTCCTGATCGGCGGTTTTTGCGGGTTGCTTTTCAGCTGGCTGCTGGCTTGGAACCTGGCCCGCCCGCTTGATCAACTGCGCGCGGGCTTCGGACGCGTGGCTCAAGGCGATCTCGCGGTGCGTCTGTTGCCGCTGATGCGCAGGCGTCATGATGAAATCAGCGAGGTCGCTCGCGATTTTGACGCGATGGTCGAACGGCTGGATATACTCGTCAGCAGCAGGGAACAGTTGCTGCACGATGTGTCTCACGAACTGCGTTCGCCGCTGGCGCGATTACAGCTGGCGATCGGTTTGGCTCATCAAAATAGCGCCAATACGGAAAGTTCGCTGCTGCGGATAGAGCGCGAAGCCGCGCGTATGGACAAGATGATTGGCGAACTGCTGGCGCTATCGCGCACTCAGAACGCCAGCATGGACGAGGAGTATTTTGATTTGCTGGGGCTGGTGAAAGCGGTGGTCAATGACGCGCGCTACGAGGCGCAGGTTCCCGGCGTTGATATCCTGTTTGAGGCGGATGAAAATCTGGATCACACGGTTAAAGGGAATGCGGAACTGATGCGCCGGGCGATCGACAATATTGTCCGTAATGCGTTACGTTTTTCCTCCCGGGCTCAGAAAGTTTATGTTTCGCTGAAAGGCGATGAAAAAGAGTGGACGATACGCGTCGCCGATCAGGGGCCGGGGGTGGATAAAAGGAAGTTATCCAGCATATTTGACCCCTTCGTTCGCATCGAATCGCCGGTTTCCGGTAAAGGGTACGGCCTGGGGCTGGCTATCGCCCGTAAAGTGGTGCTGGCCCACGGCGGACATATCGAAGCCGAAAACGGCGCGCAGGGCGGATTGATTATCTGCCTGTGCATTCCGCGTTGGCAGTGAGCTATGCCGCGCGTGAATGAACGCTTGGCCAGACGATATCGCGGCTGAGTTGGGCGGGGAATGCCGCCGACTGAGAAAATAGAAACGGCACCGTCAGGTGCCGTTTTTCAAATCATCGATGACGATGCGATTTATTTCTTGATACGGATAACCGGCGTTTCGCCAACGACAACGGTGCCGCTCAGCTTAGTCATGTCTTTGATTTCATCCATATTGGAGATAACCACGGGGGTCAACGTAGACTTGGCTTTTTCTTCCAGCAGCGGCAGGTCAAACTCAATGATAAGATCGCCTTTCTTCACACGCTGGCCTTCTTCGGCGATGCGCTTGAAGCCTTCGCCCTTCAGTTCGACGGTGTCGATGCCGAAGTGAACGAACAATTCAATACCGCTATCCGATTCGATAGAAAAAGCATGGTTGGTTTCAAAAATTTTACCGATAGTGCCATCTACCGGAGCGACGATTTTGTTGCCCGTAGGTTTAATGGCGATGCCGTCGCCTACGATCTTCTCAGCAAACACGACATCAGGAACATCTTCAATATTGACGATTTCGCCAGACAACGGCGCGATGATTTCAATGCTGCCGGTGTCTTTCTTATCATCCGAAACCAGAGATTTCAATTTATCGAACAAACCCATGATCTTCTCCTAAGCGTTAATATTGGGCCAGCGTCAGTATTACCCGTCATGCTTCAAGCCGCACGTGCATCGGCTTTGTTGCTCGCCCCAGTGGGGCCGCCGAAGGCGACGCTCAAATCCGCTCTCGGCAGATTTGCCATCACCCCGGTCGCTTACTTGAGTAGGCTCCCAGGGATTCGTTACGTCGCCGTCTTCCCGCAACTTGAATTATTCAGGGCAGCGCGGACTCAGCAGAGCGTTTTTTCTTTAATAAAGCGGCTCACCAAGTTGCTCAACTCTTGCGCAGTCGGTTGGGCTAACGCCTGTTCCGCCAGCGCCTTCGCATCTTCGTAATTCGCATTACGAATAATTTTCTTGATGCGTGGGATAGAGATCGCACTCATACTGAATTCGTCCAGACCCATTCCCAATAACAGTAGTGTAGCACGTTCGTCACCAGCGAGCTCACCACACATTCCTGTCCACTTACCTTCGGCATGGGATGCGTCAATCACCTGTTTAATCAGGGTCAATACTGCTGGGGACATCGGGTTATAGAGATGAGAAATCAGCTCATTACCCCGATCAACTGCCAGAGTATACTGGGTTAAGTCGTTTGTCCCAATACTAAAGAAGTCAACTTCCTTCGCTAAATGATGGGCGATGGCCGCCGCCGCCGGCGTTTCAACCATCACGCCCACTTCAATGGATTCGTCGAACGCTTTACCTTCTTCTCTCAGCTGCGCCTTCAGCATTTCCAGCTCGGCTTTCAGCGTCTTCACTTCTTCAACGGAGATGATCATCGGGAACATGATGCGCAGCTTGCCGAATACGGAGGCGCGCAGAATGGCGCGCAGCTGGGCGTGAAGAATTTCTTTACGGTCCAGGCAGATGCGAATCGCACGCCAGCCAAGGAATGGGTTCTCTTCCTTGGGCAGGTTCATATACGGCAGGTCTTTGTCGCCGCCGATGTCCATGGTACGCACGATAACGGCCTGGGCGCCAACGGCCTCGGCCACGGCCTTATAAGCCTGGAACTGCTCTTCTTCCGTCGGCAGAGCGTCGCGATCCATAAACAGGAATTCTGTACGATACAGGCCGACGCCTTCTGCGCCGTTACGCTCAGCGCCGGCGACATCACGCACGGTTCCGATATTGGCGCAAACTTCCACCTGATGGCCGTCCAGCGAGATTGCCGGCAGGTCTTTCAGTTTGGCGAGCTCATGCTTTTCCGTATCGTATCTTTCCTGAACGGCTTTTAATTCGTCGATAACTTCGGCCGATGGATTCTGATAGATTTTGTTGTTGACCGCGTCCAGAATCAGGAAGTCGCCGTTTTGGATTTGTTTGGTGGCATTGGTGGTGCCGACGATGGCCGGGATTTCCAATGAGCGGGCCATAATGGAGGTGTGGGACGTCCGGCCGCCGAAATCGGTGATAAAGCCCAGAACCTTTTTCAGATTCAACTGGGCGGTTTCGGACGGCGTGAGATCGGCGGCGACCAGAATGACTTCATCCTGAATTTCGCCCAGATCGATAATCGTCATGCCCAGAATGTTTTTCAGCAGACGTTTGCCGATGTCGCGCATGTCCGCCGCGCGCTCTTTCAGATATTCGTCGTCAAGTTCTTCAAGCGCTTTAGCCTGGTTTTCAATAACCGAAAACGCAGCCGCGTCGGCAGAAGCATGCTCTTCTTTAATCAGGGCTATGATTTCCTGCTCGAACTCTTCATCTTCCAGCAACATGATGTGGCCTTCGAAGATGGCTTCTTTCTCAGCGCCAAGCGTTTCACCCGCTTTGATCTTGATGGCTTCCAGCTGTTTCGAGGCCTTGGCCCTGCCAGTCAGAAAACGTTCAACTTCGTGCTCTACCTGGTCAGCAGAGATTTTTTTCCGGTTGATGACTATTTCATCTTCTTTCAGCAAAAGTGCCTTACCAAAAGCGATACCCGGTGATACTAATATGCCTGAAATCATAACCCTACCTTACTCGATTCTGATGTCCACTAATAAAGGCTTGTCCGTAAGGCTTGTCTATTACTCAAGCTCAGCCATTAGTTTTACCAGATGTTCTACAGCTTTCTGTTCGTCTTCGCCCTCTGCGGCGATAGTCACCACCGTACCCTGAGTCAAGCCGAGCGTCTGCAACTTGAACAGACTTTTCGCGCTGGCGCTTTTACCGTTGGACGTTACGGTGATTTCTGAAGTGAAGCCTTTGGCTTCTTTGACAAACTGAGCAGCAGGACGAGTGTGCAGGCCGTTCGGTGCGGTAATGGTCACTTCTTGCTGGAACATTCTGTTTTCCCCAACTTATGGATTAGATTGACGTTGTGGAGCTAAAGTTTAGCGCATACGCTGAACTTTAGCCTGTGTGGTTAGCTCCTGATTTATGTTACAGGGGCAGGCCGGGATGCGGCAAGGAAACGCAAAAGTATTTCCTGAATAAAATACCACCAAACATCATCTGGTTCTTGAATCTAAATCATTCTTTGAACCGGATAGCAAAATGACGATACAACCATCGCCGCGTCGTTTAAATCGATTCAGCGAAGAGTCATTCTCGGCGGTTATTAATTTCACGCATCGAAATAATTGTTCGGTTAAATACTAGACTTAAGCCAGAAAAGCAATCCACATATGATGGAAAGTTTGAACTACGCCACAAAAATGCATCTAAAAAAGCACCTGAACAGGTGCTTTTTTAACATCCGGTTTACCTGGCGCCGTAAGGGCGCGGTAACCTTATTGCTGCAATTCTTGCTCGGTAAAGAGGTCTGCGAAGAGCGCCGTGCTCAGGTAACGTTCACCGGAAGAGGGCAGGATAACCACGATGGTTTTACCTTCAAACTCTTTCTCTTTCAGCAGATTCAGCGCGGCGGCAACCGCGGCGCCTGAAGAGATGCCTGCCAGAATGCCCTCTTCTTCCATTAGGCGACGAGCCGTACTGATGGCCTCTTCGTTAGTAATCTTTTCTACGCGGTCAATCAGCTTGAGATCGAGGTTATCCGGAATGAAGCCGGCGCCGATCCCCTGAATCTTATGCGGGCCGGGTTTTATCTCCTCGCCCGCCAGCGCCTGGCTGATAACCGGAGAGTCCGCCGGCTCCACCGCCACGCTGGTGATGGCTTTACCCTTGGTATTCTTGATATAGCGGCTTACCCCGGTCAGCGTACCGCCGGTGCCGACCCCGGCGATAAAGACGTCAACGGCGCCGTCGGTATCTTCCCAGATTTCCGGTCCGGTGGTTTTTTCGTGAATTTCCGGGTTGGCGGGGTTGCTGAACTGTTGTAGCAGCAGATAGCGTTCGGGATCGCTGGCGACAATCTCTTCCGCCTTGGCGATGGCGCCTTTCATGCCCTTCGCGCCTTCGGTGAGCACCAGTTTAGCGCCCAGCGCCTTCAGCAGTTTGCGCCGTTCGATACTCATGGTTTCGGGCATGGTCAGCGTCAGTTTATAACCACGGGCAGCGGCCACGTAGGCTAAAGCGATACCGGTATTACCGCTGGTAGGCTCGACCAGTTCGACACCTTTTTTCAGCACTCCGCGTTTTTCCGCATCCCAGATAAGATTGGAGCCGATACGGCATTTAACGCTGAAGCTGGGATTGCGGGATTCGACCTTAGCCAGAATGCGTCCGTTGCCGATACGGTTCAGGCGAACCAGCGGCGTATGGCCGATTGTAAAAGAATTGTCTTCGTAGATCTTGCTCATAGCCCGTCCTTATAACTGTATGAAATTTTTGCGAACATAGAGAGAATACTCGTTCGCCTCCGGCAGTGAAGTAAAGAATTGCTATATCGTTATGTTCTTAAGAAATAAGTTTTCATTACAAGGTGAAACATTGGCGCGGCTCTCACCGCTGCTTCGGCCGCACGGCGGAAAGCGTGCGGTAACGCTCGGCCCATAGCGCCGTCGCGCCGCAAACCGCCACGGGCATAATGACCAAATTTAAAAACGGAACCAGCGTAAACAGGCTAATCAACGCGCCAAACTGCAGGTTGGTCACTTTATGCCGGCGCAATGCCTGACGCATGGCGGGGAAGCTGACTTTGTGGTTATCAAAAGGGTAGTCGCAATACTGAATCGCCAGCATCCAGGCGCTGAACAGGAACCACAGCACGGGCGCGATGGTCTGTCCGACGCCCGGTATAAAATAGAGTAAAAGTAGAACGACGGCGCGCGGCAGGTAATAAACCAGCTTCTGCACTTCCCGCTTCATAATGCGCGGAGTATCTTTGGCAATGTCCAGAATACCGCTGTCGGGCAACGACTGGCCGGTCAGCCGCGCCTCCAATTGTTCAGCCAGCAGGCCATTGAACGGCGCCGCGATGAAGTTGGCGATGGTGCTGAAAAAATAACCGAAAATCAATAAAATAGATAGTACGGCAATCGGCCAGATAAGATAGCTAAGCCACTGGAGCCACGTCGGAATATGGCTCATGGCCTGCGGGATCCAGTCGCCGAGGCGCGTGAAGAGCCACCAGAAGGCGCCGCCCATCAGCACAATGTTGACCAATAGAGGCAGAATAACGAAACGGCGGATGCCGGGCAGCGAAATCAAACGCCAACCTTCGAGGAAATAGTGAATACCGCTGCGCGGCTTATCAACCGGTTTTAAATAAGGCATGAAGTCAGGGTTCTCTGTTGTTTATGCATGGCTGCATCATATCGGGATGATTTTATACTGACCAGTCTGCATTTGGATGAAAAAACAGCAAAAAAATGCGTTATATCTATCTTTATTGTCATAAAGTAGCGCGCAGACTTGCACTTGTGTACGCAGGCAAATAGAGTTAGTGGTATATAAGTCTTTGCCGTGGTGGCAATGTATTGGAACAATTGGGATAGCAATGATGCAGGACTTGCGTCTGATATTAATCGTCGTTGGCGCGATCGCTATAATAGCGCTGTTACTGCACGGCTTGTGGACGAGTCGTAAAGAGCGTTCGTCCCTTTTTCGCGATCGTCCGGTCAAGCGTTTGAAAAAAGAGCGCGATGAAACCCCGCTTGAGGAGCTTGATGAAGGTGTCGGCGAAGTCCGCGTGAAGAGCGGGCGTCCGCAGAACGAGCCTCCGCTGGGCAGCTATGGATCGAATAGCGAGGGAGCCAAGTCGCCGTTTGGACCGACATCCGCGCAATCAGAGCCGTCATACGATCCGCTGCTGGACGAAGTCACCCCGGTTGATTCCCCGCGTTCCCAGATGCAAGGCGGCGGGCGCCCCAGAAGCGCTGAACCTAAGCTGGATATGCCGCCACAAGAAACGTCGATACTTTCCGATGCTCCCCTGTCTGCGGATGATGAGCCGGAGGATAAAGCGTCTTCGACCGCCTCTTCTGCGCCGGAAACCGAGCAGAACGCACAGTCGAAAGAAGCGGTTTTGGTTCTGCATGTCGCCGCTCATCAGGGCGGCGTTATCGGCGGCGAACTGTTGCTGCAAAGCGTGCTGCAGTCGGGTTTCCAGTTCGGGGAAATGAATATTTTCCATCGTCACGTCAATCCGGCTGGCGCCGGCCCGGTATTGTTCAGCCTGGCCAACATGGTGAAGCCGGGTTCGTTTAATCCGGATGAAATGTCGGATTTCACCACGCCCGGTGTATCCATGTTTATGATGGTGCCTTCTTATGGCGATGCCGGTCAGAACTTCAAACTTATGCTGCAATCGGCGCAGCGTATTGCGGATGATGTCGGCGGCGTTGTGCTTGACGACGAACGCAGAATGATGACGCCGCAGAAAGTCGAATCCTATAAAGCGCGCATTCGAGATGTGATGAAGGCCAATAGCTGACACGGGACGAATCGTTGTTTGAAAGCCTCCGTTTTGGGAGGCTTTTTTTATGGCGATCGCGAACAGCCCGTCCTCTTTGGGCCGTCGCCGGCGATTTTTTATTTTATGGGTTACCCACCGATTGTCGGTGATAGCGAAATAGTGGGAAATAGGGTTAATAGCCGTGAGTGAAGCAACAGGGTTAAAACAGAATCTGGGGATGATTCAAGGCGTGGGTTTACTTTCAACCTCATTGCTGGGAACCGGGGTTTTCGCCGTACCGGCGCTGGTCGCTCAAATTGCCCAGCAGGATAGTTTGTGGGCCTGGCCCCTGATGATTCTTTTGGTTTTTCCCATCGCTATCGGGTTTGCGGCGCTGGGGCAGCATTTTCCCAATGCCGGCGGAACCGCCCATTTTGTCTCCCTGGCGTTTGGCCCTCGCCTGGCGCGGGTCAGCGGCTGGTTATTTTTGTCGGTTATTCCGCTCGGTTTGCCCGCCGCGTTACAGATCGCCGCCGGTTTCTGGCAGGCGGCGTTCGGCTGGGGCCCGCATGAGCTGTTGCTGGTGCAATTACTGACGCTTGGCGGCATATGGCTGCTGGGAATGCGCAGCGCAGGTGCGAGCGGCAATATTCAGTTCATTATTGCCGTGCTGGTGGTGGGGCTGGTGATCGCCATCTGGTGGCGCGGAGGCATTAGCCCGACCCATATCGACCTGCCGGCTATCAGCGCGATCTCCTGGCCGGATACCTTTAGTTCGCTGGCGGTGATGTTCTGGTGTTTTGTCGGTTTGGAGGCTTTCGCCCATATGGCGGCCGAGTTTCGCTCCCCTGAGCGCGATTTCCCCCGGGCTTTGCTGATAGGCATGTTGGTGGCCGGCGCGGTTTATTGGGGATGCACCGTTGCCGTGCTGCATTTTCATGCCTACGGGGAAGACTGGGGCGCGACGTCGTCTCTGCCGCGTGTCGTCGTGCGACTGTTCGGCGACTGGGGGCTGTGGATCGCCTGTAGCGTCGGATATCTGGCCTGTTTTGCTTCGATGAATATTTATACGCAGGGGTTCGCCCGGCTGGTATGGTCGCAGGCGCCGGAGGGCAGCGCGCTGGCTAAGCTCTCCGCCGGTCAGGCGCCGGCCAATGCGCTCTCTGTGGTGGTGGCGAGTTGCGTGGCGAGCTGTCTGTTGATTCACTGGCTAAAACTGCCGCTTGAACAGCTTATCGTCTATGCGAACGGGGTTTTCGTTTCGATTTATCTGCTGTGCATGCTGTCGGGATGGCGTTTGCTGAAAGGGCGCGCCAGAGCGATGGCGATGATCGGCAGCCTGCTTTGCTGCGCGCTGTTATTGATGATTGGCTGGAAATCGCTTTACGCGCTCATTATGCTGGCGCTGCTTTGGGTTTTTCTGCCGCGTAGACAAACGCGGCCGGCGCTGCATTTGCATTAATTCAAGACCACGCCGGCGGCGGCCGGCGGCGTCGATGACGATGAGGCTCATTCGTCGTCCGCCGGCTTCTCGGCGTCAGCGGATTTCGCTTCCAATTCGGTCAGGCGCTGCTCCAGGCGGGCGATTTTCTCACGGGTGCGCAGCAGTACCTGAGTCTGTACGTCAAACTCTTCGCGAGTGACTAAATCAAGACGGCTGAATTGCGCCTGTAATACCTGACGAATTTTTTTCTCCACATCGTCGCCCAGTTCCCGGATGCCTTTCGGCATGGACTCATGCACCTGACGGGCGATCTGTTCAATCTTCTTCGAGTCAATCATGGCGCTTTCCTGATTATGTTATATCTGATGAACATGCGGTTCAGTGTAATGCTAAATCGCTTTGTAAAATAGTCGATCGCGTGAAGGGGGTGCTGTTCTGGCGCAGCGAATGGCCCAATAGCCAAACGTTTTGCTCGCCAGGCGGACCGAGTTATGACGATCATAGCATTGATCCCCGATATCTGATGAGAACAAATGCGACAACGCCGCGATAAAACCGGCGCGGCGCTGATACGCTTCATCGGGAGGGCTATCAAAACCACCTGGACATTTCATGCTCCAGTTCATCAAGGAGCTGATAACGGCGACGGTATTCAGCGCGCTTCTTGCTCGCGATGCTTTCGATCGGTTTGCGGGGAATGTGCGTTGGCAACTGAAAATACCCGGACGCCATTTGGCGCCCGCCGATAGATGACCAGAATTCGTCATAATCGGCGTGTAATTCGTCTTTTTTCTTATGGCGATAACGCCAGTTCTGGTAGATATGGCCGCCGTTGTCCACCGCGATGATTTGCTCGATGCCCAAATAGTGCGCTAATGAGCAAATCCCTTCCAGCGCCAGCCGTTTGGGAAACAGTCCGTAACACGCTTTGGTCGCCTCATGAATGTCGCTATGCGGCACTTCCCGGCGCGGCCCCTGCAGACCGCCGATAAATAACGTGGGGCGTAGGCAATAGTTCATTAGCGTAAAGGTGATGTTGGCCAGGATAACGCCATTCGCGTTACACGCCGATAAAGTGATTTCCCCTTCTCTGTTCAGACTATCGTTGGATGACATTTTCAGCATGATCGCGTTGCCCTGCTTATCCGCGGCTTTCCCGAGGATCGCCGGTTCTTCATTTAGGCACGCCAGCAGCAGTTTCAACGGCATGCGCTGGGTTATCAGGGTGTAATGGTCGCGTAATGCCAATAAGCTTTCGAGTTTGCTCATTTTTGACGTCAGGTACGGGCGGTGCAGTTTGCAAGGCAGGTCGGGTTGCGCATGCAGAATTCGCTCCATCAAAAAGTTGGATGCCAGCATATCCGAGAGACCCATGGTAAGGTGCCAGCTAAATAGCGAGCGACATAGAAACTTCAAACGGAAAGGCAGTTTTTTCCATGTCTGACTCGGTATCAGGTCGCCATTCATCAACGCAGTCATTAACTGCCAGCCGTTATTAATTCTGTTTTCCGGGAGAGAATCCGCGAATTGAGACACGATAAAAACCTTTGTTTTATGCAAGAGGATACGTAATAGCGAGATAAGACATTCATGTTCCGATACGAGACGGCGCGGGCGCTTTAAACGCCGGTTTGGATACGAAAAAACAGCGCCACGCCTGATGCTAAACGTCATTTATCGGTCTGGGGTGTTAATGCTTATCAGATTGATATCCATAGGAAAATAACACTGGCTGCGTCGAGGTGGACATCCCGAACGGCCAGCAGACTCTTTATTGCTTTATTAAGCCTGAGGTTTCCCAAGGTATTGTGAAGAGAGTATCAAGATTCGGTTAACGCGCGGCGCCCGGCGATAGGCCCGCGCGCCCGCTGAAATCAGGATGGATCGGCGGGCGATAATTCCCCGTCATCATCACATTTCTTGTTGCCGATCAATTGCCCTGCTACTTCATTGGCGCTATAGTGAACCCGCTTATTCTCAGGGCGGGGTGTAATTCCCCACCGGCGGTAAACCGGCCGTATGACGTTATATACGCGTTGGAAGCCCGCGAGCGCTCACCGTTTGGTTTTCCGACGAAGATTCGGTTTGCCGGCGTGAGGTCAGCAGATCCGGTGCAATTCCGGGGCCGACGGTTAGAGTCCGGACGGGAGAGAGTAACGGTACCTGTCGGGTAATTATATAATCATCGGGTAGTCGCACGATGGTGATTGTTGATTATATTGATTATATAGTTATACCCACTCGCGTTATTTTTTAGCCATTGCAATGCGGTTTGTTGTGACGGTAACTCCTTAGTCTCGCCCTGATTCTGGTAATCCATAATAACATCGAGGTTTTTTACCATGAATCAGACATTACTTTCTGAATTTGGCACTCCGCTTGATCGTGTGGAACACGCGCTTGATGCCTTACGTCAAGGCCGAGGCGTGTTGGTGTTGGACAATGAAGACCGTGAAAACGAAGGCGACATGGTCTTTGCCGCTGAAAACATGACCGTGGAGCAGATGGCGCTGACGATCCGCCACGGCAGCGGCATTGTTTGTCTATGCCTGACGGAAGAGCGTCGTCAGCAATTGGAATTGCCTATGATGGTGGAGCATAACTCCAGCCACTATCAGACCGCGTTCACCATCACGATCGAAGCGGCCGAAGGGGTCACCACGGGGGTCTCCGCCGCCGATCGTATCACTACCATTCGCGCGGCAATCGCCGATGACGCCAAACCGAGCGATTTGAGCCACCCCGGACACGTTTTCCCGCTGCGGGCTCAGCCGGGCGGGGTGTTAACCCGCGGCGGACACACCGAGGCGTCCGTCGATTTGGCTACGCTGGCGGGGCTGAAGCCGGCGGGCGTACTGTGCGAACTGACCAACGATGATGGTTCCATGGCGCGCGCGCCGCAGGTCATCGCCTTCGCCAAACAGCACAATATGCCGGTATTAACGATTGAAGATATCGTGGCGTACCGTCAGGCGGCGGAACGCAAGGCCAGCTAAAGTCATTTCCCCTCGTGGGGACGCGCCATATCTTAAGGCGGTAATTCACGAAGGCCTGGACGATTAGCCCAGGCTTTCGCCTCTTCAATAATGGCGCGCAGAAATCTGTCGGCCGCTTTTATCCTGCCCGGCCGACGCCTTCCCATACGCGTTTAGGCTCTCCTTGCCAGCAGCGTGGCGAAACGCAGTTTTATTCTGTTGCCGTTTTCGTCGGTTTTATGCAGTTCGCCGATCTCCTCGTTATATTTGATTATCTGCCAACCGGCATAATAGTTCCTCAGCTCCCCCTCTTTAAAGGTAAAGGAGAACGGGATTGGACAGGGGTAATCCTCGGTCGACATGGCGGCGACGATCAGGTTATATCCGCCCGGCGTCGTATGTTCCTGCATATTGCGCACAATGTGTGGAATGCGGTGGCGATCCAGAAACATGAACACCACGGTGGAGAGAATAAAATCGTAGCGTTCTTTGATTTCCGCCAGATTGATATTGTAAACCTGCGCCTGAATTTTCTGCAGCGCCTCGCTTTTGATGATGTCGTTTAACGCGGCAATGCTGCTGTCGTTCTTATCGTAGGCGGTGACGTCAAAGCCGCGCAGATTCAGATACAGCGCGTTACGCCCGCCGCCGCAGCCTAAGTCCAGCGTTTTGCCGGGCTGGATATATTGCATGGCGTTAATGACTTCGGAATGCGTGCGGGAAAGCCCGTATTTCTTGGCGTAAAAATCTTCCGGCGTGCAGAAAAAGCCCAGCTGACATTCGAGGTCGGCGGAAAAGGAAACGATACGGTGCCATACCTGGGGTGCAATAAACGGGGGTTGCTGTTGTTCGGAGAAGTGGAAGGTTTCCAGCGTAGCGCCGTTTTCATCCAGCAGGGAAAAGGTCATCTCTCCTCGCAGAATGACGAGCCTGGCCCAGGTTCCTTCCTGGGTGTTGTGTTTTTCCTGAAAAGCGGCCGGCAGCGTATGGCTGTTCCAGCGCGGCATTTTTTTATAGCAGATAAGATCTTGCATCGTTACCTCGTGTATCCGTTTTATTGCCGCTAGTTTATAAACTGGCGAGTCGTCTGACCACAAATATGTATTTAAAATGCATTATTTGCGTCAGCCGAGAGGTGAGGAAAACTCTTTTTACTGCGGCCGGCGCGGAAGCCGCGTTGAGGCCGGCGGCCAAGACAGGGTTGAGGATACAAACGCCCGACGCGTTGCCGGGGCGTTTCGGGTCCGCTATGGGCTTAACGGCATGCCGCGCATTGAGAGGATTGGATTATCTGGTAGAAGTCGTTGCCTTTATCATCAACCAGAATAAAGGCGGGGAAATCTTCCACTTCAATCTTCCAGATCGCTTCCATTCCCAGCTCCGGGTACTCCACGCAGGTCAGACTCTTGATGCTGTTCTGCGCCAGAATGGCCGCCGGGCCGCCGATACTGCCGAGATAGAAACCGCCATGTTTGTGGCAGGCGTCGGTCACCTGCTGGCTGCGGTTGCCTTTCGCCAGCATGATCATGCTGCCGCCGTTGGCCTGCAGCAGATCCACGTAAGAGTCCATGCGTCCGGCCGTGGTCGGGCCTAACGAACCGGAGGCGTAGCCGGCGGGGGTTTTCGCCGGGCCGGCGTAGTAGATCGGATGATCTTTGATGTATTGCGGCAGACCTTCGCCGTTATCCAGGCGCTCCTTCATTTTGGCATGGGCGATATCGCGGCCGACGATGATGGTGCCGGTCAGCGAGAGGCGGGTCGATACCGGATACTTCGACAGCTCCTGCAGGATTTCCGCCATTGGGCGGTTGAGGTTGATTTTGACCGCTTCGCCTTCGCCCGCTTTACGCAGCGCTTCCGGGATATATTTACCCGGATTGTGTTCAAGCTGCTCCAGCCACACCCCTGCGCGGTTGATTTTACCCTTGATATTGCGGTCGGCCGAACAGGAAACGCCCATCCCGACCGGACAGGACGCGCCGTGGCGCGGCAGACGGATGACGCGCACGTCGTGAGCGAAATATTTACCGCCGAACTGCGCGCCCAGGCCGAGGTCGCGCGCGGCCTGCAGCAACGCCTGCTCCAGCGCGAGATCGCGGAAGGCGCGCCCGTGTTCATTACCTTCGGTCGGCAGTTCATCATAATATTTGGTCGACGCCAGCTTCACGGTTTTTAACGTGGTTTCGGCGGAGGTGCCGCCGATAACAAAGGCGATATGGTATGGCGGGCAGGCGGCCGTCCCCAGCGTGCGCATCTTTTCCAGCAGGAAGGATTTCAGTTTCTCGGGGTTCAGCAGCGCCTTGGTTTCCTGGTACAGATAGGTCTTGTTGGCGGAGCCGCCGCCTTTGCTGACAAACAGGAATTTATACTCTTCGCCTTCGGTGCTGTAGAGGTCGATCTGCGCCGGCAGGTTGGTGCCGGTATTGACCTCTTTATACATATCCAGCGGCGCGTTCTGCGAATAGCGCAGGTTATCCTCGATAAAGGTGTTGTAAACGCCATGGGAAAGCGCTTCGGCGTCATTGGCGCCGGTCCAGACCCGCTGGCCTTTTTTGCCGACAATAATCGCGGTGCCCGTATCCTGGCAGGTCGGCAGAATGCCTTTAGCGGCAATCTCGGAATTGCGCAGAAACTGCAGGGCGACATATTTATCGTTTTCGCTGGCCTCCAGGTCGTGAAGAATGGCGGCGACCTGCTGCTGATGAGAGGGGCGTAAAAAGAAGGCGGCGTCATGGAAGGCCTGCTGGGCGAGAAGGGTCAGCGCCTGCGGATCGATTTTGAGAATATCCTGGCCTTCGAATTGCGTAACGGAAACAAAGTCGCTGCTAAGAAGGCGATATTCGGTGTCATCCTCACCGAGTGGAAAAGGATCTTGGTAATAAAAGGGTTTATTCGACATTTTTTTCTCACTTGCGTTGATATTATTAGTAGGATTAGATTCCGTATGATGCATTTTCTTATTAATGACTTTTGTATCAGGCGTTATCGCCGCGGCCTAGCGCCTATCCCAGTAGGCGTAATGGGGATAGGCTCTTCGTCATTCGGCGTGAATACAAAGTAATATACCCTGGAATAGTAGGGTTTTGCGGCGGGAGACGCTACTTTGCTGCATCACATTCTTGATAAGAAAATCATGCAAACATCGTTTTATTTGCGGTTAAATGAAAAAGTAAAATGTTTGTAATCAAACAGGATGTGTTATTAATACCTGCTTTGTTAATTTATTTATTTTAATTTTTTTAATTAAAATATAGATGGCGATTGCGGCTAATAATCATTTTATTAGCCCTTATTTTTAAATTTATCGCCTAAAAAATGAATTTAGGGTATTGCGGCACTTTCCTGCTGCGCCAGCAGATTATCGATCATCCATAGCCCCGCCGGTCCCGGCGGATAGGGCTTGGACCAGGCGATATCCACATCAATGAGTTGCGGCCAGCCCGCAATGTTCAGCTCCACCAAATTGCGGTGTCCGAACTGTGAAACCAGCCAGCGCGGCAGAATGCTCCAGCCGAAACCCTGCTCCGCCATCTCCAGCAGCATAAGGTAGGACGGCGCGGACCAGGCGACGCCTTCGACCTGCAGCCTGTCGCTGCGTTTATAGGTGTTCAGATAGAGCTGGCGCACGGTGGCGAGCTGGCTGCGGGTCGCATTTTTTTCCGCCGCCAGCGGATGGGTCGCGGCGACGAATATCGCCATTTCCGTTTTTATCCGCGAGCGGGAAGTGGCGATGTCCGGCGGATAAGCGGGCTGCGCGCGCACCAGCCCGACGTGGGCGCGCCGCGACTGCAGCAAATCGATCACATCGTCATCTTCTGCAATCAGACACTCAAATTCAATATCGGGGAAACGCCGCGCGAAGCGGTGCAGCACCGGTTCGTAATGCGCGGTTTTCCAGGTGTCGGACAGCACGAACGTCAGGCGGGGCTCGATATCGGCGGCCAGCCTGATCGCCGCTTCATCCAGCATTTCGCTGGCGGAGAGGATCGCCTGAACATACGCCTGTATCTTTTTGCCCGCCGGCGTCAAAACCGGTTGATGGCCGGAGCGATCGAACAGGATCAGCCCTAAATCCGCTTCCAGATTGGCGATGGCGCCGCTGATGGTGGACTGGCTTTTATGCAAATGCCGGGCGGCGGCCGAAAACGATCCGGTGTTGATGGCGGCGGTGAACGCCAGTAGGGATTCCGGTGAGTAACGCATATCTTGATATATCGCTTTTTCCGATGGTTTCTAATTTTATTCTATCAGTTATTACGATGAGAATAGACGTGGAACGGCTAAAAATAGCGGCCGTAACCAGAGAATCGTTAACCATGTCCGAGCTAAAAAGTGAATGTGTCATGCAAAAGAAAACGGTAGGCGAACGTATTATTCATGCGCTGGGCTTTGAACTTATCGCGCTGCTGATTTGTGCGCCGGCGGGCGCCTGGATACTGGATAAGCCTGTATTTGCTATCGGGGCGCTGGCGATCATGTTATCCAGCGTCGCGATGGTGTGGAACATTATTTATAACACGGTATTCGATCGGCTCTGGCCCGCCGAGCGGTTTAAACGGCGTCTGCCGGTGAGGATAGGCCACGCGCTGGGTTTTGAAGGCGGATTTATATTAATCGGCCTGCCGCTGGCGGCGTGGATGCTGAATATTACGCTGTGGCAGGCGCTGAAGGTCGAGATCGGCTTTTTCCTGTTTTTCCTGCCTTATACCGTGGCCTACAACTGGCTCTACGATAGCCTGCGGGCGCGGGTTGGTCGTCGCCGAAGCGAGCGCGCGCGCCCTGTGTCCGCGAGCTCCCGCCCGCGCTGATCGGCCTCGCGCGATAGCTTTGCGCGGGGGCTTCAGCGGGCTTGGCGCAGCGTTTTTTTGAATTCCTGGTAGTCGGGCAGCGACGGCGTCCGCCACAGGTACCAGGAGGCGATGGTGCGATAAGGGCGGCAGGCGTGGCTCAGTTCGCGCAGGGTATGACGCGTCGGCGTTGCCTGTAGATCGTAAACATAGCGCAGCCCTTGTTTAATCCCCAGATCGTCCAGCGGCATAATATCCGGGCGTTCAAGCGAGTAAATCAGAAACATTTCCACCGTCCAGCGCCCGATGCCTTTTAAGGCGCAGAGGCGTTCGATAAGCGCTTCGTCGTTCATTGTTTGCGCCTGTCGCAGGGTGGGAACCAATCCGCTGAGCGCGCCCTGAGCGATGGCATGCAGCGTGTCGGCCTTCCGGGCGGAAAAGCCGCACTCCCTTAGCGTATCGGCGGAACTGGCGGCGATTTGCTCCGCGCTGGGAAAGCTGTGCCCGGCGGAGTCATAAACGCGCAGCAGTTTGGCCATCATGGCATCGCCCGCGCGGGCGGTCAGCTGCTGGTACGCCACCGCGCGAATCAATGCTTCGTAGGGCTCCCTGTGCGGCGCGGTTCGGTGGCGGCAGTCGCCGATATGGGATATCAGCCGGGCCCAGCGCTCGTTAAGCGAACCAAGATGGGCTATGGCCCGCCGGTGGAAGTCCTGCTGGCGATGGGATGTCATAAACGAACTGGCCTGTCTGGTGATAGTATTAAGCGTTAAAACGCCGGGCGCAGATGGCAGTATAGTGCGATTGTCATCGGCAGTGCAGCGCCGCGGAATTAAAAAGCAAGAGTTGGACGTGTGCGGGATGGGTATTCATCTTATGGTTTGAAATAACACTGACGTAATTTCTCATGTGGGAGCGAAAGCATGAAACCTGTCGATGACCTCCATAAGAGCGACGAATCACGCTGGCTGGCGGTGCTGGCGCGTAATAAGGCGGCGGACGGCAGCTTTATTTACGCGGTAAAAACGACCGGCGTATATTGCGCGCCCTCCTGCGCGTCGCGCCGGCCAAAGCGCGAAAATGTGCTGTTCTTCGCCACCGCCGACGAGGCGCAGGCGGCGGGGTTTCGTCCCTGCAAGCGCTGCCGCCAGGGGCGGATATCGCGGGAAGAGCAGCATACGCGGCAGATCGCCCGGGCCTGTCGGATTATCGAGCAGGCCGACAAGGCGCCGGAGCTGAAGGCGCTGGCGCAAAATGTCGGGCTAAGCCCGTTCTATTTTCACCGTCTGTTTAAAACCCTCACCGGCGTCACGCCGAAACAGTATGCCGACGCGCAGCGGCAGCGGCAGCTGCGCGACCAACTGATGAAAAACGGCCAGATTACCGCTGTGATGCTGGATGCCGGCTACCGTTCGACCGGCCGCTGTTACGCTGAGTCCGCCGCGCGACTGGGGATGACGCCGAAAACGTTTCGGCGCAAAGGGCAGGGTATGACGATCCGCTTCGCCGTCGGCGTCTGTTCGGTGGGCGATATTCTGGTGGCCGAAAGCGAACGGGGGATTTGCGCCATTCTGTTGGGGGACGACCCGCAGCAGCTGGTGAATGAACTGCAGGAGATGTTCGCTAATGCGCGATTGCTGGGGGGCGACGCCGCCTTCGAGCAACGGATGGCGCAGGTGGTGGGCTTTGTCGAAGCCCCGAAAATCGGACTGGCGCTGCCGCTTGATATTCGCGGCACGCTCTTCCAGCAGCGGGTATGGCAGGCTTTGCGGGATATTCCCGTCGGCGAAACGGCCAGCTACGGCGCTATCGCCGCCGGCATCGGTTTACCCGCCGCGTCGCGCGCGGTGGCGGGAGCGTGCGCCGCGAATCGCCTGGCGGTGGCGATCCCGTGTCACCGGGTGGTGCGTCAGGATGGCTCGCCGTCGGGCTATCGCTGGGGCGTGGAGCGTAAGAAGGCGCTATTGGCGAAAGAAGCGGGGGGCGTCACCGGTGATGAATCTTGAGCTGTTTGAGCAGGACGAGCCGCAGCGCCGGACGGAACGGCTGGCTCCCGGCGCGGTTATTCTGCGCGCTTTCGTCTACCGGCAGGCGGCGGAGCTGATGTCGGCGATTAATGCGGTTACCGCGCGCGCGCCGCTGCGCCATATGATAACGCCGGGCGGCTATACCATGTCGGTGGCGATGAGCAACTGCGGACCGCTTGGCTGGGTAACGGATGAAACGGGGTATCGCTACTCCCCCATCGATCCGCTCAGCGGGCAACGCTGGCCGGCGATGCCGGATCTCTTTTCCCGACTGGCGCAAGAGGCCGCAGGCGAAGCCGGCTTCAGCGGTTTCGAACCGGACGCCTGCCTGATTAATCGTTACGATGTCGGCGCCCGGCTATCGCTGCATCAGGATAAGGATGAGCGTGACTATCGGCAGCCTATCGTCTCTTTCTCCCTGGGGCTGAACGCGATGTTTCTGTGGGGCGGCATGAGGCGCGGCGACCGGACGCAGCGCCTGCCGCTGGCGCATGGCGATGCGCTGGTCTGGGGCGGCGAATCCCGGCTGCGCTACCACGGCGTTTTGCCGCTGAAGGCCGGATCGACGCCCGCGTTTTTGCCGGGAATGTGCCGTTTTAACCTGACGTTTCGTAAAGCGGGGCGCTGAATCATCTGCCGTGGATGAAGTGGTGGCCGTCCTCTTCGTTCAGACGTTTGAATACCAGGCAGCAGATCGGCAACCCAATCCCCAGTAGTAAAAACAGTAGGCTGAAGCTGTTTAAATTCAAGGCGATCTCATAGCGGGACAGGAAGCGCAGCACCGGAAAGGTGAGCGCCATGCTGATCATGACCGAGATTAATTGCGTGATGGTCAGCAGGTTATTGCCGCTATTATAGGTGGCGTTGTTCAGGTTGCTGAACGCCAGCGTGTTTTCCGCCGAATGCAGCGTCGAAATCAATATCCCGAGGATGGCGGCGATGACGCCGATCTGCATCATGGATTTTTCCTGCACGGCGAAACTCAAGGCAAGAATGAACAGCGAGGTAAATCCGGTGGTGATCATCAGCAGCCTACGGTAGCCCGTTCGCCTGATCATCGGTTCGAAAATCATTTTCGACAGCAGCGCGCCGGTGGAGAAAAGCAGCAGAATAATACTGGTTTCAACCGGTTTGCACTCCAGGGTCGTCTGCAGCATCAATGAGAGCACGACCGGCGTGGATGACAACAGCACCCGGGTGAGAATACCGCCGAGGATGCCGATGGAGAACGTTCTTATCTCAAAGAGTTCCGCGGGAAATAGCGCCTCTCTTTTGGTGATGTCCCGCTTGAAGTAAAGGTACGCCAAACCCGTCGCCGATAGGCAAAGCAGCAGGGCGAGCGGCGCGGGGATGATGTTTTTCGGCATGGCGGTGAGCGTGAACGCGGCCATAAACAGCATTAATACCATCAGCACCAGGCCGTAAGGATCGGCGCGCCGCGTCATGGGGACGCTTTCGTCGGGAATATGTTTTCGCGCCAGCAGCAGACAGGCTAGGGAGAGGGGAATATTGGCGATAAAGATGACGCGCCACGAAAACAGATCGACCAGCACGCTGCCCAGCACCGGGCCGATCATGGTTCCCAATAAGCCGAGCAGCGTGATGCGGTTAAGGAATATCAGCTTCATTGACTGCGGCGTGGTTCTTAAGATCACGGTTCTGATAATAGGCAGCATCAGCGCTCCGCCGATCCCCTGAATAAAACGAAACGCGCTCAGGCTGATGACGGAGTCCGCGGTGATGCACAGCAGCGACCCCAGCATAAATATGCCGATGGCCAGCAGGTAGGTTTTTCTTTCACCGCAACGTTCGGCCAGCCAGCCATTGACCGGCGTAAACGCGACCACGGTGATGACGTAGGAAATCACGATGGTTTCCATACGCAGCACCGGCTGGTGCAGCGAACCGGCAATGGCTGGGATGGAGACATACAGCATGGTGGTATCCAGGGATTGCATGAAAAATGTGATGGATGCAATCCAGAATAGGACCCATGACGTATTCATCGGTTTAGGCCACCGTCATTTGTCCGGCGTAGAGCACGAACAGCCGCAGCAGAAACACCCCGAACAGGCTTAATGCCGCCATGGCGATCAGACCGCCTCTGCCGGACTGATGCTGTTTGCCGCGGATAAAGCTGGCGATTAACGGTACGGCGATCCCTAGGCCGATGATGCCGATCCAGAATACCCCGCCCCAGAATCCGCTGAGCGCGGTATGCGCCGCCACCGTTTTCTGCCCGCCGCCGAGGAAAAGGCCGACGAAGAAGGCGAACAACAGGAACAGTTCGGCGTACACCACCGGATTCTCTATTTTATGAATAAAGTGGATGGTCGCGCTATTGGCGGAGTGATTGCGGCTCATGGCGTTGACCAGCATCGCCACCGCAATCCCGGAAGTGGTGCCGGACGCCAGAAACAGCACGGGCAGAACCGGGTTGTTCAGCATGGGGAACGATTTCAGCGCGGAGAGCAGGAAACCGGTATAACAGCCGAGCAGAATGGCCAGCACCAGCAACGTTTTCTCAATCCATCCGGCCTTGCCGGCGATCGCCGCAGTGACCTTTTGCGCCAGCGCGGTCAAGCGCGGACGGCGCAGCCGGGTTTCTATCAGATGGAGCAGCCCCTCGCGGTAAAGGCTGATAATCCATAAGGCGATCGCCACAAAATAGACCTGAAATAGCATCACCCCGAGCGACATAATGGACGTGGGATTGTAGAAAATCATCAGGTGCCAGAATGTTAACGGGCGGGTAAGGTGAAAAATCAGGATCACCAGGCCGACGACAACGACCAGCGGCGCAACGATCGCGGTCGATTTGATGATGGTATTGCTGCCGCTGTATTCGGCGGGCACATAATATTTAATCAAGATGGACAGTGACACCATCCCGGCGGAGATGCCCACGAGCAGCAGATAGATGGCGATGGGCCAATCCCATACCAGGGAGTCAAAGTGAAAGGCGTTAAGCATTGTCGATTTCTCCCCGTCTGCCTGGAACGCGATAAAGCTGTGGTTCGGTGCCAAGATAAACTTTTGACCGGTAGGTCGGATTGCTTTGAATCATTTTTGAAATATCGCTTTCGGGATCGTTCAGATCGCCAAAGACCAGCGCTTTGGTCGGACATATTTCAACACAGGCGGGCTGTTTCCCGGCCGCCAGATTGGTTTCCCGGCAAAAATTACATTTATCCGCCGTTTTGCTGACGGGGTTAATGAAGCGGACATGGTAAGGGCAGGCGGCGATGCAGTAGCGGCAGCCGACGCAGTGCTTATCATTGACGTCGACGATGCCGGTCAGCGCATCCTTAAACGACGCGCCGGTCGGGCAGACGGAGACGCAGGGCGGATTTTCACAGTGCTGACAGGATTTGCGAAAATACTGCTTATATGCGCGGGTCTTCCCTTCCGCGGGAATATCGACGGTTTTCAATATTTCCAGACGGGTGACGCCATCAGGCACATGGTTGGTGGTTTTACAGGCGCCTACGCAGGCATTGCAGCCAATACAGCGCTGCTCGTTGTGCAGCATACCGTATTTGACGCCTTTGGGTTTAGTGGTCTTGGCGGGGTCTTCCGCAGTCTGCGCGAGCGCGAGGCTGGAACTCCCGGTAACAGCAATAGCGCTTCCCAGGTAAGCGATAAAACGACGACGAGAAAATTCTTCCATAACATAACCTTCACATTGAAACTACAGCCATGCTGAAAAGTGGTACCGATATCAGCTGATCATCGTGATACGCCCGTTATCCTCTGCGCCGCAGCCGCGTCGTTTTCCTTTATATGCATCTCCAACTGTCGAGCCTCTGGAGAGGCATGCGGTTTGCCGCCGGCCGCATCTTGAGATCTATCGGGCATAGGTTTTTGTTGGATTTGAACCATCCTGGCGGCGAACGAAATTATCCCTAAGCAATGCAACAAAAAGCCTAATCGGGAAAAATGGTACCAATCTGGCATCAGAGGTAATTTTTATATACCCGTCATGCTTCAAGTTGCATGTGCGTTGGCTACACTCACTCACCCGAATCACTTACTTGAGTAAGCTCATCGGGATTAAATGAGAGACATCCTGTCTCTCACCGCAGGCCAGCCGTTGGCTGGTCAAATTCGTTCCCGACGAATTTGTCCTTCGCTTGCCGTCTTCCTGCAACTCGAATTATTTAGGATATAACTTAAAATAATCCGGAACAGATGGTTAACTTACCCATAGCTCATATTCTTTTTATTCGTTTTTATTTGACCATAGGGGCACGGAGATAATTGTGCTCCCAGTCACATTTATTTCTTTGTATATCCATATAAAAACGAACTTAATCAATTATAACTGCTTGTTATCTGGATAACTCCAAAAATATTTCAATTCAATAGCAACTAAATGATCTGCGTCATAATGAATGGCTGATTTGCAAATAGTTTGCATTTGCATTGGTCGTGTTTATTTAAATATTGTTAATGTAGTGGTAATTAAAATAGTGAATTTGTGACCGACAATTGTTTTTTTTCAAAAAATGGCTTCTGGTGATACGGGGATATGGAATTAATGCTTTTTTGGTAAACGCCGGGTTTCATTATTTCATGCGCCGACGCAACGTTACGGCCGAGCGGGATTGCTCCCCGTTGCTTTGTCGTTTCTCCCACGCTTCCTGCGCGCCTTTTCCCACCTCTGGCTGAAAAAACGTCGTCATGGCTATCCACCGCTACGGGCGGATCTTGAATGCATAAATGTGACAGGATTCAATTTACGCTAGTTTATATACTTGTATGGTAGTAGTCATTGCAAAGAGCCGCTATACGCACAGAAGGATAAGTAACGTGAAGATTGTTAACGCTGAAGTGTTTGTTACCTGCCCGGGAAGGAACTTCGTCACCCTGAAAGTCACCACCGACAGCGGATTAATCGGTCTGGGCGACGCCACGCTCAACGGACGCGAACTGCCGGTGGCCTCTTATCTCCGGGATCACCTGTGCCCGCAGCTTATCGGCCGCGACGCGCAGCGGATTGAAGATATTTGGCAGTTTTTTTATAAGGGCGCCTACTGGCGTCGCGGTCCGGTGACCATGTCGGCCATTTCAGCCGTGGATATGGCGCTGTGGGACATCAAAGCCAAAGCCGCCGATATGCCGCTCTATCAGCTGCTGGGCGGCGCATCCCGCACGGGCGTGATGGTCTATTGCCATACCACCGGGCACACCATTGATGAGGTGCTGGACGATTACGCCAAACATCGCGATCTGGGCTTTAAGGCGATTCGCGTGCAGTGCGGCGTGCCCGGCATGAAAACCACCTACGGGATGGCGAAAGGCAAAGGGGTGGCGTATGAACCGGCGACGAAAGGCGACTGGCCGGAAGAGCAGCTATGGTCCACGGAGAAGTACCTCGATTTCACGCCGAAGCTGTTCGAGTCCGTGCGCGCCAAGTTCGGCTTTAACGAACATCTGCTGCACGATATGCATCACCGCCTGACGCCGATTGAAGCCGCGCGCTTTGGTAAAAGCATTGAGGACTATCGCCTGTTCTGGATGGAAGATCCGACGCCGGCGGAGAATCAGGCGTGTTTCCGTTTAATTCGCCAGCACACCGTGACGCCCATCGCGGTCGGGGAGGTATTCAACAGCATCTGGGATTGTAAACAGCTGATTGAAGAGCAGCTTATCGATTATATCCGCACCACCATTACCCACGCGGGCGGGATTACCGGCATGCGCCGCATTGCCGATTTTGCCTCGCTCTATCAGGTGCGCACCGGTTCGCACGGCCCGTCGGATCTGTCGCCGATTTGTATGGCGGCGGCGCTGCATTTCGATCTCTGGGTGCCGAACTTCGGCGTGCAGGAATATATGGGCTATTCGGAGCAAATGCTGGAGGTGTTCCCGCACGGCTGGGCCTTCGATAACGGCTATATGCATCCGGGCGACAGGCCGGGGCTGGGCATTGAGTTTGATGAGAGGCTGGCGGCCAAATATCCCTATGACCCCGCTTATTTGCCGGTCGCGCGTTTGGAAGACGGCACCTTGTGGAATTGGTAATCAGAAAAGATGCAGTAATCATCGCGCATGAATGAATAGAACATCTTACCTACACCTATATTCAATAATGCGCCGCTCTCATAATATCTCTTAAAAGGTAATAATATAATTATGTCCAGTGTAAACCACGTTGAAGATATTCATGATAATACGCCGGTGATAAAACGGGTAGCCACCGCATCGGCGATCGGCACCGCAGCGGAATATTATGATTTTTTTGCCTATGGCACCGCTGCCGTGTTGTTTTTTGGTCAATTATTCTTTCCCAGTTCGGATCCGTTAATTAGCACCTTGGCCGCTTTCGCCACTTATGCCGTTGGTTTTCTTGCCCGGCCGCTAGGGGGAATCGTCTTCGGGCATATCGGCGATAAAGTCGGTCGCAAGAAAGCGCTGGTGATCACTATTTTAATCGTGGGATTAGGCACGTTTTGTATTGGTCTGTTGCCTACCTATGAAAAAATCGGTATTTGGGCGCCTATATTATTAATATTGATCCGTATCTTGCAGGGATTTGGCGTGGGAGGGGAGCAGGCCGGGGCGGTTCTGATGACCGCCGAGTATGCTCAGCCCGAGCGTCGAGGTTTTTTCGCCAGTTGGGTGCAAATTGGCGCGCCGACAGGCTTCCTTCTGCCTCTGGCCTTATTCGCCGTGTTAAATAAGGTGCTCTCGCCTGAGCAGATGTTGGAGTGGGGATGGCGCATTCCCTTCCTGCTTAGCCTGCTGCTGGTCATCGTGGGGCTTTTTATCCGCTTGAAAATTGATGAGTCGCCGGTTTTTGCCCAGATCAGAGAGACTAAAGCGGCGGAATCCCGTCCCGTCATCGAGGTCATTCGCGATTTTCCCGGCATCGTTGCCAAAGGCGTGTGCGCCAAACTTGTCGAGGCGTGTACCTTCGCCATGTTTACCGTTATCGTGCTGGCGTACGGTAAAGCGAACCATCTTGACGAAACGTTATTAATGGAAACCATGATCGTCGCCGTCATACTGGAGATTATGGCAATACCTTTAATGGGGCATCTTTCGGATAAACTCGGCCGCAAACCTATTTATATTCTTGGCGCGCTGCTTCAGGTGGTCATGATTGTTCCTTTCTTTCTGGCAATTAATCAGGATAGCTACTGGTTAACACAGATTGTGATGATTATTGTATTAACTCTCGGCCACAGTATGTGTTATGCGCCGCAGGCATCATTCTTCCCGGAATTATTCCCTACGCATATTCGCTGCAGCGGTATCGCTTTAATATGGCAGGTAGGATCATTAATCGGCAGCGGCGTGCTGGGATTATTGGCGGTTAAGATTCTTCAGGCGACGGGCGGCCATTATTATGGCCTGGCGGCATATGTTATGACGTTGGGCATTATTTCCGTCATCGGTTTATTGTTAATGCCTGAAACGGCGCCTAAGCGAATAAAGCGCGAGCTGCACTCCTGGGGTAAGCATTAATTAATTATTTATCTTTCAGCATTATTCCGGCTATACCGCAAATAATTCGAGTCGCAGGACAAAACGGCAACGCGTTTTTAAACAGCGTTTGCGCTGCCCCAACGGGGCGAACGCCATGGATGGCGCGAGTAACAAAGCCAACGCCCCTGCCGCTTGAAGTATGAAGGGCATATATGTCGCAGACACTAAGGATAACGATGAGTATCAACGAATTTTCCACGCTTAACGCGCAGGTTAGAGTGCCGCGCTACGATCGCCGCCGGCTAAAAACGCGCATCGCCCATATCGGCTTCGGCGCATTTCATCGGGCGCATCAGGCGGTGTGCGCCGACAGACTGGCGGCGGAGCAGGGCAGCGATTGGGGCTACTGTGAAATCAACCTGATCGGCGGCGAGCAGCAGATTGAGGCGATCCGCCGGCAGGATTTGCTCTGGTCGGCGTCCGAAATGGCGGACGGCGGCTGGAGTAGCCGGGTCATCGGCGTGGCGACCGCCGCGCTGCATGCGGAAGTCGAAGGCATTGAGGCGGTGCTGGAGGCGCTAAGCGCGCCGGATATTGCCATCGTGTCGATGACCGTGACGGAGAAAGGCTATTGCCACCATCCGGCCAGCGGGCGGTTGAATACCGAACACCCGCTGATTCGCCACGATCTGGCGGCGCCCGCGGAGCCGCGCTCCCTGCCCGGCGTGATCCTGGCCGCCATCAAACGCAGACGGGAGCGCCGGCTGCCGGCATTCAGCGTAATGTCCTGCGACAATATGCCGGAGAACGGACGGGTAACGCGCAACGTTATCGTACAGCTGGCCGAACGGCAGGATGTCGAACTGGCGCGCTGGATTGAGCGGCACGTTACCTTTCCGTCTACCATGGTAGACCGTATTGTTCCGGCGATTACGCCGGAGACGCTGCAAACGATTGAGGCGCGGCTGGGCGTGGCCGATCCGGCCGGCGTCGCCTGCGAGCCCTTCTTTCAGTGGGTGATTGAAGACAACTTTGTCAGCGGCCGTCCCGCATGGGAAAAGGCCGGGGCGGAGCTGGTGCGGGATGTGCTGCCGTTTGAGGAGATGAAGCTGCGTATGCTGAACGGCAGCCACTCGTTTCTGGCGTACCTGGGTTACCTTACCGGCTATCAGCACATCAGCGAATGCATGCAGGACCGCACGCTGGTCGCGGCGGCGCATCACCTGATGCTGCGCGAGCAGGCGCCGACGCTGCGTACGCAGGGGGTCGATCTGGCCGCCTATGCGGATGCGTTGCTGGATCGCTATCGCAACCGCGCGTTAAAACACCGCACCTGGCAGATTGCGATGGACGGATCGCAAAAACTGCCGCAGCGGATGCTGGACTCCATCCGCTGGCATCTGGCGCGCGGTAGCCGTTTCGATGCGCTGGCGCTCGGCGTCGCCGGGTGGATGCGCTATGTCGGCGGCGTTGATGAACAGGGGCGGCCGATCGAGATCAGCGATCCGCTGAAGGCGTCGATCGCCGATACGGTGCGAGACAGCGCGGAAGGGGCAAGCCGGGTGACGGCGCTGCTGACGCTGACGGCGATTTTCGGCGAGGATTTACCGCAGAATACCGTTTTTGTGGATGCGGTGACGCGGAACTATCTGTCGCTGTTGGCGAAGGGGGTTAAGGGGACGCTGAATGCGACGATTTGGTAGGCTGAAACGCGCGGCGGCCGCTGAACGCGTTGGCGATAGGCGGTGGCGCGGAGCCGGAGGCGCGCTTACGGCCCTTCGCTCCGCCTCCCGCCATCTCGCCACGACAGGCGTGTCGTAACAATGACACTCGTCGCGCTAAGCGTGTATCATACGCGGTAAATTTCTCGGGTAAGCGCGGCGGCATGGACACCTCTTTTCAAATCAATAACAGCGAGCCAGTCAACCAGCAAATTTATCGCGTACTGCGCAAAGATATCGTGGAATGCAATATTCCGCCGGGTAAGCTGCTGTCCGAAAAAGAAATTTCCACGCGTTTTGAGGTTTCCCGTCAGCCGGTAAGAGAGGCCTTTATCAAGCTGGCTGAGGCCGGGCTGGTGCAGATTTTGCCGCAGCGCGGCACGTTTGTGATGAAGATTTCCGAGCAGCGGGTGGCGGATGCCCGTTTTATCCGGCAGGCGCTGGAGTGCGCTATTGTTCGCCGCGCCGCCGAGATGGTTACCGATGAGCAGCTCTTGATGTTGGAGCATAACTTACGCCGTCAGGAGCTGGCCGCGCAGAATGAGCAGGTGCGAGAATTCCTCAGCCTCGATGACAGCTTTCACCAGTATCTGACGCAGATCGCCCGCTGTCCGCTGGCGTGGGAGACCATCGAATCGATTAAAGCGACGATGGACAGGGTGCGTTTCCTCAGCCTAAGCCAGGTTTCCCCGCCGCCGAGTCTGATTCAGCAGCATTACCTTATCTTCGCCGGGCTGAAAAACCGCGATCCCGATGCGGCGGAAAAAGCGATTCGCGATCATTTGCAGGAGATGATCTATTCGATCACGCCGATTGCGCAGCAGAACAGCGACTGGTTCGAGCAGGTTTGAGGGAATAGCGCGCAGGAGTCAAATAGAGAAAGGCCGGGCGACTTCAATATCGGGCGACGGAACGACGCCCGAAATAACAAAGTGATGCGTGGGTAAGGCCGTCAATAATAGCAACGCGCGCGATAGTCGTCATACTTCAAGGTCGGCTTGATTACCGCTCGTCAGCGGGGCTCGCCCCTTCGCGGAGCCGCCGCCGGCGTTTAAAAACGCGTTTGGCGTTTTGTCCCGCAACCCGAAATATGCAGGGTATAGAAAAGCGGCGCGTAGCTAAAATCAGGCGCGGCTAAGACACATCAACTCTTGCGGCGCGAAATACTCTTTAACGCCTTTAAGCTCAACGCATTTCGCGCGGCGAATGTCTTCACGTTTCAGGTTTTCCGCGTGAATAGCCGCGATGGTGCCGACCAGGCGAGAGTCGTTTTGCATCACGCGGTAACCGGCATCGAGCGGATTTCTATATCTGTCATACGCCTTATACATAGTAACCTCCTTCGTTTGACGATAAAAAATCGTCCCGATCCTACTGCTGGCGGAAAGTCGCCACCAGTGGATTGCGGCCGTTATAGAAAGTCCGTATATAAAGCAAGCCGCTATTAACAGCCATTGCTAAAAAATGCGGTTTGGATCACGATTTTAGCCTATCAACAATATTGCGTTAACAGCGACCGGGATGCCTGAAGGGCGCCGGCCGCCTGTCGTATGGCAAAATAATGACCGATATTTTAAGCGGTTACTGCAGCGGCCGCGCCAGTTTGATCAGCCACAGTTCGTTATCAGACTCTGGTTTTTGCAGCGGCACGATTTCCAGCGAGGCGTCGGTGGCCTGGCCGTCGCGCGTCAGTTTACCGTCCGCGCCGACCTGATAATCGTCCGCCTTGTCTTTGGCTTTCACCGGGGATTTCAGTATGGCGCGCAGGCCGAAGTCGTTATCGTTGACGATCGCCAGCGTCTGTTTATCGACGATTGCCAGACCTTCGACTTTTTCTTGCCGCCAGCCCAGCTTGCGCAGATCCACCAATTCCTGTTTTTGCGCCAGGCGGATACCGCGTTTTTCCAAGCGTTCGCCGTCGTCAAATTCGGGCGATTTCCCGTCGGCGTCAAACGGCGTCAGATCGGTGGCTTGGCTCAGGTCCACCAGATAGATGCGGTTCTGCATTTGCTTGTCTTTATCTTTGCCCTGTTCGACCAGCAAAATGCGTTGATTATCCAAAGCGACGATATCGCCGATTTTGGCGTCTTTGGCTTTCTTGTAGCTGTCGACATTGATGGGGTAGCCCACCATACGGCTGGCGCCGTTTTCCGGGTTAAAAATGACCAGACGCGTGAACCGCGCTTTGTTCTTGCTTTTGTTATCGATATCCAGCGTGCTCTGCACCGCCATGACCAGGTTGCCGTCCGGCAGTCTGGTCAACCCCTCGAAGCCGCGATTGGGCTGACGCCATTTGATGATATTGGGTAGACCGGTGGCGACGGACTGTTCGCCGCCAATAGGCGTCGGGCCGAATTTTTGCAGGATTTTTCCTTGCGCATCGATATGGATCAGAAACGGGCCGTATTCATCGCACAGCCAGAACCCGCCCTTACCGTCCGGCGCGATCCCTTCGGTATCCAGGCCGCGTTTACTGCTTTTCAGCGGGAGCAACGCATCATTTAGCGCCACTTCATTGGTGGAGCCAATCAAATCATCCGGTAGCGGCAGGCCGTCGATCGGGCCCTGTTCGTCATGCAACGCGCGCGGATTAGTTGCCTGCGCGGCGCCGGCGCTGACCTTGATGTCCATAACCAGCGGGGTGAAATCGGGATTGGCGAAGATCTTGGCTTCTTTATCGCCCGCCAGCGGCGCATCGGCGTTGGGTCCGCGATCGGTCAGCGTGGTAAACAGCAGGTCGTCGCCCTGTTTGCCGACGAAATAGAGGCCGGAACCGATCCCTACCGGCAAACCGTTGGGAAAGTTACCGGCGAACTTTCCCTGATAAGCGACGTGGTCTCCTTTGGGAAAGGAGACCACGTAGCGGGTGACTTGCTCGCCGTCGGCCAGCGCGTTTAAAGGAATCAGGCCGGCTAGCAATAGCGGCAATACATGCTGTTTCATCGTATTTACTCCTGTGGGTATTCGTTGGGAGGTCAAGGCTGAGTTGATTATGAAAATCACCGGAGCTTAAAGAACGGGCGTGTCATTTGCGTGACAGACACGATGCCGCCGCGCGACCGGAGAACGGGCGGATATTGATCGGAATCCGCTGTTCCGGGCGACAGCCGGATCGGTTCAGGTTTTTTTAGGTATCCGCCGAAAGCTTAGCGCGATCTGGATGGCGTTGCACAACACCAGAAACGCGGTGGTGATAAAGACCCAGCGGAAACCGGCTATGGCGGATACGCCGGAGCCAATCAGCGGACCGACGACGTTGCCTAGATACATAAACGATTGATTGTAGCCGAAGATGCGCCCGGTAACCTGCTGGCTGCTGTATTTTACCAGCAGCGCCTGGACCGCGGGCATCAGCGCGCCGTCGGCAAAGCCCAGCATAAACCGCAGTATGCCGAGCTGGGTCGGCGTTTGAATCACCGACATCACCCAGAACAGCAGAGCGCTTGACGCCAGCGCGGCGATCAGAATGCGGTGCGCGCCGATGCGATCGCCCAGGCGACCGAGCCGAGGCGCGGCCATCAGCGCCGATACGCCGGGAACGGCGGCGATGACCCCGCTGATAAACGCAATATTATTGCTATCGGGCGCCAGGTCGCGGATGAATAGCGTCAGAATGGGATTGATGGAGGCGTTCGACAGCTGAATCATCATGGTGGTGACGAACAGGCTCACGATCAGCATAGGATAGGGCAGGGAAGTAAACACCGCTTTACCGCTCAATCGGTTGGCCTTGCTGATTTTGATGGCGTTTTCCTTAATGGCGAACAGCGTAATCAAAAAGCTGATGAACAGCATCCCGGCGGTAACGAAAAAGACGATCCGCAGCCCAATGTAGTCGGCCATAAATCCGCCGAATAACGGGCCGAGGATGACCCCGGAAATTTGGCCGGTGGATAACGTCCCCAGCGCCCATCCGCTCTTTTCCCGCGGCACCTGCGAGGCGATCAGCGCCATCGCATTGGGGATGAACCCCGACGTCAGCCCCATCATGGAGCGTAAAATGAACAGCTGCCATACATTGGTGGCAAGGCCTTGCAGCGCCATGACGATGGACATCCCCAGCGCCGCGCGCAGCAGCATCAGCTTACGCCCTTTGCGGTCGGCCAGGCTTCCCCATAGCGGCGCGACAATCGCGGAAACCAGAAATGAGGAACTGAAAATAACGCCGGACCAGAGGCTCAATGATTCGTGCGAGCGTACGCCGAGTTGCTCGATGTACAGCGGTAGAAAGGGCAATATCTGGCTCATGGCCAAGCCGGTAAAAAAACACCCCAGCCATGCAGCGAATAAATTGAGTTTCCAGGTTTCCATGGTGTGCAGGACGCGCCTTTGTAAGCCGGTTGCAAATGGTGAAATTAAGCGTCAGAACGTGATTTGCCAGAATCCATAGAGCAGGAGTATCTACAAACAACGTACGGTTATCGGTATTTCATCTCTCGCCATGAGCATAACATAGCGGGCAATTTTGTTGTTCAACAGTCTGATAATTATTCGCAACGGAAGCGTTCGGCGCGTCATTACCCGTGGCGCTGGGCGTGATTTATCGTCGTATGACCGGTATTTTTGTGACGTGCCATGGCACAACGCTTGCGTTGGCCCGAAGGGCGGGCCCCGCCAACGGGGCGAGTAATCTCTAACTTTATCAACCGTCTGAGGCCGATTAGCGCGGGGGCGGCTAAGGGCATGAACGGCAAGATGTCGACTCCGCCGCCGGCCTTATTCAGCGGCTAGCCGCTGGCGCGTCATCTGCAGAAACGCTTGTACCAAAGGCGGCGTGGCGCAGGGATCGTATATCGCGTACAGATCCGCCGACGGCGGGTCGAGCAGCGGGCAGAAGCGTACGCCCGGCCAGGTTATTCGGCCGTAGCTGACCGGCAGCAGGGTGATGCCGTACCCTTCGGCGACCAAGGCCAGCGCGGTCTGCGGTTCATTCACCTGATGGGCGATCGTCGGTGAAAAACCGTATTTCAGGCACAGGTTGCGCACCTGCAGCCCCAGGTTTCTTTCCTGCGACGGCAGAACGATAAAGGACTCGCGCTTTAAGACTTCAAAGGGGAGCGGCTCGCCGTCGGCCAGCGGATGCCGCTGCGGCAGCGCGACCGCAAAATCTTCGCGCGCCAGCAGCTGGCATGCCATATCCGGCAGGGGCTGACTCGCCGCCTCTCGCCATACGGCGATATCGATACGGCGTTGGCGCAGCGCCGTCAGCTGTTCGACCGGCGTCAGTTCGTTCAGCGACCAGGTGGCGTGTTTAAAACGCCGGGTGAACTGTTGCAGGGTCTGCATCAGCGCCCCCCACACCGACGTCCCGACGACGCCTACCACCATATGTCCCGCCTCTCCGCGTCCCAGTTGCTGAACCTCGCGCAGCGAAATATGGGCCTGATCTATCATCTGCTCTACGCAGCTCAGCAGCTTACCGCCCGCCGGGGTCAGGGACATGGTGCGCGTCGTGCGCAGAAACAGCTTCACTCCCAGATGATCTTCCAGCTCTTTGATATGTTTGCTTAGCGGCGGCTGCGACATGTTGAGCCGGCGCGCGGCCTGGGTAAAGTTCATCTCTTCGGCCACGATGCGAAAATAGTGCAGCAGACGGAAGTTTATCGGACCAAGGTCAAATTTTATTGCGTGTTGCCCTTTCATGGTTATTTTCTCCTGGGGCCGGCGCGGTGTCGTTCGCGGCGATGTATCGATGGCTATTTATAGAGACAGGCAATAAATGTGCCGCCGATATTGTATTAGTTCCTGCCGGTTATTACCCAGTAAGATAAAATCCCTCACTCTTTGACCGGAAATAACCATGTTTAATCAAAATGATGCTTTCACCGCGGCCGATATTATCCGCGGTAAAATCGCCGATCTGCAACCTCGCGCCGCCTTAATTCTTGGCTCCGGCCTGGGCGAGTTGGCCGATACCATGACGGACGCCGTTGTTATCGATTACGATGAGCTCCCTGGTTTCCCGGTCAGCGGCGTGGTCGGGCACGCCGGTCAGCTGGTGGCCGGATACCTCGAAGGCGTGCCGGTACTGGTGATGAAAGGCCGGGGACACTTTTATGAAGGGCGGGGAATGAAGATAATGACGACCCCGATTTATACCTTTAAATTGCTCGGCTGCGAGTTCCTTTTCGCCACCAATGCCGCCGGGTCTTTGCGGCCGTCCGTCGGCCCCGGTCGTCTGGTGGCGCTCAGCGATCACATCAACTTTATGCCGGAATCGCCGATGGTGGGTGAAAACGACGAGCGTTTCGGCCCGCGCTTTTTCAGCCTGGCGAATGCTTACGATCGCGATCTGCGCAATCGTTTGGCTGGCGTGGCGGCGCAGTCCGGCATCGAGCTGGCGGAGGGCGTTTTTGCCGCTTATACCGGCCCCAACTTCGAAACCCCGGCGGAGATCCGCATGATGCAGATCCTGGGCTGCGATGTAGTGGGGATGTCGATCGTGCCGGAAGTGTTGTCGGCCCGCCACTGCGGTTTAAAAGTGCTGGCGGTGGCGGCGATCACCAACTATGCCGAAGGTCTGTCGGATACGCCGTTGTCCCATGAGCAGACTCTGCGCTGCGCCGCCATGGCGGCGGAAGATTTCACCCTGCTGATTCGGCGCTTCTTCGCCTCCTTGCCGGAGGCGTAATGCTCCTGCGGTCTGGGGCGGACGCGTTTCCGCCCGCCGCCTTTCAGGCCGCCGCAGACGGCGTTTTTTTATTACTATGGTAAGTGTCATGTCGATAACATTACGTTTGAAAGTTATTGTTTTTATGCAGTTTTTATCTGGGGGTGCTGGCTGACGACGCTGGGTTCCTACATGATCAACACGCTGCATTTCAGCGGGCTGGAGGTCGGACTGGTTTACAGCGCCAAAGGCATCGCCTCGCTGTTTATGCCCAGCCTGGCGGGCATCGTGGCCGATCGCTGGATCAAAGCCAACCGGCTTCACGGTTTCTGTCACCTGCTGGGCGCGCTGGCGCTGCTGACCGCCGCTCAGGTTTCCACCTCTTCCGCGATGTTCTGGGTGATACTGGTTTACGCCATGCTCTATATGCCGACGCTGGCGCTGACCAACGCCATTTGCTATTTTTGTTTGGAAAAACATGGCCTTGATTCGACGAAGGATTACCCGCCGATTCGGGTTTACGGCACAGTCGGCTTTATTTGCGCCATGTGGATCATCAGCTTTAGCAAACTGGAGCTCAGCAACCTGCAGCTGTATCTGGCCGCGGCGGTGTCTCTGGTTTTGGGGCTTTATTCGCTGACGCTGCCGGCCTGCTCCACCACGCGGGCGAAGAAAGGGGCGAGCTGGTTCAGTATGCTGGGTCTGGACGCGCTGGTGCTTTTCCGCCAGCGGCGCATGGCGCTGTTTCTGCTGTTCGCCATGCTGCTCGGCGCGGCGCTACAGATCACCAACACGTTCGGCAATCCTTACCTGCATGATTTCGCCAGAAATGCGCTGTATCAGGACAGTTTCGCCGTGAAGTATCCGTCGGTGCTGCTTTCCTTATCGCAGATCGCGGAAGTCTTTTTCATCCTCACGATCCCGTTCTTTTTACAGCGCTACGGCATCAAAAGAGTGATGCTGATCAGTATGATCGCCTGGACGCTGCGTTTCGCCTTTTTTGCCTGGGGAAGCCCGTCGGGACTGGGCTTTATGCTGCTGGTGCTTTCGATGATCGTCTACGGCTGCGCCTTTGATTTCTTTAATATCTCCGGTTCGATTTTTGTCGAAAAAGAGTCCAGCCCGCATATTCGCGCCAGCGCTCAAGGCCTGTTTATGACGATGGTGAACGGATTGGGCGCCTATGTCGGCGCTATCGGCAGCGGCATGGTGGTGGATTACTTTACCCGCGACGGGGTGAAAGATTGGCATGGCATCTGGCTGGTGTTCGCCGCCTATGCGCTGGTGCTGGCGGTTATCTTCGCTTTCTCGTTTCACTATCCCGCCGATGAGAAAAAACCGGCGACCGCGGGTTAAGCCGGATCCGGGTTCCCTCGTCATGCCGGCGGCTCTTGGCCGCGTTTATGCGGCGGCCGCGGCGGTTTCGGGCGCTGGAAGCCGATCCCCGCCTATTGTCGCGGGGATGGCGGGAAATGCGCCGGGGGATAGACGAGGCGCGCGTCGGGGATGACCGTAGGGGCTTTATGGCGATGGCGAGGCGGCGTCAGGCCGCCCGCCCAGATAGAGCTCGCGCATGCGCGGATCGTCGAGCAGCTCGCCGGCTTTGCCGGTAAGGGCCACCTTGCCCAGCGCCAGCACGTAGGCGCGGTCTGAGATATGCAGCGCCTCCATGGCGTTCTGTTCCACCATCAGGATCGCCACCTGCTCCTGCCGCCGGATATCCTGGATCGCCGCGAATACGTCGGAGAGCATCTTGGGCGACAGTCCCGCGGAGGGTTCATCCAACAGCAGCGTCGTGGGTTTCGGCATCAGGGCGCGGGTCAACGCCAGTATCTGCCGCTCCCCGCCGGAGAGCGCCGAGGCCATGGCGCGCCATTTTTTGCGTAATAGCGGGTAGCGTTCGCACAGCTCCTCCATCCGTTGACGGCGCTGGGCGTCCGGCAGGAATTGCCCGCCGGTCTGCAAATTTTCCTTGATGGTCAGGTTGTTAAAAACGTTATCGGTTTGCGGCACGAACCCCAGCGAGCATTCGCGTACCTTACGGTGAATAGGGATCTGGCCGACATCCCGCTCGTTCAATAGGATCCGGCCGCGGCGCGGACGCAGGTAGCCGGCGATACATTTAAGCAAGGTGGATTTGCCGCAGCCGTTCGGGCCGAGCAGCGTGACGATCTCCGCGTTATCAACCTGCAGGGAGATTCCCTGCAGAATATCGATGCCGGGCGTGTAGCCGGCAATCACATCGTGCAGCGCGATCATACGGCCTCCTGTAATGAAAGCGGCGTGCTGCGGCCAAGATAGGCGTCCAGCACCTGTTGGTTATCGGCCAGCTCATCGGGTTGGCAGTCGGCGACGATCTTGCCCCTGTCCAGCACAATGCAGCGCTGGCAAAGTTCGCGAATGAAATGCATATCGTGTTCGATAATGATCAGCGACAGCCCGTTGTGCCGCAGACGCAGCAGCGTATCGACAATGTCGCGCCGCAGATTGGGGTGCACGCCCGCCATCGGTTCGTCCAGCATCAGGATTTGCGGCTCGCCCATCAGCGCGCAGGCGATGCCCAGCAGTTTTTTCTGCCCGCCGGATAGCGCGGCGGCGGGCAGGTCGCGCACCGGGGTCAGCAGTAGCTCATCAAGCAGCGCCTGGGCTTTGCGCTTATCTTCCCATTCGGCCCGACGGGCGGCGGGGAGAGACAACAGGCTGCTCCAGAACCCGTGATGCCGGGTTCCGGCCGCCATCACCACCTCCATGACGCTCATTTTTTCCGGCATGGCCGGAAGTTGAAAGGTGCGCGCCACGCCGGCTTTGATGATGCGGTGGGGAGGGAGCCTGTCGATGCGCCGTCCGTCCGCCAGAATAGATCCTCCGTCAATCGGGGTAAAACCGGAGATGGCGTTAAGCAGCGTGCTTTTGCCCGACCCGTTGGGGCCCAGCAATCCGAGAATTTCTCCCCGGCGCAGGGTGAAGGTCACGCCTTCCAGCACCCGGTTGCCGCCGAAAGCTTTACTGACGGCATCGACCTGCATCAGTGGTGTCATGGCGCGATTCTCCTTAGCCGTTCAGGCAACAGGCCGCCGGCTCTCCCCAACAGGCAGCCCAGCAGAATGACGCCGACGGCGCCCAGACGCAGCGCGCCGGTAACGTCGGAGCTGATATTAAAGATATCTTTGGCGAAGGGGATAAAGGTATAGAGGCACTCCACCAGCAGCACGCCCAGCAATACGCCGGCCACGTTGCCGATCCCGCCGATCATGACCATGCTCCAGATCAGAAAGGTTTCCGAAGAGAGCAGATAATCGGGGCTAACGTAGCTGGTGTAGTACGCCAGCATGACGCCCGCGCCGGCGGCGATGGCGGCGCTGCACATCAGCGTACGGCACTTAAGCCACTGCAGATGATACCCCATGCAGGTCGCCAATTGAGGCTGTTCGCGCATCAGCCGCAGCGCCCGGCCAAAGCGGCTTTTGCCCAAGCGCAGCGAGAGCAGGGCGATTAACGCCACGGCCAGCAGGATCGCCGCGGCAAAGATCGCGCCGTCCTGCTGCTGGGAGCCGGTCGTCCAGGACGGGACGATGTTGCCCAGTCCCTGGGCGCCGCCGGTCAGCCAATCCTCATTGATGGCTATGGTGCGGATGATTTCGGCCACCGCCAGCGTGGCGATCCCCCAGTAGTCGGCGGCCAACTGGCGGCCGAGCATCGCCATACCGGCGCCGATCAGCATGGATAGCGCCATGCCGACGGCGGAAGCGGTGATAAAGGAGAGGCCGAGCTGCGTGCCGATACCGGCGGAGTAGGCGCCGATGCCGACAAAGGCGATATGGCCGAAGTTCAGCAGCCCGGCGTAACCCGCCTGAATATTCAACGCCAGGGCGATCAGGGCATAGATACCGGTGATGCTGATAAGATGGAGCAGAAAGTCAGACACGGCGCACCTCCCGGTTAAACAGGCCGTAAGGACGCAGCAGCAGCGCCAGCAGCAGAATCACGAATGAGGCGGCGTTGATGTAGGTCACGGGAATAAAGATCAGTTCGCCGCCGAACAGCCAGCCGAAATCGAGATTGGTGACCAGCGTTTCGGTGGCGGCGATCAGCAGAGCGCCGAGCACCGCGCCCATCGGATTGCCCAATCCGCCCAGAATGGCGGCGGCCAGCACCGGCAGCAGCAGGTCGTTGCCCTGGTTGAAATAGGCGCTGGCATTCATCGCCAGCATCGAGCCTCCCAGCCCGGCCAGCGCGCCGGCGATAAAGTTGACGATATGCACCAGCGCGTCGGCATTCAGCCCGGAGGCGGCGGCCAAATCGCGGTTGCTGGCCAGCGCCCGAATCGAGCGCCCCAGCGCGGAGTAGAAGAGCAGGGCGCAAAAGCCGATCAGCAGCAGAAAGGTCACCGCGGCGGACCAGAGCTGATTGCGGGAGATATGGCTGCCGGCCAGCGACAGCATCGGGCTGAGCGGCAGGTCATAGCTCTGCGGCGACGATCCGACGCCGCCGAGAATCAGCGCGATCAGGATCATCGACATCGCCAGCGATCCGATCATGGCGTTTGCCGGGCCGGCCTGAGCCAGACGTCGGAAGATCCAATGGTGCAATAAGACCGCCATAATCCCGCACAGCGCGGCGGCCGCCAGGATCGCCAAGAGAAACGGGCATCCGAGCCGCAGCAGGGCGAGCGTCATAAATGACCCCACCATGGCGTACTGCACATGCGCGACGTTGGCGAACCGCACCAGCCCGTAGACCAGGCTGAGGCCCACGGCTATCAGCGACAGTTCGGCGGTGCGGAGTAATGTATCAAGGATGAACTGAAACATAGTGCCTTCCTGCAAGGAAACGAACTTCTTGTGGGCGAATCCCCCACGGCTTAGCGAAGCACCTGGGCACCGTCGACCACTTTGACCTTTTTATAAGGCTGCGTTTGACGCAGATTGTCGGCATCCAGATTCAGCGGGCCGGTTACGCCGTCGAAGTGCGGCGCGACGCTTTGCATGGCCGCTTGCAGCGCGGCGGGGTCGGCCGAGCCGGCTTTATTGATCGCCGCGGCGGCCAGCGTGACGCTGTCGTAGGCATAGCTGCTGTAGGCGGATTGCGGGTCGGCGCCGTAGCGTTTGCGGAACATATCGATGTATCCCTGGCCCTCATCGCCGGTGCTGGCGACCTCCATCCCCATTCTGCCTTCGATGTATTGCGCCGGGGTGTTGGCCGTGCTCATGGTCAGGTACATGGCGTACCAGGGCGTTTGATTCAGCCCCAATTCATAGGATTCGCGATTGAGCACCACCGCATCCTGGCCGTAGGTGGTATAGACATAGGCGTCCGGCTTGATGCGCGAAAGCTGGCCCAGCTCGCGGCGGTAGGAGGATTGGCCGCCGGTGTAGAGCATTTTGGCGACCACTTTGCCGCCCAGTCCCTGAAAGTCCTTGCTGAACTGATCCAGCATACTTTGGCCGTAGGCGCCGTTAGGCGCGATAAACGCCACCTTGCGGTAACCCATGGCGTAGACGTCCTGAGCGGAGAATTTGGTCGCCAGATCGGCCAGCCCGATCACGCTGTAGGAGTATTTGCCGACCTTGCGCATATCGGTGCTGGAGGAGGTGATATTGATATGCACCCGCTGATTTTTCACCAGATATTGCCCGACGGGAATGGTGACGCTGGAGGAGAACTCGCCGATCACCAGCGGCACTCGGTTGACCTGGGTCAGTTTGCGCGCCGCATCCAACGCGGTGACCGGGCTGCCGGCGGAGTCTTCAATCATCACCGCCAGCTTTTGCCCGTTGACGCCGCCGTGTTCGTTGACCTGTTCCACGGCCAGCGCGATGCCCCGGCGCATATCTTCGCCAATGGTGGCGCTGACGCCGGTTAGCGGCAGAATCGCTCCCACCGTGACATCCGCTTTAGCGGATAGCGAGGCGCCTAAAAATGTGCCGCCTAACAACGCCGAAGCCAAAAAAACATGACGAATACGTAAGGTCATACTGAATCTCCTGGTTAGGGTAAATGCGGGCGGAGTTATGGTTAACCTCTTTATCCCCGTCATACTTCAAGCTGCCTATGCGTTGGCTTTCCTGCAACTCGAATTATTTAGGGTATATCCCCGTCGGCATCGCCGCGTAATTGTCGCTATTCGGCAGGACGTAAAGTCTTGCTGTTCTTACTCACCGAAAAAGTGAATAACATAGTGAATGATTAAGTGAATACACTTTGCCGAAAGTATTCAGCAATTGCTATGCCAGACAGGGTAAAAAAGCGCGGCCCTAGGGCCGATGGGGAGCGGCGTTATTGCAAAATGTTGAGCTATTCGTATGTATAACAATGGATTATATAAATATCCTGGCGTGATGAGCGCGTGGTTAAAAGATTTATACGGAAAAGAAATATCTAATAATCGGATGGAATAAATTATCAAAAACGGCGGCACTCTGCTTTTTTTTGGTGCAGAAGAACCGTTTTAGTGCAATGGCCTTTTTATTATAAATATATAAGAAAATAATATATTACTCAGGCGAAGGGATGCGGATTTTATATTGGCTTCCGCTGGCGGCAATGTGTGGATAGAAGTGTATGCACATCCCGATTGTGTTATATATCCAGGCATGCTATCAATTTAAATCATGTTTTTTAGGGACGGTCCCGATTATTAATCATCAGCCATCAATGAGGAAATAGCGTGCCGGTGAGTCAGAAAACAGTGCGCAGCGCCGATAGCGTGGAAAAAGTGTATGAAGTGGTGAAAACTCTGGCGATAGATTATCACTTTAGGCCCGGCGAGCGTATTAACGAGGTCGAACTGGCCAACCGGCTGGGGGTATCTCGCACGCCGGTGCGCGAGGCGCTGAACCGTCTGGCTCAGGATGGCTTTATGAGCTTCGTGCCCAACCGCGGTTTTTATTCCCGGGATATTACGCCGGAAGGCGTACGCGAGCTGTATGAGATGCGGGCGGTGATTGAACAAGCGGCGTTCCGCTTTGCCTGCCGGCGCGCCAGCGATGAAGAGATTAACCAGACGGCGGAAATCTGGGAGCAGAGCTGCCGCGATTTGCCCGATCCCGCCACCATTACGGACTGGACCAAAGTCGCCGAAGACGATGAAGCCTTCCATATGTCGATCGCCCGTATCGCCCGCAATGGACGGCTGTACGACACCCTTGATAGCCTGAATTCGCTAATCCGTTTTTTCCGCCGCATCGATTTGGAAACGCCCAGCCGGCGCAATAATGCCTATGACGAACACGTCGGCATTATCGACGCGTTGCGCCGGCGCGATGTGGAAAAAGGCATTCCGCTGATGGAAAAACACGTTTCGCTGAGCGCGGAACATGCGATTGCGGTGACGAAAGAGGGGCTGGCGCGTATCTATTTCGGCAAAATGACGTAAACCCGATATTTGTGCCGTCCGCACACAACGCGGCGCGGAAGAGCGTTCAGCCGCCGAATGCGGGTCACTTAAGCCGATTTTTAGGGGAAACACCGGGGGGAGGTTCCCGTAGGGACGCCTCCCCCCGGTGGTCGCCCCGTGTATCTCGATGCTTAAACGATCGGCATTCGTTCCGCCGCCCTGTTTTTTTATTTATACCAAGCTGGTTCCAGCAGCAGTTGAACGCTAAGTATTTGGAGAGAAGATCATGAGTCAGATTCATTTTATCGGGGCAGGACAGATGGCGGAAGCCATTATTCGGGCGGCGCTGAACAACGGCAAGCTGTCGCGCGACGCGATTACGCTGGATGATATCGACGCGGAGAGAATCGCCGCGCTGGAAGCGCGTTACCAACTGACCTCCGGCCTGCGCGGCGAGGCGGCGCTGGCGGCGGCCGATTATATTGTGATGGGGGTGCGCCCGCAGGACGATATCGCGTCGGTGTCCGCCCGTATCCGCCGGCATGCGTCGCCGCAGGCGACGGTGATTTCCATTATCGCCGGGGTGACGATCGCCACCCTGACCGAACAACTGGGCGACGCGCGCCCCATTGCCCGCGTGATCCCGAACACCCTGACCGATACCGGCTATGGCTACAGCGGCGCGGTGCTGAACGCCTACGTCGAGGAAGCGCCGCTGCGGGCGTTTTTGGAAAGCTTCGGCAAAGTGATGCTGGTGGAAGAGCGGCTGCTGGATATCTTCACCGGCTACGGCGTGGCCGGCCCGAACTACGTGTACTACTTCCTTGAGTCGTTGATTGACGCCGGCGTGCTGGCCGGGATGCCCCGTCCGCAGGCGACCCAGATCGCCTATGAAAACCTGGTGGGCGCGGTGGCGATGCTCAATATCAGCGGCAAGCATCCGCGTCAGCTGATGGATATCAACAACTCTCCGGCCGGGGTGGGGATGAACGGGCTATATGCGTTGAACGACAGCGATTTTGCCGCCGGGCTGCAGCGCAGCGTGCTGGCGGCGGTAAGGCGCACCACCGAGCTGGCGGGTAAATAAACATTTTGGTCTGGCTGTGACGCCGCGTTTTCGCATGGCGCGGCGTGATCGGCGATCGCCCTCTTCCGTATTTCCCGCCGTCTGCTTCGCTCTATCAAGTCTAGGTTGCAACGTTCGTCTGGCGGTAAAATTAAGCAGTCTGCGTATCCTCAATACGCTTGCGGCGAAAGGTCCGGACGTGTTCGCAGCATGGTCTATGCTAATTCGCAGGAAATAATCAGACTCGGAAATAATGGCTACCTTGCCGACTGATATCGGCGGCGTCATAAGAGTTTAGGGCCGGTAGGCATATGCCTATACTCGTCATACTTCGAGTCGCAGGAAAGCCAACGAACAGGCAACTTGAATTATTTGGCGTATATATTTTGAACACTACGGGAGATCGCGTGCGTTATATTTTTTTACTCTTGGGCGTCATTTGCGCTTTTGACGCGTATTCATCATCCGATATAAGAGAAAAGCCGGTCAAAGGCGGTGATTTTTATGTCGGCGACGTTTTTGGCGATCGGGACTATCGCGCGCACACTAATGTAACGTTAACGTCTTTTTACATTATGCAGACGGAAGTGACCTACGCGTTTTATCAGAAAATATATCAATGGGCCGTATTGAATGGTTATGATTTTAATAACGGTTGCAACGGCGCGACCTATGAAGATTGTCTGCCGCCGGAAAAAGATGGCGGTAAACATCCGGTAACCAATATAGAGTGGCTGGATGCGGTTATTTTCGCCAATGCGCTAAGCGAATCATTACATCTGACGCCGGTCTATCGGACGGAGAAAAATGAACCCCTGCGTATTAATGCTAAAAATATAACGATTCATGTCAATGAGCAGGCCAATGGATACCGTTTGCCGACGTTGAGCGAATGGCACGTCGCCGCCAGAGGGGGAACGCCGGCGCTTGATTCGGGACATTATGGCGATCGCTACTCCGGCGGCAATAATGAAAAAAAGGTTGCCTGGTACCCGGATTTCAATCGCCATGATTTTGGTACGCAAAGGGTTGGACAATTATCGCCGAATGCTTTGGGGCTCTATGATATGAGCGGCAATGTTTCCGAATGGGTTTATGACAGCGACGAGATCGATAACATTAAAATGTATTACTTTTGCGGCGGAAGTTATCTTTCTCGCGCTACAACGTTAGCCAGCTGCGACAGCCACAGTTCAGGCTTTATCATGCCCGATATCGGGTTTAGGCTGGTTCGGAGCGGGTCGATTGAAAAATAATAGCATCCCGATCGTCTTATTGACGATGTTCTCTTTGGGCGTCTGCGCCGGAGAACAAACGCACGTTTTGCTCCGCGATGGGGTAAACCGCATTGATTTAAACGGGGACGGGACGGATGACCTGCTATTACGCGCGGTGTTTGATAATAACACCTCCCATCCTGTTAATACCCTGACTATTTTCATCAAGGACAGGGAGGGAAATTATAATATCGTTCCTATTCCTGATGGCGAAGGGTTCACCTGGGGCGATTTCTCGCTATCGGCGTCGGTGATAAAAATCATAGACTATCGGTTATATAAAGAGAACGGCCGCTATTATATGGTGAGCGCCAACAAGGTTATGGATAAGCGAACCGGGGAAGATGTATCGGATGCGCTGCCGGTAAAATTAGTTCGCTATGAGCTTAAGGCCAACACTGACGATCCCGGCGTCTCCGCCTATTTTTGGGATTATATCCATGCTTATGTTACCGCCCGGAAATATAGCAGCGTAGATGATGCTTTTGCCGAATTGAATTTTGCAGGTCGGAAATGAAATTTTTTATTTTTTTAGCGATGCTCGTTCCCTTTTGCGGTTATGCGCAATCGACGCCGGTGGATAAATATATAAAAAAAATCCAGACGGCTCTGGATAGGCAACCGGCCCTCTGCCTGGGAGAGCGCCGCTGGCCGGTTGCCATCGACAGGAGCGGCGTAAGCGCCAGCTGGATTAATGGAAAAATGGAGTCATTGGTGGACGCCGGGCTGATAAAATCCCGTTTTTCAGGCGATAAAAAGGTATGGGAACCCACGCCGGCCGGGCTAAAGGAGTTGAAAAAACATGGCGATTTTTGCTACGGCCGAATTATGGTTAAAGAGATAGAGAGCATAACGCCGGAGAGTAACGGCGCCGGCGTCATTATATTTAACTACTCTATCGCCTCTTTGCCGGCGTGGGCGAAAAATAGATCGGTCCGCGTCGCCTATACGGATTTGGATAATCTTGTTACGGGCGTTAATTCAACGCGATATCAGGTAAAGTATCGGCGTATCGGCCCAGAGGCGATAAAAATAGTTGGTGAACCTGAGCAACTGGATCTCCTTTATTAGCGCCGATTAAGATACTGTTCCGATAGGGTTCTTGGCGTATCGCGCCTCATTGATTGGGAATCCTGAACAATCTTAACGAAACGATTACGGTTAGCGCATGGAAGTTATTGGCGAAGTTGACGATAATAGCTCTCAACTAGCTCCCTTTCCCGCATGTGAAAGAGATATTCGCCTTTAACTACGATTAAGATTTTCATGACTAAACCATCACGCTCCCGACTGTTGAAGCTTCTGCTGCTCATCGTTTTAGTATTGATTATTGGCGGCGTCGTTTGGCGCCTGTGGCCGAGCGGACAAAACAAGATGGGAAGGCCCGGCGGGCCTGGCGGGCCGGGAATGATGATGGGGGGCGGCAACACGTTGGTTCATGCCGGAACCGCCGCCCAGGCCGATGTGCCGGTCTATCTCAACGCGTTGGGCACGGTCACGCCGAACGCCACGGTTACGGTGACCAGCCGCGTCGACGGCCAGCTCATGAAGATCTCTTTCACCGAGGGGCAGAAGGTCGAGGCCGGCCAACTGCTGGCGCAGATCGATCCGCGCAGCTACCAGGCGACGCTGGCGCAGTATCAGGCCGAACTGAGCGAGAACCAGGCGCTGCTGAAAAGCGCGCAGCTAACGCTGCAGCGGTATAAAAAACTCTTTGCCCAGGATTCGCTCTCGCGTCAGGATCTGGATACGCAGATCGCCACCGTCGGGCAGTACAGCGGCGCGATCAAAGCCGATGAGGCGCAGATCGCCGCCGCCAAGTTGAATATCGAATATGCGCGCATCACCGCGCCGATTAGCGGGCGCGTGGGCCTGCGGCTGGTGGATGCGGGCAATATGGTGACCAGCAGCGACACCACCGGCATCGTCACCATCACCCAGACTCAGCCCGCGGCCGTGACCTTTAGCGTGCCGCAAAGCAATATACCGGTGCTGCTGAAAGCGCTGCATAACGGACAGAGCATGCCGGTGACCGCTTTTGATCAGGACGACAAAACGCAGCTTGCCGAAGGCAAAGCGCAATTCATCAGCAACAGCATAGACACCGGCACCGGCACCGTGCAGTTAAAAGCCCTGTTCGATAATCGCGATGAGGCGCTGTATGCCAACCAGTTCGTCAACGTGCGGCTGCAAATCGGCCTGCTGTCGCAGGCGACGGTGATCCCTTCCCAGGCGTTGCAGCTCAGCAGCGACGGCAGTTTTGTCTTTGTGATCAATCAAGACGGCACCGTGACGCGCAAAGTCGTGCAAACCGGGCCGAGTTTCGGCGAGGATCTGCGGGCGATTATTTCCGGCGTGGCGCCGGGGGATCGGGTGGTGACGGAGGGCGTCGAACGCCTGGCCAACGGCAGTAAGGTCAGCGTGGTGACGTCCGCACAAGAGCAGACCGGCGCGGCCAGTGGGAGCGCCAGGGCGCAATGAATCCGTCGCGAATCTTTATTGAACGTCCGGTCGCCACCATCTTGCTGATGGTCGGCGTGCTGATTTCCGGGATTTTCGCCTATCGCTCGCTGTCAACCTCCGCGCTGCCGCAGGTTGATTACCCCACGATACAGGTCACCACGCTCTATCCGGGCGCCAGCCCGGATGTGATGGCGTCATCGGTGACCGGGCCGCTGGAGCGCCAGCTCGGCCAGATGGCCGGGCTGAGCCAGATGACCTCCAACAGCAGCAGCGGTTCATCGCTGATTACCCTGAAGTTTTCGCTCGATCTGTCGCTGGACGTCGCGGAGCAGGAAGTGCAGGCGGCGATCAATGCCGCCGACAGCCTGCTGCCCTCCGATTTGCCCAATCCGCCGACCTATAAAAAGGTCAACCCGGCGGATAGCGCGGTCATCACCCTGGCCGCCAGTTCGGATACCCTGCCGCTGATCAAGGTGCAGGACCTGGTGAACACGCGCATCGCGCTCAAGCTGTCGCAGATTTCTGGCGTGGGGATGGTTACGCTGGCGGGGGGGCATCAGCCGGCGATCCGCGTGCAGGCGGATCCCAAAGCGCTGGCGGCGCGGGGATTGACGCTGGAGGATGTCAATACGCTGATCGGCAACAGCAACGTTAACGGTTCGAAGGGCGGCTTCGACGGCAAATATCATTCGGTCACCATTGACGCCAACGACCAACTGCGCACCGCCGAGGAGTACGGCAATCTGATTCTCGCCTATCAGAACGGCGCCGCGCTGCGCCTGCGCGACGTCGCCCATATCGAAGAAGCCGCGGAAAACAGCTATCAGTCGGCGTGGGCCAACCGCAGCCCGGCGATTGTCATCAGCGTGCAGCGCCAGCCCGGCGCCAACGTCATCTCGGTGGTGGATAGCATCAAGGCCCAGCTGCCGACGCTGCAGGCGGCGCTGCCGGATGGCGTGAAAATGGAGATACTGTCCGATCGCACGCAAACCATTCGCGCCTCCATCAGCGACGTACAGTTCGAACTGATGCTGTCGATCGCGCTGGTCATCATGGTCACCTTCCTGTTCCTGCGCAATATCGCCGCCACGCTGATCCCAAGCGTCGCCGTTCCCCTATCGCTGGTGGGCACTTTCGGCGTGATGTACCTGTCCGGCTTCAGCCTCAACAACCTGTCGCTGATGGCGCTGACCATCGCCACCGGCTTCGTCATCGACGACGCCATCGTGGTGGTGGAGAATATTTCCCGCCGGCTGGAAGAGGGGGAAACGCCGATGCAGGCGGCGCTGAAAGGCTCGCAGCAGATCGGCTTTACCATTATTTCGCTGACCTTCTCGCTGATTGCGGTGCTGATCCCGCTGCTGTTTATGGGGGACGTGGTCGGGCGGCTGTTCCGCGAGTTCGCCATCACGCTGGCGGTGGCGATACTGGTGTCGATGCTGGTGTCGTTAACCTTAACGCCGATGCTGTGCGCCTATTTGCTGCGTCATATTCCGCCGGAAAAACAGTCGCGCTTTGCGCGCAAGGGCGGTGAATTTTTCGACGGGCTGGTGCGCGGCTACGATCGCCTGCTGACGGTGGTGCTTAACCATCAGAAGCTGACGCTGCTGGCGGCGCTGGGCACTTTCGTGCTGACCGCGCTGCTGTATCTGATTATCCCCAAAGGCTTCTTCCCCACGCAGGATACCGGGCTGATTCAGGGGATTAGCGTGGCGTCGCAGGACGTTTCCTTTGGCGAAATGGCCAAGCGGCAGCAGGCGCTGGCGGATGTGATTCTACAGAATCCGGCGGTTGAGAGCGTCTCTTCCACCATCGGCATCGACGGCAACAACACCAGCCTGAACAGCGGGCGGCTGCAAATCAATCTTAAATCGTTCGACGAGCGCGATGAGCGCGCCGACGCGGTGATCGCCGAGCTGAAACAGGCGGCGCGCGGCGTGCCGGGCATCGCGCTCTATCTGCAGTCGGCGCAGGATCTGACGGTGAACGATCAGGTGACGCCGAGCCAGTATCAGTTCACGCTGGATGACGCCGACGGCGAAAACCTGGTGAAGTGGTCGCCGCAACTGGTCGCGGCGCTGGCGCAACGTGCGGAATTCAGCGACGTGGTCAGCAACCTGCAGGATCAGGGGCAGGTTGCCTATGTCGAACTGAACCGTGATAAAGCGGCGCGCTACGGCATTACCGCGTCCGATGTGGATACCGCGTTATACAACGCCTTCGGGCAGCGCCTGGTTTCGACCATCTTCACCCAGTCGAACCAGTATCGCGTGGTGCTGGAGGTGGCGCCGGCCTATCAGCAGTCTCCGGCGTCGTTCGATGATGTCTGGCTGACCGGCACGGCGTCGTCCGACGGCGGCAGTTCGTCATCTTCGTCCTCAACGTCTTCTACTACTACTTCAACGTCCTCCACGTCATCGTCGACCAGTTCGACGGCCAATATGGTGAAACTGACCTCGATCGCCACCATCCATCAGCGCCCCGGCTCGCTGATGCATATGCGGCTGAACCAGTTTCCGGCGGTGACGGTGTCGTTCAACCTGAACGACGGCTATTCGCTGGAAGAGGCGCAGCAGGCGATCGCCGACATCGGTCAACGGCTCTCGTTGCCCTCCAGCATCACGCTGCGTTACCAGGGGGAGGCCTCGGCGTTTCAGAGCGCCAACAGCAACACGCTGTGGCTGATTCTGGCGGCGCTGATCACCATGTATGTGGTGCTGGGCATTCTGTACGAAAGCTTTATCCATCCGATCACCATCCTGTCGACGCTGCCTTCGGCGGCGGTGGGGGCGCTGCTGATCCTGCTGCTGGCGGACAGCGAATTCAGCCTGATTGCGTTGATCGGGGTGATTTTGCTGATCGGCATCGTCAAGAAGAACGCCATCATGATGATCGACTTCGCGCTTGAGGCGGAGAACCATCAGCGCCTCAGCCCGCGCGAGGCGATCCATCAGGCCTGCCTGCTGCGTTTCCGGCCGATCCTGATGACCACTATGGCGGCGCTGCTCGGCGCGCTGCCGCTGATGCTGGCTTCCGGCTCGGGGGCTGAGCTGCGCCAGCCTCTGGGGCTGGCGATCGTCGGCGGCCTGATCGTCAGCCAGGTCCTGACGTTGTTCTCCACGCCGGTGATTTATCTGTGGTTCGACGGCCTGGCGCAGCGCGGCAAACGCTATATGCGTAACGCGCGGCAGTCTCAGGGCGGGGAGTGAGTATGGTACGGTTGTTTATCTTCCGTCCGGTCGCCACGCTGTTGCTGACGCTGTCGATCCTGCTGCTCGGCATGCTGGGCTATCGCCTGCTGCCGGTGGCGCCGCTGCCGCAGGTGGACTTCCCCACCATCATGGTGACCGGCTCGCTGGCCGGCGCCAGCCCGGAGACCATGGCCGCCACGGTGGCGACGCCGCTGGAGCGGGCGCTGGGGCAGATCGCCGGCATTACCGAAATGACCTCCAGCAGTTCGTCCGGCAGCACCAATATCATTTTGCAGTTTGAGCTGAACCGCGACATCAACGGCGCGGCGCGCGACGTACAGGCGGCGATCAACGCCGCCCGCAGCCTGCTGCCCAGCAGCATGACGACGCTGCCCACCTATCGTAAGGCCAATCCGTCCGACGCGCCGATCGTGATGCTGGCGCTCACCTCGGCGACGCGCCCCCTCGGCGAACTTTACGATCTGGCGGACAGCAAGATCGATCAGAAGATCGCTCAGGTGCGGGGAGTCGGCGAGGTATCGCTGATGGGCAGCGCGCTGCCGGCGGTGCGCATCGATCTGCAGCCGCAGATGCTGACCCACTTCGGCGTGTCGCTGGATACGGTGCGCGCCGCCGTCGCCGACAGCACCACCAACCTGCCGAAAGGCATCCTGAACGGCGGCAGCCAGTCGTGGGTGGTGGACGGCAACGGCCAGCTGGGTAAGGCGGCGCAGTACCGCAATCTGGTGGTCAGCTACCAGAACGGCCGGGCGATCCGTCTGCGCGACGTGGCGACGGTGTACGATGCGATCGAAGACAAATACAAAGCCGGCTACTACAACCAGCAGCCGGCGGTGATGATCGGCGTAACGAGGCAGGCGGGCGCCAACATGCTGCAAACCATCGATGCGATCAAGGCGCTGCTGCCGGATCTGCAGGAGGTGCTGCCGGCGGATACGCAGCTGAAGCTGGTGGTGGATCGATCCTCCACGGTGCGCGCCTCGCTGTATGATACCGAAGAGACGCTGCTGATCGCGGTGCTGCTGGTGATCGGCGTGGTGTTCGTGTTCCTGCGCAACGCGCAGGCGGTGATTATCCCGGCGCTGGCGCTGCCGGTATCGCTGATCGGCACCTGCGCGGTGATGTATCTGCTGGATTACAGTCTGGATAATCTGTCGCTGATGGCGCTGATTATCGCCACCGGTTTCGTGGTGGATGACGCCATCGTGGTGCTGGAAAACATCACCCGCTATATCGAAGCGGGGCTCAGCCCGGTGCGGGCGGCGCTGAAAGGGGCGCGCGAAGTCAGCTCCACCGTGCTGTCCATGACCTTGTCGCTAGTGGCGGTGTTTATCCCGATTCTGCTGATGGGCAGCGTGGTGGGCCGCCTGTTCCGCGAATTCGCGGTGACGCTGACGGTGTCGCTGCTGATCTCGATGCTGGTGTCGCTGACCCTGACGCCGATGCTCTGTTCGCGCCTGCTGAAACGCAAACCGGCGGTGACGAAACGGCCGCATCCGCTCTACCGGTGGATTGAAAATCAGCTCAACGCCCTGCTGGCGGCGTACTCCCGCGGGCTGGGGTGGGTGATGAAGCACCAGCGTTTGACGCTGTTTAGCCTGCTGCTCACCGTGGCGCTCAACGTTTTCCTCTACGCCGTGGTGCAGAAGGGCTTTTTCCCCACCCAGGACACCGGGCTGCTGATGGGCATGGTGCGCGCCGATCAGAACATCTCGTTCCAGGCGATGAAGCCCAAGATGGAGCAGGCCGCCAAACTGATCGCCGCGGATCCGGACGTGGACGGGGTGATGGCGTCGATGGGCAGCGGCGCGTTCGGCTCGCGCAACAGCGCCAACTTCTTCGTGCATTTGAAAGACTTTAGCCAGCGCAGCGCCACGGCGAGCGAAATCGCCAACCGGCTGAGCGCCAAAGCGCAACATCTGGCCGGCATGCAGCTGTTCTTGATGGCGGCGCAGGATTTGCGCGTCGGCGGCCGCAGCGCCAACGCCAGTTACCAGTACACCCTGCAGGCGGACGATCTCGACACCCTGCGCGCCTGGACGCCGAAGGTGCAGGCGGCGCTGGCGAAGATCCCGCAACTGACCAGCGTGGATTCCGATGCGCAGACCGGCGGGCAGGAGGTGATGATCAACATCGATCGCGATAAGGCCACGCGGCTGGGGGTGGACGTCGATATGCTTGATGCTTTGCTGAACAACGCCTTCAGCCAGCGTAAGATCGCCACTCTGTACCATACGCTCAACCAGTACCACGTGGTGATGTCGCTGGACGATAGCTTTACCCAAGATCCGGATACGCTGAAGGATCTGCTGGTGGTTAACGATAACGGCGATCGGGTGCCGCTCTCCGCCTTCGTCACCTTCAGCAGCGACACCGCGCCGCTGTCGGTGGCGCATCAGGGGCAGTCCGCCGCCAGCACCATCGCCTTCAACCTGCAGGACGGCGTGTCGCTGGAGCAGGCGCAGGCGCTGATTAAAAACGCCATGGCGCAGATCGGCCTGCCGAGCGACGTGCAGGCCGGATTCAGCGGCACCGCCCGCGAATTCGGCGAACTGACCGCCAGCATGCCGTGGCTGATTTTGGCGGCGCTGGCGGCGGTCTATATCGTGCTGGGCATGCTGTATGAAAGCTATATCCACCCGTTGACCATTCTTTCAACGTTGCCGTCGGCCGGCGTGGGCGCCTTGCTGTTGCTGCTGTTGACCAACACCCAGCTTACGGTGATCGCGCTGATCGGCATCTTGCTGCTGATCGGTATCGTGAAGAAGAACGCCATTATGATGATCGACTTCGCGCTGATGGCCGAGCGCCAGCAGGGGATGTCGCCGCAGCAGGCGATCGTTCAGGCCTGCCTGATGCGTTTTCGCCCGATTATGATGACCACCCTGGCGGCGTTCTTCGGCGCGCTGCCTCTGGCGCTGGGCAGCGGCGGCGACGCCGATCTGCGCAGCCCGCTGGGGCTGGCGATCGCCGGCGGTCTGGCGCTTAGCCAGTTGCTTACGCTGTTCACCACGCCGGTGGTGTACCTCTATCTCGATCGCGCCAGCCGCGCCACTCGTCGTCAGTGGCAGCGCTTGCGCCATGCTGAATAACGTTTATGAAACTGAAAAATATTGCCTTTACCCCTAATGCCGGCCACGTAAGCCTATTTTTAGGAGAAACACGGGGTGAGGTTCCCGCAGGGACGCCTCGCCCCGTGGTCGCTCCGTGTATCTCGATCCTTAAGCGTTCGGCATTGGCCTTGACTCCGCTTTTTCTCGCCCTGACGCTCAGCGGCTGCGCCGTGGGGCCAGATTATCAGCGCCCGGCCGCCGTCAGCGTGCCGTTGCAGTATAAGGAAGCCAAAGGCTGGCAGCAGGCCGAACCGCAGGATCAGGTCAATAAGGGCGAGTGGTGGTCGGTGTATCGCGATGCCACGCTATCGTCGCTGCTCCGTCAGGTGAGTATTTCCAATCAGAACGTGGCGCAGTATGAGGCGCAGTACCGTCAGGCCAAGGCGCTGGCGGCGCAGTCGCGTTCCGAGCTGTTCCCCACCATCAGCGGCAGCGGATCGGGCACCCGCAGCGGCAGCAAGGCCAGCGGCAGCTCCGGCCAGCGCTCCGTCAGCAACAGTTTCTCGGCGCAGGCCAGCGCCAGCTGGGAGCTGGATCTGTGGGGCAAGCTCAGGCGCACGCTGGAAGAGAACCAGGCCAGCGCCCAGGCCAGCCAGGCTGAGCTGGCGAACATCACGCTGAGCGCCCAGTCGGAGCTGGCGCAGGATTACTTCCAACTGCGCATTATGGATCGGCAAATCGCCTTGTATCAGCAGAGCGTGCAGGCCTATGAACGCTATTTGCAGGTGATCGACAACAAATATCAGGCCGGCGCCGAATCGCGCAGCACGCTGGCGCAGGCGCAGCTACAGCTGGAGAGCGCCAGAGCCTCGGCGCTGGATTATGTCTGGCAGCGGGCGCAGCTGGAACACGCGATTGCGCTGCTGATCGGCAAAACGCCGGCGGAATTCAGCTTGGCCGCCGCGCCGCTGAGCGCCACCCTGCCGGCGATCCCGCATGCGCTGCCATCGGAACTGTTGCAGCGCCGGCCGGATATCGCCTATGCCGAACGCAACGTGGCGGCGGCGAATGCGGCGGTGGGGGTGGCGATCGCCGGCTACTACCCGGATCTGACGCTGAGCGCCAGCGGCGGCTTCAGCAGTTCGGTGCTGCATAACCTGGTCTCGCTGCCGAACCGCGTCTGGTCGCTCGGCCCGGAGCTGAGCGGCACGCTGCTGGATTTCGGCGCGACGTCGGCGAAAGTGGAACAGGCGCGCGCCGCCTATGACGCCAGCGTCGCCAGCTACCGCCAAGCGGTACTGCAGGGCTTTACCGAGGTGGAAAACTATCTGGTGCAGTTGAATACCCTGCAGGATGAGCTGGCCGCGCAGCAGCGCGCCGCGACCGCGGCGCAGGATTCCGCACGCGTTACGCGCAACCAGTATGAGGCCGGTATGATTGATTACCTGGACGTCGCCACCACCGAAAACGCCAGCCTGAGCCAGCAGCAAAGCCTGCTGTCGCTGCAAAGCACGCAGTGGGTGGCCAGCGTCGAGCTGATTGCCGCGCTGGGCGGCGGCTGGGACGCGGCGACGCTGACGCGGTAGCGGGGCGGGCGGCTTCGTCTGAATCACCCGCTTTGCGATTCGCCATATGCCGGGGGGAACGGCGCGGCCGCCCCTCCGCGGGGCGCTACTGCCCGTAGTAGGCGTTGGCCCCATGCTTGCGTAGGAAGTGTTTATCTAACAGCGTTTGCTGCATGGGCGCTATTTCCGGTCGCAGCTGATGGGTAAAGAGATTCATATAGGCGATCTCTTCAAGTACCACCGCGTTGTGTACCGCGTTGGCCGCATTTTTCCCCCAGGCGAAAGGGCCGTGGCCGTTAACCAGCACCGCGGGAATATCGTTTGCGCCGATACCTAATCGGGCAAAGGTTTCGACGATAACATTGCCGGTTTCGTATTCGTAATCTCCGGTTATTTCGTCGTCGCGCATCAGCCGGGTGCAGGGGATGGCGCCGTAGAAGTAGTCGGCGTGCGTGGTGCCGAAGGCGGAAAGGGCGGCTCCGGCCTGGGCCCAAATAGTGGCGTGGCGCGAGTGAGTATGAACAATGCCGCCGATATCAGGAAACGCCCGGTACAGCACCAGGTGGGTAGCGGTATCGGAAGAGGGTTTCTTGCCGCCTTCGACAACCTCTCCGTTTTCCAGGCTGACGACCACCATATCTTCCGCGCGCATTACGTCATATTCCACGCCGGAAGGTTTAATCACCATGAGGCCGCGCTCCCGGTCGACCCCACTGACGTTGCCCCAGGTGAATGTGACGAGCCGATGTGCCGGCAATGATAAATTGGCCTCTAATACCTGCTGTTTTAATTCCTGGAGCATTATTATTCACCTCGTTAAATTTTCTCGTGGTTATTTTGCGGATATTTTTTAATGCTGCCGCTACGGTAATTAAATTACTGCTATTGCCGCGTGTATAAAAGCCGCGGCACCGGCCGCGGGCGTTAAACGGGCGCATTAAGTCATGGTCGGTCATAAATGGTCGCAGCGTGTCTGCCCATTTATGTTTGTTTTCTGCTGTCGATGTCTGTTTACGAGCTGTTTTTGCCGGTTTTACGTGATGGCTATCATATTTTCGTGGAGGATTTTCATCGTTACATTCAGTTGAATTGGTTTGCGATCACAAAATATCGCTTGGTAAACGCATAACAATTATTCCTTGAATTCAGTCACTTTACTCCCGGCGGAAAAACATGAGTATAAAGACATCTTAATTCTGTCAGGGTCAGAGAGATATTATGTTGCAGGCCGAACGCTATAAGATGATTTATGCCTATGTGCAGCAGCATGGATCTGCCCTGGTGGCGGAATTATCAGAAATGTTTCAGGTTTCGCCTGAAACTATTCGCCGCGACCTGAATGTATTAGAGAAGAATAAAAAGCTTATCCGCAGTTTCGGCGGGGCGGTGTCTCTGGATGCGCATGATGCGCCGCCCGTAGAGACGCAGGATAGCGTTTACCAGCCGAACGCCATCGATCGGGCGGAGTCTTTCCGTAAAAGAACGGAAAAACATCCTGATATTAAAATGAAAATTGCTAAATCCGCGCTACAGTTCATCCAGCCTGGCGACTGTATTCTGCTGGATAACAGCAGCACCTGCTGGTTTCTGGCGAGGCAGATTCCGGATATTGATATTACCGTGGTCACTAATTCGGTAAAAATTATTCAGGCGTTGGCCTGTCGGGACAACGTGCGCGTCATCGGCGTCGGCGGGGAATATTCCGCGCGTCACGACGACTTTCACGGCCCGGTGGCTGAAAGCGCGATAAGAAATTTCCAGATTAATAGCCTATTTTTTTCATGCCAGGGGCTTAATCAAGAGAGCGGCGTCAGGGACGGCAGTGAAATTAACGCTAGGTTAAAACAGGTTATGCTGCAAATCTCCGGGAAAAAGATCTTATTGGCGGACTCCAGTAAGTTTGAACAGTTCGCATTCTGTAAAATATGTATGCTGGATAAAATCGACGTATTAATAACAAATAAGGTCGTTGCGCAAAAATACCGGGATGATAACCCGGGCCTGACTATTATTGAAACCGAAAAATAAATTGCGGCAGGGCCGCCGATAATTATGTTTTTACCCATGCGTGACGTTATCAATGTCGTGAAAATAAATATTGAAACAGTATCCGTGCCAGCACCAGTGAAAAATGAAATAAATAATAAGTCGGACCGCTTTTCTTATTTCGTAATGTCTGACGCCTAAAATATTCTCCAGAGGATCTTATAATGAAAAAATTAATCTTACCCTGCCTGATCACCGCCCTGATGTCCGCTAATTCCGTATGGGCTGCCGAAGCCGCCGTTCCGCAGAAGGCGAATAAACCGTTCACCATGGGCGTGGTGGTTAAAGTCGGGGGGATCCCGTGGTTTAACGTTATGGAGCAAGGCATCAAAGAGGAGGGCAAGGCGCTGGGGGTGAATGCCTGGCAGGTCGGCCCGACGACGGCGGATCCGGCGGAGCAGGTGCGCGCTATTGAAGATTTGATTGCCAAAAAGGTCGATGTGATCGGGGTGGTGCCCAACGACGCCAAAGTTCTTGAGCCGGTACTGAAACGCGCCCAGGAGGCCGGCATTAAAGTGATTACCCACGAATCGCCCGCGCAGGCGAATGCCGACTGGGATTTCGAGCTGCTGGATACCCAGACCATGGGAGCCAATCATATGAAGGATATGGCCGCGTGCATGGGCGAAGAGGGGAAATACGCCATGTTCGTCGGCAGCCTGACGGTGCCGCTGGTTAACGAATGGGCCGATGCGGCGATTGCTTACCAGAAGGCGCACTACCCGAAAATGACGCTGGCGGAGGACCGCTTCGGCGTTGCGGAGTCGGTGGATGACTCCATGCGCACCGCCAATGACCTGATGTCCAAACATAAAGATCTGAAAGGCATCATGTCCTTTGGTTCCCAGGGGCCGATCGGCGCGGGCCGCGCAATCGACAAGCGTAAGAAAAATGACGCCATTTGCGTCTTTGGCACCTTTACGCCGGGCCAGGGCATCAAACTGTTGGAAAAAGGCGCCATCGATGGAGGGTATATCTCCAACCCAATGGTGGCGGGCAAAGTCTTCGTTCAGGTTGCGACGGCGATGATGAACGGCGAGGCGATTAAAGACGGCGTCAAGCTGGGCGACATGGGAGAGATTAAGATCAAGGGCAACACCATTCTCAGCGATAACCCGGAAAAACTGGACGTGGAAAATACCAAGCGTTTGGTGAAACTGGGTCTGTGACCCCCGAGTCGTACTGCCGGGTCGCTTGCGGCCCGGCGCTTACTACGCCGTCTATCTGGGAGCAGTACGATGCTTCACATTTCCGATGTTGGTAACACCATCCCCCTGATCGCGCTGCGGACGTTATCGAAAAGTTTCGGCGGCCATCAGGCGTTGAAAAATATCACTCTGACGTTGAATAAGGGCGAGGTCCACTGTCTTGCCGGGGCGAACGGCTGCGGCAAAAGCACCCTGATTAAAGCCATCAGCGGGGTCTATGCGCCGGATGAAGGCAGCGAAATCATTATCGACGGTAAAAGCTACTACCGCCTGACGCCTGACCGGGCCAGGTATTTGGGAATACAGGTTATCTATCAGGATCTGTCGTTATTTCCGAATCTGACGGTGGCGGAAAATATTGCCTTTGAATACAACCTGAAAGGGTACTTCGGCTGGTTCAACCGCAAAACGATAAAGGAGAAAGCCCGGCAAATTCTTCATGAGCTGACGTTCAACATCGACCCCGATGTGCCGGTGCAGCATTTACCCATAGCCCAACGCCAGCAGGTGGCCATTTGCCGCGCGCTGGTGGCGGACGCCAGGCTGGTCATTATGGATGAACCGACGGCGTCGTTGACCCGCACCGAAGTGAACCAACTGCTGCGCACGGTGAGCTACCTGCGGGATAAAAACATTACCGTGGTTTTTGTCAGCCACCGGCTGGATGAAGTGAAAGAGATTTCCGACCGGATCACCGTTATCCGCGATGGCGAAATGGTCGGAACCTGGGCCGCCCAAGAACTTTCGACGGGCCGCATCACCGAGTTGATGACCGGCCTGACTATCGTACATCGGCAGAAATTGCCCAACGCCGAGCTGGGCAAAGTGGTGCTGGAGCTTAACGGCCTGAGCCGTAAAGGACAGTTCCACGATGTTTCGCTGCAATTACACCGGGGCGAAGTGCTGGGGCTGTGCGGCTTGCTCGGCGCCGGGCGAACCGAGCTGGCGCTGAGTCTGTTCGGCATCACGCATCCCGACGGCGGCGATATTTATCTTGATGGCCGGAAGGTGCGGATTAAAGACAACGCCCAGGCCGCCGAAATGGGGATTGCCTATGTTTCCGAAGACCGGCTCACGCTTGGCGCGGTGTTGCCGCAATCCGTCGCCGACAACATGGTGCTCTCTATCCTCGATAGGATCAAAACGCCCTGGTATCTGATCGATGAGCGGCGCAAGGACGCCCTGGTTCAGGCGTGGATCAACGATCTGGATATCAAAGTCGCCGATCCGAATAATCCGCTGTCCACGCTGTCGGGGGGAAATCAGCAGAAAGTGGTGCTGGCGAAATGGATCCTTACCCGTCCGAAGGTACTGATTCTCGACGCCCCCACGGTGGGGGTCGATATCGGCGCGAAAGACAGTATCTATAAGCTTATCCACCGTCTTTCCGGCGTCGGGATCTCGGTGCTGTTGATTACCGATGAGGCGCCTGAAGCCTATTACAACTGCGATCGCATCCTGCATATGAAGCAGGGACGGGTAGTCAATGAGCTAATCCCCTCCCGGCTCAGCGAACGGCAACTTGCGGAGGTCATTAATGGCTAACTGCTTAAAACTCAGACTGCCGAGCTCGGTGGAAGGATGGCTGGCCTGGGTCATCGTCATCATGCTGGCGCTGTTTGCCTCATTGAGCAATGAGTTTCTCTCGATACAGAATCTGCTCGATCTGACCGAAAGCTATGCCGTAACCGGCGTCTTTGCGCTGGGGCTGTTTGTGGTGCTCGTCACCGGCGGCATAGACATTTCATTCGCCGCCGTGGCGTCGGTGGTGCAGTACGCGGTAGCCTCGCTGCTATTAAACGGCGTAATCGCCAGCCCGGCGCTGTGTCTGGGGGTCGCCGTCGCGTTTGGCGTCGCCCTCGGTCTGGTGAATGCGCTATTGATTTATTACCTCAATATCGTGTCGATCATCATCACCATCAGCATGCAGTCGCTGCTGTTCGGCCTGCTGATGTGGATAACCAACGGCCACAGCATCTACGACCTGCCGGACTGGTGGATAACTCAGCGCGCCGTCGTCCCCTTCAGCTATGACGGCGAATCCTACCAAATCGGCCTGCCGCTGGTGGTGATGCTGGCGATCGCCTTGCTGACCTGGATCGTGCTGCAAAAGACCCATATCGGGCGTCAGCTATACGCCGTCGGCGGCAGCGCGGAGTCCGCCCGCCGTATCGGCATCCGCGTCTCGCTTATCTATCTGTTCGCTTACGGCTACCTCGGCGCCACGGCGGCTATCGGCGGTATGCTGCAGGCCTATCGCATGAGCGAGGTGGTGCCGAATGCCCTGGTGGGCGGCGAACTCGACGTGCTGGCGGCGGCCGTATTAGGGGGCGCCAGCCTGTCCGGCGGCCGGGGCTCGGTCATCGGCACGCTGATGGGCGTTTTCCTGATCGGTATTCTGAAAAACGGCCTCAATCTGATCGGCGTCTCCAGCTACTTCGTCAATATCGTGATCGGCGTGGTGATCGTGGTCGCTATTTGCGTCACCCATTACAAAAAGCGCAAAGAAACGGACGTCGGCTTTATCTGATAAAGGCATTTGATATGAAAAAACAATCGTTTTTACCGGTGGACGGCACCAGCGCCGGGCTGCTGGGGATCTGCGTTCTGGCCGTGATGGTGTTTACCGCGGTCATGCCGGGCCGTTTCTTTAGCGAAAACACCTTTCTGAGCATCGCCTTTCAGTTGCCGGAGCTTGGGCTGTTAACCTTCGCGATGTTTGTCCCGATGCTGAGCGGCGGGCTGAACCTGTCGATTATCGGTACGGCTAACCTCACCAGCCTGTTTATGGCCTGGCTGCTGATTCAGTATGTTCCCGCCGACGCCGGCGTTGGAACGCAGCTGCTGTGGCTGGCGCTAGCCCTGCTGGGAGCGGCGGCGATTGCGGTGTGCATCGGCGTTCTGACCGGGCTGATGATCTCGCGCGTCGGCGCGCATCCGATTCTGGTTACGCTCGGCAGCATGACCATTATCAGCGGCGTCGGGGTCTATTTGACCAAAGGGGCGGCATTGAGCGGTATGCCGCCGATTGTGCGCGGCATGGGGTCCGAAGTGGTATGGGGGATGCCGATCCCGACGCTCATTTTCGTGGCCGCTTCACTTGTTCTGGCGCTGCTGCTGGGCAAAACCCGTCTGGGGAAAAGCATTTATATGTGCGGCAGCAACATTAACGCTACCTGGTTTAGCGGTATCCGCACCGATCGGGTCATGATGGCGATCTACGCTATTTCCAGCCTGCTTTGCGTTCTGGCCGGTCTCATCATGATGGCGCGCTTTAACTCGGCGCGCATGGGATATGGGGATTCTTATCTCCTGCTTACGGTACTGGCGATTGTGCTGGGCGGCACCGACCCGTTCGGCGGCGTGGGCAAAGTCAGCCACGTGTTCTGCGCGCTACTGGTGCTTCAGGTTATCGCCACGGGCCTTAGCCTGCTCGGCGTCAGCCTTCATTTCAATCTGGCGGTATGGGGATTCACCCTGATATTCGCGCTGGCGTTCAAATTCTTTAAACACCGGTGGCAGGCGCGGCGCGCCATGCGGCTTAACCGGAAGAGATATCAGCAGCATCTGGCAACTCGCGAGGGACGATAATGCGTAAGCACCCGTTAGGTATTTATGAAAAGGCGCTGCCCAAAGACACAAGCTGGGTGGAAAAACTCGCGATAGCGAAATCCTGCGGTTTTGATTTTGTGGAGATGTCGATAGACGAGAGCGATGAACGCCTGGCGCGCCTGGCGTGGACCCGGGCGGAGCGGATGGAAATTATCGGCGCCATCGCGCAAACCGGGGTACGCATTCCCACCCTGTGCCTGTCGGCCCACCGGCGTTTTCCTTTCGGCAGCCGGGACGATGGAACCCGCCTCCGGGCGCGCGGCATTATGCAAAACGCGCTGAGTTTGGCGCAGGACCTGGGGATTCGGACCATTCAGCTGGCGGGGTATGACGTCTACTACGAGCCGCAGGATGAAGACACCGTCGCCCGCTTTGAGGAGTCCATGGCCTGGACCGTAGAGCTGGCGGCGGCGGCGCAGGTGATGTGCGCGGTAGAGATCATGGACACGCCGTTCATCAACTCCATCAGCAAATGGCGGGAGCTCGACGCCAAAATCAACTCCCCGTGGTTCACGGTATATCCCGACGTGGGCAATCTGACGGCGTGGGGGAATGAGGTTGACAGCGAGCTGAGCAAAGGGATCGACCGCATCGCGGCGATACACCTGAAGGACACCTTTCCGGTAACGAAAGATTCGCCGGGACAGTTTCGCGACGTTCCGTTCGGCGAGGGATGCGTTGATTTCATTCGCCTGTTTAAAACGCTGCGCCGCCTCAACTACCGCGGAACCTTTCTGGTTGAAATGTGGACGGAAAAATCGGCGGAGCCGCTGCTGGAGATCATTCACGCCCGACGCTGGATCGAAGACAAAATGAAAGCGGCTGGCTGGCGATAACCGCCCGAGATCTATCGATTAAGGAGAGTCTATGAGCCACTATTTTATGGGGATCGATCTGGGCGGCACGGTTACCAAAGCGGGGATTTACACCCCCGACGGCCATGAAATAAAGGTGACCGAACTGGCGCTGCCGCTGCTTAGTCCGCAGCAGGGGTTCTGCGAGCGCGACATGGATGAACTATGGCGCGCGACCTGTCAGGTTATCCGCGGCGTATTGTCCGAGAGCCGCATCGTACCGGGGCTGATCCGCGGGATCGGTTTTTCAGCGCACGGCAAGGGACTGTATCTGGTGGATAAGCAGGGAAGGCCGGTGCGCCGCGGCATTGTATCGTCGGATTCGCGCGCGCAGGCGCTGGTGACGCAGTGGAAGAGGGAGGAAAGGGATAAGCAGGCGTATGCGCACAGTTTGCAGCAGCTCTGGCCTTCTCATCCGGCGGCTCTGCTCGGCTGGCTGAAACAGCATGAGCCGGACAGCTATGCCCGGGCAGGCTACATCCTGATGGCGCATGATTATATTCGCTATTGCCTGACGGGGCGGTTTGCCTGCGAGGCGACCAATATCTCCGGCAGCAATCTTTTCAATCAGCAGAGCGGCGAGTTTGATCCGGCGTTGTTCCGCATTTTCGGCATTGAAGAAGCGGCGGAGAAAACGCCGGCGATACTTAACTCCTCGGATCTGGCCGGCTATGTGACGTCCGCCGCCGCCGGTTTGTGCGGTCTGAAGGCCGGCACGCCGGTATTCTGCGGGATGTTTGACGTCGTGGGGGCGGCGCTGACCTCTGGCGTGCATGACAGCACCCGGCTAAGCGCGGTCGCCGGCACCTGGTCGATCGCCACGCGGGTTTTCGAACGCATCGAACCGGCTGACTATCCCTACGTATGGGGAAAATACAGCATCCCCGGCACCTATTTCGCCCATGAGGGAAGCCCCACCTCGGCCAGCAATCTGGCCTGGTTTGTAAAGCAGTTTTTCCCCGACCTGCCGAATAGCTACGACACGCTTAATCAGTGGGTGAAAAGCGGCTATCAGCAGGCCAATGATATTCTTTTCTTCCCCTGGCTATACGGGTCGAATTTCCATGCCGGCTTGAGCGGCGGTTTCCTCGGATTAAGCGGTCATCACGGCGTTGAAGATATGGCCTACGCCATCTATCAGGGGATTGTGTTCTCTCACTTGCTGCATCAGGACCGCATTCTGGCGCTTGGCGGCGAAACGCGCTGTATCCGTTTTACCGGCGGCCCGACGCACTCCTCCATCTGGATGCGGATGTTCTGCGACGCCAGCGACTTACCGCTGGAAATTGTCGATATTCAGCAGTCCGGCTGCCGTGCGGCGGCGATGTGCGCGGCGGTAGGCGCGGAGGACTTTGCGGGATTTGAAGCGGCGATGCGGGCGGCTCGGTCGCCGACGATCCGCCTGGAGCCCGAGGCGGATAAACATCAGATCCTCCGGCGGCGGTTCGCCCGCTTTAAGCAGGTTGCCCGCGCTCTGAGCGAGGTAGGCGGATAACCTCTGTTTGCGCAGGTGCTTTGCCATCATCACCGGCGATACTTCGCTTAGCGGTCCGGTGATGGATTTTTTGAATAACCAATCGGCGCGCGCTCACGCCTGACGTTTATCTTCGGTATGGCTATCGAAGTCGCTGGCGTCGTGACGTTCATGCAGTTGCTCATTGAGCGGTCCGTGGATGCGATTCACGATGCGTCCGCGTTTTACCGCCGGGCGGCTGCCGATCTCTTCGGCCCAGCGCAGCACGTGCTTATAGCTGCCCGCATCGAGGAATTCCGCCGCGCCGTAGACGTTGCCCCGCACCAGGTTGCCGTACCACGGCCAGATGGCCATATCCGCAATGCTGTACTCCGCGCCGGCCACGTACCTGTCGCGCGCCAGCTGCTTATCCAGCACATCCAACTGGCGTTTGGCCTCCATGGCGAAGCGGTTGATGGCGTACTCGATTTTTACCGGCGCATAGTGATAAAAATGGCCGAAGCCGCCGCCGAGGAACGGCGCGGAACCCTGCAGCCAGAACAGCCAGTTCAGGGTTTCGCCGCGTCCGGCGGGATCTTGCGGCAGGAAATGGCCGAACTTCTCCGCCAGATAGAGCAGGATATTGCCGGATTCAAAAACGCGGATCGGCGGCGCGGCGGAGTGGTCGCGCAGCGCCGGAATTTTGGAATTAGGGTTAACTTCGACAAAACCGCTGGAGAATTGATCGCCCGCGCTAATGTTAATCAGCCAGGCGTCGTACTCCGCGCCGCTGACGCCAAGCGCCAGCAGCTCTTCGAGCATAATGGTTACCTTCTGGCCGTTGGGCGTGCCCAGCGAGTAAAGCTGAAGCGGATGTTTGCCGACGGGAAGCGCTTTCTCATGCGTCGGTCCGGAGATCGGGCGGTTGATGCTGGCGAACGCGCCGCCGTTGTCCTGTATCCATTTCCATACTTTGGGCGGTTGGTAGCTGTTCTCTGACATATTGGCCTGCCTTGTTCGGTGGATGTCTTAAGGCAGTTTAGCAGGCGCGGACGCGCACGTTAATTGTTGGCGTCTTAGCGTAATTGCGGCGTTTTTTGACGGATATCAAACAGCGAACGATAGGGTGATGTATCGTTTTTTTGAGACGTCGTCAGAAGAGGTTCCGCTATGCCGTATTTGTTGCTTACACTGGCCGCCATGTTCTGGGGCGGAAATTATGTCGTAGGCCATATACTGGTCGCCGGAGCCGACCCGGTGGTGATGACCGAAGCGCGCTGGGCGATAACCGCGCTGCTGCTTATGACGGTGTATTATAAACAGGTCGCCGCCGACTGGCGCTTGCTGAAACAGTCGCTGCCGGTGGTGGTCTTTTTATCGATCTTCGGTCAGGTGCTGTTCCCCCTGACGCTGTATATCGGATTGCAATACACCACTTCGCTTAACGCCGCGATTTATATGTCGGCGACGCCCTGTATGGTGCTGATTATCAATAAGCTGATATTCAACGATCGTATTTCGAGAAATAACTGGGCCGGCGTATTGCTGAGCACGTTCGGCGTGTTTTATCTGGTCAGCAAAGGGCGAATAACTAACCTGGATGCCTTCAAAAATATGAATCAGGGCGATTTATGGACGATGGCGTCGGCGCTCAGCTGGGCTTTCTACTGCTCGTTCCTGAGGAAAAAGAATAAGGCGATAGCCGGGAATGCCTTCGTCGCAACCAGTTCGATGATTGGCGCCGTCATCCTCGCGCCCGTACTCTACCTTTATGCGCAGACGCAAAGCGCGATTGACCTGACATCCTATCGCCATTGGGATTTTCTGGCCGGGCTGGCCTATCTGGTGATTTTCCCATCGTGGCTCTCCTATGTTTTCTGGAACCGGGGCATCGCCGAGATCGGCGCGACGCGCGGTGAAATTTACACCCATATCATTCCCCTATCCGGCGGTCTATTCAGTATTCTCTTCCTCGATATCTCGCTGAACTCTTTTCATGTGGTAAGCGCGATTTTTATTATTTTAGGCATCTGGCTGTGTTCGACCAACAGGGCGAGCGCCAGCCAAAATAATCGACCGCGCCGCCAGATATCTTGACGCGATTGAGGATGCCGCCCGCATTAACGCTTTTTTGTCATTGCCCAAGTTGAATGAGTGCTATCATAAATTCACCTCTGGCGGATATTGCCTGGACGGGATAAGAGACCCAATAGATTTCGCGCCGCTTGCGGCGGCCCCAACGGGGCGAGCGCCATGGATGGCGCGAGTAACAAAGCCAACGTACCGGCAACGCGAAAGATGAAGGGTGTAGAGTAATGCTGGTCACTTAAGCCCGTTTTTAGGGGAAACGCCGGGGGAGGTTCCCGTAGGGACGCCTCACCCCGGCGGTCGCCCGTGTATCTCGATGCTTAAACGATCGGCATGAGGGTAGAAAGGGTTTTTCCGCAGTCAACCGTCCGGGCTGCATTAATTTGAGGTCAGGCAATGAGCAAAGGAACAACGGACAGCGATGCCCCGTTCGGCACTCTGTTGGGATACGCGCCGGGCGGCGTGGCGATTTATTCATCGAATTACAAAAGTTTGGATCGGCAAAACATGCCGGACGACGCCTCGTTTCGCAGCTATATCGACAACGAGTATATGGGGCATAAGTGGCAGTGCGTCGAGTTTGCCCGCCGTTTTCTGTTTTTGAACTACGGCGTCGTCTTTACCGACGTCGGCATGGCGTATGAGATCTTCTCCCTGCGCTTTTTGCGTCAGGTCGTCAATGACAATATCCTGCCTTTACAGGCCTTTGCCAACGGCTCTCTGCGCCCGCCGGTCGCCGGTTCGCTGCTTATCTGGCAAAAAGGCGGCGAGTTTTACCAGACCGGCCACGTGGCGGTGATCACCCAACTGGTGGGCAACAAAGTGCGCGTCGCCGAGCAGAACGTGCTTCACTCGCTGCTGCCGCAGGGGCAGCAGTGGACCCGCGAGCTGACGCTGGAGGTAAGCGACGGCCGTTACACCATCCACGACACCTTTGACGACACCACTATTCTCGGCTGGATGATTCAGACCGACGAGACGGCTCACAGCCTGCCGCAGCCGACCATTCCCGGAGAGGCCCTGGTCATTCACGGTGCGCGGCTGGAGGAGCGGGGCCAGTTCGCCGGCAAGTGGCTGGACGAGCGCGACCCTTTGCAACAGGCCTACGTGCAGGCGAATGGCGGCCATATTATCAATCAGGATCCCTATCAATATTTCACCATCACCGAAGATGCCGAGCAGGAGCTGATCAAAGCGACGAATGAGCTGCATCTGATGTATCTGCACGCCACCGATAAGGTGATGAAAGATGACGATTTGCTGGCGCTTTTCGACATCCCTAAAATTCTCTGGCCGCGTTTGCGTCTCTCCTGGCAGCAGCGCCGGCACGATATGATCACCGGGCGCATGGATTTCTGCATGGACGAGCGCGGTCTGAAAGTCTATGAATACAATGCGGACTCCGCCTCCTGCCACACCGAAGGCGGACTGATTCTCGAACAGTGGGCCCGTCAGGGGTACCCCGGCAAGGGGCATAACCCGGCGCAGGAGCTGATCGACGAACTGACCGGCGCGTGGAAACACAGCCTGGCGCGGCCTTTCGTTCACATCATGCAGGACAAAGACCTGGAGGAAAATTACCACGCCGGGTTTATGCAGCGCGCCCTGACGCAGGCCGGCTTCGAGAGCAAAATCCTGTACGGGCTTGATGAGCTGCGCTGGGATGCCGCCGGGCGGCTGATCGACGGCGACGGCCGGCTGGTCAACTGCGTCTGGAAAACCTGGGCCTGGGAGACGGTGATTGAGCAGGTGCGCGAGGTCAGCGCGACCGAATTCGCGGCGGTGCCGATCCGCACCGGCCACCCGGATAACGAAGTGCGCCTGATCGACGTGCTGATGCGTCCCGAAGTGATGGTGTTTGAACCGCTGTGGACGGTGATTCCGGGCAATAAGGCGATTCTGCCGGTGCTCTGGTCGCTGTTCCCGCATCATCGCTATCTGCTGGATACCGACTTTGAGGTGAACAACGAACTGGCGAAAACCGGTTACGCCGTCAAGCCGATCTCCGGGCGCTGCGGCAGCAATATCGACCTGGTCAGCCACCATGATGAGGTGCTCGATAAGACTTCCGGCAAGTTCGTCGATCGGAAAAATATCTACCAGCAGCTGTGGTGTCTGCCTAACGTCGCCGGCAAGTATATTCAGGTATGCACCTTTACCGTCGGCGGCAACTATGGCGGAACCTGCCTGCGCGGCGATGATTCGCTGGTGATTAAAAAAGAGAGCGATATCGAACCGCTGATCGTGCTGAAAGATAATCAGCGCTAGAGAGGCGGCGGGAACGGGAGGTTCGCCGGCGATGGCACGGTTTAGCCGCCATCGCCGGGCCGGTTAAGCCGCGCCATGCGTTTTGGCGCGGCCATTTTACTTAGCGGGCGATCTCCGCGCCCGTCTGGCTCTCCTGTAACCGCCAGTGGTCGAGCGCGATCTCCGCGCCGCCGCTAAAGGTCAGGTTCGCCTTTCCTGCGGGGAAGTAGCGGGAAGACATCACGCCGACGCCGTCATTAATAAAGATCTCCAGGCTGGAGCTGTCGCAAAGGATATGCAGCTTCTCCACCTTGCCTTGCCAGTAACGCTTCTCTTCCTCGCCGGAGCTTAGCCCCTTGCGGCTCAACTTGACGCCCTGTTCATCGCAGGTCAGCCGCATCGTCGCGCCGAAGTCCGCCTGAAAGTTTCCGCTGACCTGCAACAGGATCTCGGCGCTATCGGCGTCCAGAGCCGGCAGCGAGTCGGCGCGTCCGCCGGCCTGCCGGTGCGCCCCGCGCAGCGCCTGGAGTTCGCGCGCCGGTTGCTGGCAGACTTTTCCGTCGCGCACGCTCAGCTCGCGCGGGCAGGTCATCATATGTATCCAGCCGTGTTGAATCGTGGGCTGCGCGAACTCGTCCTGATCGGGCACGCCCATCCAGCCGATCAGCAGACGGCGGCCGTCGTCGGTCAGGGTGGTTTGCGGCGCGTAAAACTCGTGGCCGCAGTCCAGCTCGTGGAACGGACCGTGGGGATAGTCGCCGCTGGCGTAGTCCAGCTTCCCGAGCAGATAGCCGCACTGATACTGGTTCAGATAACGCCGCTCCTGCGCGGCAACGCCCTGCGGGCAGGTAATCAGCACGTCGTGGCCATCCAGGTGGAACAGGTCCGGACACTCCCACATATAGCCGAATTCGGCGCTATCCCTCACCCGGCTGCCGGCAATCTCGCCAATCAGCGTCCACGCCGTCAGATCGGGCGATTTTAACAGTAGCACCCTGCCTTGCAACTGCGGGCTCTGCGCCGCCAGCACCATGTACCAGCTATCGCCGTGACGCCAGACTTTCGGATCGCGGATATGGCCGGTGTAGCCCTCCGGCTGAGCAAAAACCGGCTGCTTTTCAAACTCGCCCTGCGCATTCTGCCGGGCGATGCACTGCCACGCGGTGCGGTCGTCCGGGAGCATCACGTTGCCGGTGTAGATCAGCACCAACTGCCCGTCGTCATCCACCGCGGAGCCGGAGAAGCAGCCGTCGATATCGAATTCCGCGCTCGGCAGCAGGGCTACCGGCTCATGGCGCCAGTTCACCAGATCGGCCGAGCTCCAGTGCCCCCAGAACTTGGAGTCATGGTTGCAGGCCAGAGGATTCCATTGATAAAACAGATGATAACGCTGTTTGAATTGAATAAAGCCGTTAGGGTCGTTCATTAATCCCACCACCGGGGACAGGTGCCACAGCGGCCGGTAACGGTCGGACGGGTCGCGATGATGACCCTTCATCACTGCGAGCAGCGTCTGTTTCAGGAGGTGCGTTTCTCTCATTGGTCGCCCTTTTGTTTATAGTTGAACATTAACGAAATAAAGAATGACAGGCCGAAAGCGATGGTCAAACCAATCAGATGATTGACGAGCGAACTGGCCTGAATAATGGCCAGTCCCGGCAGGCCGGTGAGACCCACGCCGGTAGCGTAAACTTTATTGTAAACAACCCAGGCGCCGCCGACCGCGCCGCCGGTCATCGCCGCGATAAAGGGTTTGACGAAGCGTAGATTGACGCCGAACACCGCCGCCTCAACCGAGCCGATAAGCGCCGAGAACGCGGCGGGAATGGCTATTTTGCGCACTTTGCTATCGCGGGTGCGGAACCAGACCGCCAGGCAGGCGCCGCCCTGGGCGACGTTGGCCATCGACCAGATCGGCAGCAGGTAGTTGACGCCGATATTGGGGTTGATCAGCAGCCCGGCCTCAATGGCGTGGAAGCTGTTGTGGATGCCGGTGATGGCGATCACCGAATAGAGGCCGCCGAACACCACTCCGGCAATCCAGCCGGTCTGGGCGATCAGCGTAGTCAGTATGTAGGCGATGCCGTCGCCGAGCATGCGCCCGGCCGGGCCGATAATCAGCAGCGCGACGAAACCGGAGATAATCAATGTCAGAAAGGGAACGAAAATAATCTCGACGATATCGGGGACGATGCGCCGCAGGCGCTTCTCCAGAAAGCTCATAAACCAAACGGTCAGCAGCACCGGAAACACCGTTCCCTGGTAGCCGATCATGGCGATTTGCATTCCGTAGAAATCCAGCGTGTGGAAGCTGCCCAGTCCGCCCCAGATATTCGCCAGCGTCGGGTGCGTCAGGATCCCGCCGAGCGTGGCGCCGAGAAAGGGGTTGCCGCCGAAGACGCGGGCGGCGGTAAAGCCAATCAGCACCGGCAGAATAATGAAGGCGGAAGAGCTGAACATTTCCAGCAGGGTATAGATGGCGTTGCTCGATTCCAGCCAGCCGTAGGTTTTAATCAGGCTCAGCAGGCCCATCAACAGGCCGGAGGCGATAATTGCTGGGATGATGGGAATAAAAACGTTGGATAGGGTGCTGGCTATGCGCTGGAAATAGCTGAGATTTTTTACCGCATTCTGTGAGGCTTCTTCTTTCTGCGTCGAGTCGTCGATCATTGCCGCGTGGACAAACGCGTCGTAGATATCGTTGATGACGCTGCTGTCGAACACCACCTGTATTTGTCCGGCCTTACGAAAACTCGCCTTTACTCCTTTGACCGCGTCAATCGCGTTAAGATCCAGTTTTGATTCATCTTCCAGTACTACTCTAAGTCGTGTCGCGCAGTGAATGGCCGACGCAATATTATCCTTACCGCCCATCAGCGGAACGAGCTGCCGGGCTACCTGCTTATAATCCATGAACTTCCTCAAAAACTTTAGCGTGATAAAAGTGTGAAACAGATCACAAGTAATCTCTCAAATCGACGTATGAAAACACATAATCGCTTTCCGGTACAGTTTGTTAAGGCGATAGGGCGCGGCGCGGCGGCTTCGTCCACTCTTCAGGAGCGCTTACCTGATCCGGCTCGGCGCGATCGATGAACGGCATACCGTCCGGCGCCGTCGGCGGGGAAAATCCGCCGGATTGAGTAACGCCGATCGTTTAAGTATCGAGATACACGGGGCGACCACCGGGGTGAGGCGTCCCTACGGGAACCTCCCCCGGTGTTTCCCCTAAAAACCGGCTTAAGTGAACGGCATTAGCCGGATTGAGCGTCGTTTACCGTGCCGCCGCCCGAATTATTGAGGGGGGATACGGCGGCGTTAATCTCTTGGCGCTTCTGTCTAATGATTACGCTTATTTATCTGTACCAGAAAAAACGGTATGCCCGATAGAAACGCCATACTTGATACCCATAACCAGTAGCCGAGATACTCGCCATTGGGCGGCACTTCCGTCCATGTGACGGCCCCTTTTTATGATGGGAGCATAGGCTATTCCATTTCCGCCGCGCGGGCGCCGTTGTTTTCTTCCGCCTGCATGACCAGGCTGAGCGATGCCGGCAGCACGGTCAGCGTAACCAACGTGGCGACAATGAGCCCGCCGATGATGGCGTAGGCCATCGGCCCCCAAAAGACCTGATGGGAGATGGGGATCATCCCCAGGACGGCGGCGCAGGCGGTCAACAGTATCGGGCGCGCGCGGTGTTTGGCGGCCTTGATAATCGCCTCTTCCCTCCCCAGTCCCTGGCTGGTATTGCTGTCCACTTCGCTGATGAGGATCACGGCGTTACGAATGATCATGCCGGCCAATGCGATAATGCCGAGCAGCGCGACAAAGCCCATCGGCGTGCCCGTCGGCAGCATCGCCGCCACGATGCCGGGCAGGCCAAACGGCGCCATCAGCAACGCCAGCAGCATGCGGCTAAACTTCTGCAGCTGGATCATCAGCAGAACAAGCATCGCGAACAGCGTAACCGGCAATACGGCGTAGACCGAACCGTTGCCTTTATCGGATTCCGCCACCGTACCGCCTTCCTCAATGCCGTAATCCGGCGGAAGGTCGGCGCGCAGCGAATCGACGTCGGGCAGCAGCGCCTGGGACACCGAGACGGCGTTCATTCCCGGCGCCAGATCGGTCTGAACGGTGATAAACGGCAGCCGCTGGCGGCGCCATATAACCGGATCCGCCACCTCCCATAGCGGCGTGGCGACCCGGCTTAGCGGCACCTTTTGCCCCCCCGAGGCGGTAACCGTCAGGGATTGCAGGCTGCCGGTATCCAGCCGTTCGGCATCGTCGCCGCGCAGCACCACGTCGATCAGCCGGTTGCGATCGCGCACGGTGGTGACGACGCTGCCGGACCAAACGGTGTGCAGCGTTTCGGCCAGGCTGCTGGAGGAGACGCCCACGGCGCGCGCCTCGGTCTGATTCACTTTCAGCGTGATGACCCGTTCGGGTTCTCCCGCCGTCAGGTTGACCTCGCGCGCGGCGGGGTTGCGCCCGATGATGCCCGCCAGCCGCTGGGCGAAATCGTGCACTTTGGCGTAATCCGGGCCGCTGACGCGGTATTTTATCGGCCAGCCTACCGGCGGCCCCAGTTCCAGCGGCGAAACGCGCGTGGTGATATCGGCAAATTGCTCCGCCAGTATCTTGTTCAACCGCTGCATCAGCCGATCGCGGGCGGCCAGATTTTTGGCGACCACCACCAGCTGCGAGGTGTTCTCGTTGTCCGACAGCACATCCATCGGCAGATAGAAACGGATCGCGCCGGTGCCGATATAGGCCGAGTAGCGATCGATATCCTCGCTCCCTTCCAGGAACGTTTCGAGCCGGGCCGCCTGGCGCGCCGTTTCCGTCTGCGAGGCGTTGGCCGGCAGGGAGAGACTGATCAGCAGTTCGGGACGATCGGAGGCCGGAAAGAACTCCCCCTCCATAAACGAGGCGCCGAAGACCGAGAGGGCGAAGACGGCCAGCGCGATGCCGAGCGTCGCCGCGCGGCGGCGCAGCACCTGCGTCAGCAGACCGCTATAGAAACGCATCAGGCGCCCTGGCCGGCGGGTTTTCCCGCCCTCATGCGCCTTAAGGGCATGGGGCAAGATCCAGACCCCGGTAAGCGGCGAGAAAAGAATCGCCACGATCCATGAGCACAGCAGGGCGATCAGCACGACGGCGAACAGGGAAAAGCAGTATTCGCCGGCGCTTGAGGCCGCAAAGCCGACCGGAATAAAACCGGCGATCATCACCAGCGTACCGGTGAGCATTGGAAACGCCGTGGTTTCAAAGGCATAGGTCGCGGCGCGCCAGCGGTTATCGCCTTTCTCCAGACAGGCCACCATGGTTTCGACGGTGATCATGGCGTCATCCACCAGCAGCCCGAGCGCGATAATCAGCGCCCCCAGCGAGATACGCTGAAGGCCGATGCCGCACAGCATCATAACGGCGAAAGTCATGGCCAGCACCAGCGGAATGGCGGCGGCCACCACCAGCCCGGCGCGCAGCCCCAATGAGACGAATGAGACGGCCAGCACAATCACCACCGCCTCGATCAGTACCCTGACGAAGCCGCTCACCGCCTGTTTCACCACGGTCGACTGGTCGGCGACGGCGGTCATTTCGATGCCGTGGGGCAAATGCGTCTGTATCTGCGCCATGCGCGCGTTGATCGCCTGCCCGAAACGCAGCATATTGCCGGTCGCCGCCATCGAAATGGCGAGGCCGACGGCGGGTCGGCCGTTGACCTGGAACGCCGGCGCCGGCGGCTCCGCCGGCCGGCGGTCGATGGCGGCGATATCGGTCAGGGGGATGTAGCGTCCGTCAATGCGCAGGGTGACGGCGCGCAGGCTCTCCTCCGAGCTCAGCGCGCCGCTGACCCGCAGCGCGATATTCTCTTTTTCCGTTCGCAGTTCGCCCGCCGGCACGACGTCGTTCTGCGCCTTCAGCGCCTCGGTCACCTGTTGCAGGTCCAGCCCCATTCCGGCGAGCTTACGCGGAGAAAAGGCGATGACGAGCTGCTCCTCCTGTTCGCCTATCAGGCTGATTTTGCCGATATCCGGCACCGACATCAGGTCGCGCCGGATATCTTCGACCTGGTCGCGCAGCTCGCGCGGCGTGAAGCCCTCGGCGGTAAAGCCGTAAATCGTGCCGAAAGTATTATCGAACTCGTCGTTGATGGCGGGGCCCTGTACGCCCTGCGGCAGAGAGGGCGCGATATCCTGCATTTTGTTGCGCACCTGGCGCCAGATATCCGCCACCTTGTCCGGCGGCGTGTCATCCCGCAGGTTGACGAAAATGACCGACTGACCGGCGCGGGTTTCGCTCTCCACATAGTCAAGGTAGGGCGTTTCCTGCAATTTCTTTTCCAGCGTATCCGTCACCAGATTGGTGGTATCGCCGATGGTGGCGCCCGACCACTGGGCGGTGACCACGGCGGATTTGATCGTGAAGGCGGGATCTTCATTGCGCGGCAGTTGGTCATAGCTTATTACGCCGGCGGCCATGATAAGCAGCATAAAAAAGGTCACCAACTGCTGATTTTTCAGCGCCCACGCCGAGAGGTTAAACGACGCTTTCAAGCCGGAAATAGTCATTTTATCTCCTCGCCGAGGCTGACCGTTTCGCCTTCCCATAATTTGCTGACGCCCGCCGCGACCACTTTTTCGCCCGGCCGCACGCCGCTGGCGATGAAGACCGATGAGGCGCTGTACCTTGCCGGCGTAATCGGCCGCAGATGAAGCCGCATGCTCTCATCCACGATGAAAACCGCCGGTTTGTCGCCGGCGCGGGTTAGCGTGGCGGCGGGCATGGCGATGGTTCCCGGCCCGGACGCCGGTATCGACACCTGAGCGCTGGCCCCTAGCGCCATGGCCTCCGGCGGATTATCCAGCGTAATCCTGACCCGCCAGGTTCGGGTCTGAGGATCGGCCTGCGGGCTGATATCGCGCAGGCGGCCCGTCGTTTTGACGGCGGGGTCCGTCAGCAGGGAAAGGGTAAACGCGCCGTTTTTGACGTGGGCGATCTGCTGCGGATCGGCGATATCGAACACGGCGTCGCGCCCGTCGCCGGCGGCGAGCGTGAAGATAGCCTGTCCGGCGCTGACCACCTGGCCGGCGGAGGCGCTGACGCTGGTAATCACCCCCGACTGCGGGGCGGTAAGCCGCGTCCACGCCAGATTGTCCTGCGCGTTTTTCAGCGCCGCCTCACCGCTCTGACGGCGGGATACCGCCGCCTGCCAGTCCGACGTCGCGCTGTCGAGCTGCGCGCGGGCGATGGCGCCGGACGGCATCAGCGACCGCAGGCGGTGCAGGTTGACGTTCGCCACCCGTTCGGCGGCGCGCGCGCTGTCCAGCTCGGCCTGCGCGCTGCTGAGCTGATTGCGGCTGGTATCGCTCTCCAGCGCGGCCAGCGTCTGGCCCTTGACGACCTGAGCGCCCACGTCGGCCGTACGGACGAGGAGCTTGCCGTCGAGCCGGAAACCCAAAGATATTTCATCATGAGCGCGGATCTCGCTGGTCCGGCTCAGCGCCGCGCCGCTGGAGGGCTGCGGCGCGGTGACGTAGCGTACCGGTCGGGGCGCCACACTTTGGGGCGGGAGGGCGTCCTCGCAGCCGGCGATAAGCAGCGGCATCAGATATAACAGCGGCCGAAGCGGCGGTATCCGCGGGCGGCGAGGAGCGACTATCCGGCGCAGCGCGTGACGCGCATAGGTGATAAGGTTTTCTGACATGGTGCTTCCCCTGGATCAAGATGGCGCCATTGAATCAATCTTGTGCCGAAATTCCGTTGATGTTTCATCAAGGATTTATCAAGAGAGGGGAACTCACGGCGCTATCCGGTCGGTTTCCGGCAGGCGAAGGGTGATGAGCAGTCCCTTGTCCGCCGGCAGGGCGGCGTGAATGCTTCCGCCGTGCGCCGCGCAGATGGCGCGGGCTATCGACAGGCCCAGTCCGCTGCCGCCGGAGTGGCGGGCTCTGGAGACGTCCGCGCGGGTGAAACGCTCGAACATGCCGGATAAAAATTTCGTATCCACGCCGGGGCCATAATCGCGAAAGGCGATCAGATAGCCGCTGTCCGCGGGCTGCACCTCGACGGTCAGCCGTTTGCCTTCGCTGGCGTAGCGCAGCGCGTTTTCCATAAGAATGGTAAAAACCTGCCCGAGGCGAAAGGCGTCGCCCAGGTAGGTACAGGGCGTTTCGGCGACCACATCGATCGACATGCCGGCCTTTTTTAACTGGGGCTTGAGCCAGGCGGCGCGCTCGCGCAGCAGCTCCGTCAGGCTTAGCACGCGGCGATCGAGCTCAAGCCTGCCCGCTTCGGCCAGCGACAGCAGGTGCAGTTCGTCAATAAGGCGATTCAGATGCTGCAGCTGCGCCATTACCATCCCGAGCTGCTGCGGCTCGGCGCTAAATACGCCGTCGATCATGCCCTGAAGCCGTCCAATCGCCGCGGTTAGCGGCGATCGCAGCTCATGCGCCAGCGCGATATGCGACGCCCGCATCTCATGTTCATAACGGGCGAGCTGATGCGTCATGGCGTTAAAGCGGCGGGTAAAGCGCGCCATCTCCGTCGGGGCTTTTTTGACCTGTTCGGCCTGCGCGCCGAACTTTCCCCGGGTGACGGCTTCGGAGGCCGCGGCCAGGCGGCTGAACTGGACCGAAAGCGGGCGCGCCGCCTTGAGGCCCAGCACGACGATAAACGGGATCATGACCACCACCAGCACCCCGACCATAAGCCAGTCCGCGGAGGCGATCGAGGGATCGGAATAGTCCACTCCCCACCAGGTATCAACAATCTGATGGAATCGGGTCAGGTTGATTTCAGGGTGCTGACGCAGCGTCAGGAACTCTTCCCGCAGCGCCGGCGGCATGTGATTAAGCACCCAGATATTCTGCACGGCGAAACGCAGCCACATGCACAGCGCGATGACAATGACCGTGCCGATAGCCAGCGCCAGTATCCGAACGCATATCCAGCGCCAGAGGGAGTGATATTCAGCATGCTTCATAAATGACGTAACCTGTCTCGATGCCACGGACGTGGCGCGGGGCATCGGGGATGGCCCGCCGCGGGCCGCATGCCGCCCGTAAAAAATAATGAAATTGAAATAACCGGATGCCCTTCCTATAATTGGGCGCCGCCGCCCGATAAATACCCGCAGCAAGTCACAAGCCTGAACGAGCATCACCTCGATCATCGCAGCATAACATCAAGCGATGCTGAATGAATTATCAAGATTTCATGAAGGGATAGAATCTATGAGTCAACGAAGAGTGTTGATCGTTGAAGATGATTTCGACGGCGCCGAGGTTCTGAGCGCTTACCTGAACCGTGACGGCTTTCAGACTCGCCATGTCGCCGATGGGCGTCAGGCATTGGAGCAGCACGCGCAGTGGCGGCCGGATTTGGTCCTGCTGGATATCATGCTGCCGGGGCTGAGCGGCAACGACGTGCTGGCGGCGATCCGCCAGCACTCCTCCACGCCGGTGATTATGGTGACGGCGGTCGGCAGCGAATCCAATCGCATCAACTCATTGCTGTATGGCGCCGACGATTATGTGGTCAAACCCTATAATCCCGGCGAAGTGGTGGCCCGCGTCTACGCCGTGCTGCGGCGCTGGGGCAACAACGCCCAGGCGCGCTCCCGCTGTCTGCGCCACGGCAATTTGATTGTGGATATCGATGCGGCGCAGGTTTCGGTCGAAGTCGACGGCGTTCGGCGGCCGCTCGATCTGACGCGCACCGAGTTTAATCTGCTGGCGATGCTGATGGCCTGTCCGACGCGCATGTTTTCACGCGCGGAGCTGCTGGCCGGATGTCTGCCGGAAAGCGATGCCCTGGAGCGCGTCGTCGACGCGCACATCTATAATTTGCGCCGCAAACTGGAACATGTCGGCATTGGCGGCGTGCTGCTGACGGTGCGCGGGCTGGGCTATCGCTTCAGCAACGCGTTATGAGCGCAAACGGCATGGACGACGCTCGGCGGGGCTCGGCCGAACCGCTGTGGCGCTGGATAAGCCTGCGCATGATCGCTCTGGCGCTGGCGGCCATTCTGGCGATCGGCGGCGGCATGTGGCTGCGTTTTTGCTGGTGGGAGGCGCAGATGCGCGCGGCGCTCCCCGAGCCGGTGCGGCAGGAGCTGCAGCGTCTGGAGGCCCAGCCGGCCGAACACCGGCAGCGTTTGCTGCAGATCTACGGCGAATATATGTACGGCGAGTACTTCACCAATGAAGCGGTGCGTGAAGACATGCTGTTTTTCGGCGTGTTCGTGCTGCTGTCGATTCCGCCGATCGTCATCGGCGGCGTATGGGTTTCGCTGCATCTGTCGCGTCAGCTCGGCGCGGTGGCGAGCTCCGCGGACCGCATCGCGCAGGGCGATTTCACCGCGCGCGCGGCGCTGGTGCCCCGGGCGCCGGCGGCGCTGCGCAGCCTGACCGACGATTTTAATCGCATGGCCGAGCGGCTGGAGCGTCATGAGCGGGAGCTGCGGGCGTCCAGCGCCGCCGCCGCCCATGAATTGCGCACGCCGCTGACCGCGGCCAAAGGACGTCTGCAGGGGCTGATGGACGGCGTGTTCGCGCCGACGCCGCAGAATTTTCAACTGATTATGCGCCAGTTGGATCAATTGAACCGCCTGATCGATGATTTGTACCTGCTGTCGCTGGCTTCCGCCCGGCAGTTGACGCTCTCTCCCTGCGAGTTCGCGCTGCGTCCACTGCTGGAGGAGCGCATCGCCTGGGCCGCGCCGCGTTTGCAGGCATTGCAAATGCGCGCGGATCTCGACGCCGCGGAAGATTTGTACCTACGGGCGGATCGCCATCGCCTGGGACAGACGATCTCCATCCTGCTCGACAACGCTATCCGCTACGCCGCGTCGGGCGGCTGGATAGCGCTCAGCGCCCGGCGGCAGGAGGAGGGCGTGCGCATCGAGGTGGAAGACGGCGGTCCCGGTTTCGCGCCGGAGCATCTTGACCGCGTCTGCGACCGCTTCTGGCGCGCCGAAAGCTCGCGTTCGCGGCACGCCGGCGGCAGCGGCTTGGGGTTGGCGGTCGCGGCGGCGATCTGCCAGGCGCACGCCGGCCGGATTTCCGTACACAACCGCGACGGCGGCGGCGCGCGCATCGTTATTTACCTGCCTGATTAACGGAATTTTTCTCCTCTTCATAGAATCTTCACCATTTCTCGGTCGGAACTTGTCTGAACGCTGGTGTACTGCCTGCGGTTTCTATTCAGCTTGAGGATGAGTACCAATGAGCAATACACGCAGTTTTTCGACGCGTCGATATGCGTCGCCGCTGATCTGTCTGGCCTGCGCTCTGGCGGCGCTGCCGCTGGCGGGGCGGGCGCAGCCAAGCGAATCACCGGCGCCGGCCAGCCTGTTCGGCGATAAAACCGACGTCAATGTGGGGCTCGGCGCGGCCGTCGGCCCGCGTTACCTGGGCGCGCGCCAGACGCGGGTTACGCCCGCGCTGGCGTTAAGCGTTTCGCGCGGCATCTTTTTTGTCGACATGCTGCGCGGCGCCGGGGCGGAATATATGACCGACGGCGGATTTTACGTCAGCGGCGCATTAACCTACGACCCGGGCCGCAAAGACCGGGACAGCGCCTGGCGACCCGGCTCCAAACGCCTGCGCGGCATGGGGGAGGTCAAGGGCGCGACCACCGTCGATGTGCAGATGTCGCAGCAGCTCACCTCCTGGCTGGCGATTAATGGCGAAGCCGAGCTGCGCGTGGCGGGGTATGAGCGCGGCAATCGTTATCGTCTGGGGCTGGAGGGCACCCTATGGCGCGACGGCGGCGATACCCTCACCCTGGGCGTCAATGCCCATGCGGGCGACGGCCGCTACAACCGCACCTACTTCGGCGTGAGCGAGCAGCAGCATCGCCATTCGCGTTTTTCCCGTTTCGATGCGAAATCCGGGGTGTATGCCTATTCCGCCTCCCTCGACTGGCAGCACGATTTCGATCGGAACTGGACGCTGTTTATGGGGGTAAATCTGATGGAGTTCAGCGACAGGGCCCATCACAGCCCGCTGGTGGAGGGCGATACCGGCGTGACGGGCTTCGCCATGGTGAATTATACGTTCTGAGATAAAGCGCGGCGGCGGGCGATAGACGCTCGGAAATCGTGGCTGTTCGCCGGACTGGCGATAGCCGTTCCGCGCTTACGCGATCCTAAATTCCCGCTCTTAATGTTGAGTTAATTGTCGCAGGTTATGTTGCAAACACCGCATAAGTTGAAACCGCGCCGATGGTTTTCGTCCGCAAGCTAATCACTGTAATGCGTATTCTGTTTTAAATTATAAGGAATTTATTAAATGACATTCCTTCCTTTTTCCCGGCCTTCGCTCGGCGAGACGGAGCTGGCGGCGGTAAAGGCGGTTTTCGCATCCGGTTGGATCACCACCGGGCCGAAATGCGCCGAACTTGAGCATGCATTTTGCCGGCTCACGGGAAATCAGCATGCCGTTGCCGTGAGCTCCGCCACGGCCGGCATGCATCTCGCCCTGATGGCTCTCGGTCTGCAGCCCGGCGATGAAGCGATCACCCCTTCGCTGACCTGGGTTTCCACTCTCAATATCATCTCCCTGCTTGGCGCCACGCCGGTCATGATCGATATCGATCGCGACACGCTGATGGTGACGCCCGAAGCCATTGAAGCCGCCATCACGCCGCGTACCCGGGCGATTATCCCGGTACATTACGCGGGCGCCCCGGTCGATCTAGACGCCATCCGGGCGGTGGGCGAGCGCTACGGCATTCCCGTTATCGAAGATGCCGCGCACGCGGCGGGAACCTTTTACAAAGGGCGCCACGTGGGTGACCGCGGCACGGCGATATTCTCTTTCCATGCCATCAAGAACATGTCATGCGCGGAGGGCGGGCTGATCGTCACTGATGACGCCGGCCTGGCCGATCGCATCCGCATGCTGAGGTTTCATGGGCTAGGAGCGGACGCTTTCGATCGCCAGACCCACGGCCGTCAGCCGCAGGCGGAGGTGATTACGCCCGGTTTTAAATACAACCTGCCGGATATCAGCGCCGCAATCGCGCTGGTTCAGCTTGAGAGGCTCCCGCGGATCAACGCCCGGAGAACGGCCATCGCGCAGCGTTATCTCCAGGCGTTAAAAGAGACGCCCTTTTCCCCGCTTGAGGCGCCCGCCTGGCCGCACCGGCACGCCTGGCACCTGTTTGTCATTCGCGTCGATAAAGCGGCCTGCGGCATCACGCGTGATGCTCTGATACAGGCGCTCAAGGAGCAGGGCATCGGCTCTGGTCTGCATTTTCGCGCCGCGCATACCCACAAATATTATCGCCAACGCTATCCCGGCCTGTCGCTGCCCGCGACGGAGTGGAACAGTGAACGCATCTGCTCCATCCCCCTTTTTCCCGATATGACGGACGGCGACGTCGAGCGCGTAATTGCCGCGCTTCGCAGGCTAGCCGGGGTTTAAATGACTGAAGATAAAGCTATTAATAAAGTGTCGGTGGTGATTCCCGTTTTTAATGAACAGGAGAGCCTGCCGGAGCTGATGCGGCGTACGGACAACGCCTGCAACGGTCTGGGTTTGGAATATGAAATTTTACTGGTCGATGATGGCAGTCAGGATCGCTCCGCCGACATGATTTCCGCGGCGGTCGGCGTGCCCGGCAGCCATATCGTGGCGATCCTGCTTAACCGGAATTATGGTCAGCATTCGGCCATCATGGCGGGATTCAGCCACGTCAGCGGCGACCTCGTCATCACGCTGGATGCCGATTTACAGAACCCGCCCGAGGAGATCCCGCGGCTGGTGGCGGCGGCGCAGGAAGGCTACGACGTGGTCGGAACGGTGAGGCAGAATCGCCGGGACAGCTGGTTTCGCCGGCGTGCGTCGCGCGCCATCAACCACCTGATTCAGCGCGTCACCGGCAAAGCGATGGGGGACTACGGCTGTATGCTGCGCGCCTACCGCCGCTACATCGTCGACGCGATGCTGAACTGCCATGAGCGCAGCACCTTTATTCCCATTCTCGCCAATACCTTCGCGCGCCGCGCAACGGAGCTGCCCGTGACGCATGCCGAACGTGAATTCGGCAGCTCAAAGTACAGCTTTATGCGGCTCATCAACCTGATGTACGACCTAGTGACCTGCCTGACGACGACGCCGCTGCGTATGTTAAGCGTGTTGGGCAGCCTGATCGCCCTGGTCGGATTCGCCTTCTCCGTGTTGCTGATCGCGCTGCGCCTGTTTCTGGGGGCGGAGTGGGCGGGGGACGGCGTATTCATGCTTTTCGCGGTGTTGTTTATGTTCGTCGGCGCTCAGTTCATCGGCATGGGGCTGCTTGGCGAATACATCGGCCGCATCTACAACGACGTCCGGGCGCGGCCCCGCTATTTTATCCAACGCGTTATCCATTATCAGAAAGACGCTTCAGTACAGGAAACAGAACAATGAAAACCATCGTATTCGCTTACCACGATATGGGCTGCGCGGGCATCAACGCGCTGCTTGAGGCCGGCTATACCATTTGCGCCATTTTTACCCATGCCGATGCGGCCGCGGAAAACCGCTTTTTTGGCTCGGTGGCTCGCATTGCGGCGGAGAAAGGCATTCCGGTCTATGCGCCTGACGACGTTAACCACCCGCTATGGGTCGAGCGCATCAACGCCATGGCGCCGGACGTCCTGTTCTCGTTTTATTACCGCACGCTGCTGTGCGAGGAGATTCTGAGCAGCGCAAAGGTCGGGGCTTTTAACTTACACGGCTCCTTGTTACCGAAATACCGCGGCCGGGCGCCTCTTAACTGGGCTATCGCCAACGGCGAGCGTGAAACCGGCGTAACGCTGCACCGGATGGTCGGACGCGCCGACGCCGGCGATATTATTGCCCAGCAGTCGGTGAAAATTGCAGACGAAGATAATGCGATGACGCTGCACCATAAGCTGGTGCGGTGCGCGTGTGATTTGCTTGGCGACAGCCTGCCGGCCATAAAACAGGGGCGGATCGCGGGGCGCAGCCAGAATGAGGCCGAGGCGACGCGGGTCGGCCGCCGTACGCCGGAAGACGGGCGCATCGATTGGTCTCTGCCCGTCCGGGATATTCATAATCTGGTACGCGCCGTCACCGACCCCTGGCCGGGCGCCTTTGCCTGGGCGGGAGCGGAAAAATTCATCATCTGGAAAAGCCGGGTCTTATCGGAGCGTACCCAGGCGACGCCCGGAACCGTGCTGTCCGCCGATCCCTTTGTGATTGCCTGTAAAGACGGCGCGCTTGAAGTGTCGATCGGTCAGACTGAGGGCGGGGTCGCCATGAACGGTTGCCAACTGGCGCAAAGTCTGGGCCTGGCGCCCGGCGCGCTGCTGCGTTCCCAGCCCGCGGACGCGGGCAAACGCCGTACGCGCGTGCTGATCCTGGGGGTGAACGGCTTTATCGGCAACCACCTGACCGAGCGTTTACTTCAAGATGATAACTTCGAGGTGTTTGGTCTGGATATCAGTTCTGACGCCATCAGCCGTTTCGTGGGCCACCCTCGCTTTCAGTTCGTCGAAGGGGATATCAGCATTCATTCCGAGTGGATCGAATACCACATCAAAAAATGTGATGTCATCCTGCCGCTGGTGGCGATCGCCACGCCGATCGAGTACACCCGCAATCCGCTGCGCGTGTTTGAGCTCGACTTTGAAGAAAACCTGAAGATTATCCGCGGCTGCGTGAAATACGGTAAGCGCATCATCTTTCCGTCCACGTCGGAAGTGTACGGCATGTGCACCGACGCCAGCTTTGACGAGGACCATTCGAAACTGGTCGTCGGCCCGATTAACAAACCGCGCTGGATTTACTCGGCATCCAAACAGCTTCTGGATCGCGTCATCTGGGCCTATGGCGAAAAAGAGGGGCTGCGGTTTACGCTGTTCCGCCCTTTCAACTGGATGGGGCCGCGTCTTGATAGCCTGGATGCGGCGCGCATCGGCAGTTCGCGCGTGATTACGCAGCTTATTCTGAACCTGGTGGAAGGATCGCCCATCAAGCTGATTGACGGCGGCCGGCAGAAGCGCTGCTTTACGGATATCAGCGACGGCATCGAGGCGCTGTTTCGTATCATCGAAAACCGGCATCAGAACTGCGACGGGCAGATTATCAATATCGGAAATCCGGACAACGAAGCCAGCATCAAGGAGCTGGCGGAGCGGCTTCTCGCCAGCTTCGAGCGCCATCCGCTGCGCGGCAGTTTCCCGCCGTTTGCCGGGATCCAGGAGGTGGAGAGCGGTAGCTACTACGGAAAAGGCTATCAGGATGTCGAGCACCGCAAGCCCTCCATTCGCAATGCCCGACGCCTGCTGGAATGGACCCCAAGGGTTGAGATGAACACCACCATTGAAAATACGCTGGATTTCTTTCTCCGTACCGTTGAACTGCCGGAGAACGCCTGATGAAGAGAGTCGGTCTGCGGGTCGATGTCGATACCTGGCGCGGCACGCAGCTGGGCGTTCCGGCGCTGCTGGAGCTGTTCGACCGGCATAATATCCAGGCGACGTTTTTCTTCAGCGTGGGCCCGGATAACATGGGGCGCCACCTGTGGCGCCTGATGAAGCCCCGGTTTTTATGGAAAATGCTGCGCTCGCGCGCGGCATCGCTGTATGGCTGGGACATCCTGCTGGCGGGAACCGCCTGGCCGGGCAGGGTCATCGGAGAAGGTCTGGCGGAAGTCATCCGCGCCGCCGCCGAACATCATGAAGTCGGGCTGCACGCCTGGGACCATTTCGCCTGGCAAACCTGGGCCGGAAGCTGGCCCGCGGAGAAGCTCTGGCAGCAGATTGCCTGCGGTTTAGCGGCGCTGGAAAAGATCGTCGGACGGCCGGTGACCTGTTCCGCGGCGGCCGGCTGGCGCGCCGACGGCAGGGTTATGGAAGTCAAACAGGCTTTCGGCTTCCGCTATAACAGCGACTGCCGCGGAACCGCGCCATTCCGTCCGCTTCTCGGCAACGGCCAGCCCGGCGCCGTGCAGGTGCCGGTCACGTTGCCGACGTGGGACGAAGCGGTGGGCCAGAGCGTCAGCGCCGACGGTTATAACGATTTCATCCTGGCGCGCATGCGGGCGGATAGCGGTTCGCCGGTGTACACCATTCACGCCGAGGTGGAAGGCATCAGCCGGCGCAGCGCGTTCGCCGACTTACTCCGGCGCTGCGACGCGCAGGGGCTGCGGTTTTGCCCGCTCGGCGAGCTGCTGCCGGCGGATGTGACCCGATTGCCGACGGGGGCGGTGGTGCGCGGGCATATCGCGGGCCGCGAAGGGTGGCTGGGGTGTGAAAAACTCACGGGGAGAATGGCATGACGACGGCTGGCAAAGGTTTCCTCCTGCTTGTCCTCTTGATTCTGTATTACCTGGTTCCGCTGGAGTTCAGATCGCTCTGGCAACCCGATGAAACGCGCTATGCGGAAATAAGCCGGGAGATGTTGCAAAACGGCAACTGGGTTGCGCCGCATTTCTTTGACCTGCGTTATTTTGAGAAGCCGATCGCCGGTTACTGGTTCAACACGGTCGGGCAGTGGCTGTTTGGCCACAATAACTTTGCGGTGCGTATCGGCTCCGCATTTTCCACGCTCCTGAGCGCGCTTCTGGTGTATTGGCTGGGACGCCGCATCTATGCCGGGCGCGCGCTTGCGCTGACCGCCAGCGTCATATGGCTTACCTCGCTGCTGGTTTACGGCGTGGGAACCTATGCGGTGCTCGATCCCATGCTGTCGCTGTGGCTGATCGCCGCAATGTGCAGCTACTGGTTTGCCGCCGAAGCCGTTAGCGTAAAACAGCGCGCGCTGCGCTATCTGCTGCTGGGTTTGGCCTGCGGTATGGGGTTTATGACGAAAGGCTTTCTGGCGCTGGCCGTGCCGGTGCTGGCGATTGTCCCCTGGGCGCTTTGGCATCGACGCTTCAGGGAGCTGCTGGTTTACGGACCGCTGGCCGTGTTAAGCGCCGCGCTGCTGAGCGCGCCCTGGGCGCTGGCTATTCAGCAACAGCAGCCGGATTTCTGGCGCTACTTTTTCTGGGTTGAACATATCCAGCGTTTCGCCGAGTCGGATGCCCAGCACAACGCGCCGTTCTGGTATTACCTCCCCGTGCTGCTGGCGGGGGCGCTTCCCTGGCTGGCGCTGCTTCCGGGCGCGCTTTATCTGGGCTGGCGCCAACGCTTCGACTCTTGCGGCGGGCTGTATCTGCTCTGCTGGGTGGTTATGCCGCTGCTGTTCTTCAGCATCGCCCGAGGCAAGCTGCTGACCTATATCCTCCCCTGTTTCGCGCCCCTGGCGATTCTGATGGCCCATTACGGCCACGCGCTGGTCGGGCGGGCCGCTAACATCCTGAGGATAAACGCCTGGATTAATATACTGTTCGGCTGCGCGGGCATGGCGGCCCTGCTGCTGGCGCTGGCGCCCTGGGGCGTTGGCCGCCATCCGCTTTACCGGTGGCATGAGATGATGCCTCTGGCGTTAGCGGTTGCTTGCTTCGCCGGCTGGGCCTTAGGCGGAGCGTTAAGCCTGAAGCCGCAGAATGGGCGCTGGCTGGCAGCCGCGCTCTGCCCGCTGGCGCTGGCGCTCTGCGTCGGCGCGGCGATACCGGAAAGCGTGCGCAACGGCAAGCAGCCTCAGGCCTTTATCGGCGGTATCGCCGACCGTCTCGCCGGCAGCCGTTATATTCTGAGCGATAATCCCGGTATTGCGTCCGCCATCGCCTGGACGCTCAGGCGCAGCGATATGCTTTTCTATGATAAACAGGGCGAGCTTCAGTATGGGCTGAGTTACCCGGATGCGCGCTCACGTTACATTGGTAAAGCCGATTTCCCTTGCTGGCTGGCCGCGCATCGTAAACAGGGAACGGTTTCGCTGGTGTTGCTGATGGATCGCGACGAACCGACGCCCGCCGACCTGCCGCCGGCCGATGCCGCCTATCGCGCGGATAAAATGCTGTTTCTGCAATACCGCGCCGCGCCATGAAGCTGAGCCTGCTCCTTGTGCTGCTGACCTGCCTGCTGAGCTGCGCCGGTCAGATATGCCAGAAACAGGCGGCGCGCCAGGTGAAGCGCTCCCGGCTGACAGGCTGGCTGCTGGCCAGTCTGGGTTTTCTGGGCTGCGGCATGGCGGTATGGCTGCTGGTGCTGCAGCGTCTGCCGGTAAGCCTGGCGTATCCGATGCTGAGCGTCAATTTTATGCTGGTGGCCGTAGCGGCCAGGCTCTTCTGGCGCGAAAAAATGTCCCGCATCCAGTGGGTTGGAACATTGCTGATTGTGGCGGGCGTGGCGGTGATCGGGAGTTACGCATGAAGGGATATCGGCTGGCGCTGTGCAGCGTTCTGTTGGTTACGGCCGCGCAGCTGGCGCTGCGCTGGGCGATGGTTCGGCTGCCGGGCCTGGATGCCATCGCCGAATGGCGCCTTTCGCCGCGGCCTGCGCTGGCGCTGTTCGCGGGATTAACCGCCTACGGGTTTTCCATGCTGTGCTGGCTGCTCGCCTTGCGGCGGCTGCCTCTGAGCCGCGCCTATCCGGTGCTTAGCCTGAGCTATGTGCTGGTGTGGCTGCTGGCCATTTTACTGCCGGCGTTCGCCGAACCCTTTCATCCGGGAGCGCTGGCCGGCGTCGCGCTGATCCTGCTGGGCCTGCTGTGCATGGGTGTCCGGCCCAAGAAGGCCGCTTCTTGACGGCACACGTTAAATCCGACGGGCGCAGACTTTGCGCGTCGGCAAGTTCGCCGGTTTTTACTCAGGACGCTGCGCGCGGACGTTTTAAAACGCATACTCCAGCATGAGGCTCACCGCGTTGCGGTTCGACGAGGTAACCTGCGCCTGAACCGCCTGCGGCGATGCCATCTGTTGCTGCTGCGTTTTTTTCTGCGGCTCTTGCGTTTGCGCGCTTTCCCGTTTTTTCGCTGCGGGCCTGGGGCGCGCCGCCGCCGGCGGCATCTCGGCCTTTTCCACCTTTTATCAAAATCCCAACGCCTGCCCGTCCCGTCGGCTGTCGCTGGCGGCGACATAGCCGTGATTAGGGTTATCCGACAGTCGCCAGATAAATTGCCCTGCGCCAAAATCCATATAAGGGTCATCGATGGCTTTTAACCGGTGCCCGCGATCCTGCAAGCGTTGCGCTACCGTCGGGTCAAAACGACTTTCCAGATCAAGGGTGAAATCCCGGTTGATTTTCCAGCGAGGCGCATCGCAGGCGGCCTGCGGCTGCTGATGAAAATCCAGCATTCTGACGATGGCTTGCACATGCCCCTGGGGCTGCATATCGCCCCCCATAACGCCAAAACTCATCTGCGGTTGCCCATCTCTGGTCAGAAACGCCGGGATTATAGTATGAAAAGGGCGTTTCCCCGGTGCCACCGCATTGGCCGATTGCGGATCGCTGGAGAATCCTGCCCCCCGGTTTTGCAGACTGACGCCATACCCGGGCACCACCACCCCCGAACCAAATCCCATATAGTTGGACTGAATAAACGACACCATCATGCCGTTTTCATCGGCGGCGGTCAGATATACGGTGCCGCCGCTGCGCGGCATTCCCGCCGTCGGCAGGCTGGCGCGGGCCGGGTCAATTTTTGCGGCGCGCTGTTTGAGGTAACTGCCGTCCAGCATCTGCTGGGGCGTTACCTCCATCGACGCGGGATCGGCCACGTAACGGTATACATCGGCGAAGGCCAGTTTCATCGCCTCGATTTGCAGATGCTGGGCGTCCGCGTCATCCGGCGCCAGGCTCGCCAGATCGAACTGCTCCAGAATCCCCAGCGCAATCAGCGCCGCGATACCCTGTCCGTTCGGGGGGATCTCATGAAGCTCATAACCGCGATACCGCTGGCTGACCGGCGTCACCCACTCAGGGCGATATGCCCGCAAATCCTGCGATGTCAGACTGCCGCCGGTTTGCTGTGACCATTGAACGATGGCGTCGGCGATTTCACCTTCATAAAACGCCCGCGCGCCTTGCTCGGCCAGCAGACGCAGGGTTTTCGCAGCCGACGGAAAGCGAAATAGCTCGCCGGTCCGCGGCGCGCGCCCGTCGGGCATAAATGCATCGGCAAAGCCGGGTTGTTGCGCAAGGATCGGCACGGCGGCCCGCCATTTGCGCGCCACCATCGGCGCCAGCGTTACGCCGCGCTCCGCGATCTCAATGGCGCCGTGCATCAGGTGGGAGAACGGCAGTTTGCCGAAACGGCGATGCAGCGCTTCCCAACCCGCGACGGCCCCCGGTACGGTAACCGCATCCCAGCCGCGTTCCGGGCGGTTTGCCAACCCTTGCGCATCGTCGCCGTAACGGCGGCGAAAATAGCTTACATCCCAGGCCGCGGGCGCCGGGCCGGACGCATTCAGGCCGTGCAGCCGCCCGCCGGCCCAGATTAGCGCAAAGGCATCGCTGCCCAGTCCGTTTGATACCGGTTCCACGACCGTTAGCGCGGCGGCGGCGGCGATGGCGGCATCCGCCGCGTTGCCCCCTTCCAGTAATATACGGTTGCCCGCCATCGCCGCCAGCGGGTGCGAGGTGGAGACGATGTTGCGTGCAAACACCGGCGTGCGCGGCGTGAGATATGGGTTGTGCCAGTTAAAGGTCATGGTTGTTCCCCTTTTTGTACGCGTTGTTCCGCCGATGCCTGTAACGCCCGGCGGTCGACTTTATTGGTGCCCGCCAGCGGGAAGCGGTCGGTGAGCCAAATGCAGCGCGGGTGTAGGTATGCCGGTCCCCGTTGCAGCATCCAGGTTTTCAGCGCCTGCGGGGCAGGGTTTTCTCCGGCTCGCGGGATCACCCAGGCGACCGGTTTTTGGCCTTTGATATCATCCGCCACCGGCACCACGCAAGCCTGTTGCACCTGCGGGTGACTTTCCAATAGTTTTTCGACTTCGCCAGGCCAGATATTTTCGCCGCCGCAGACGAACATATCGTCGTGGCGCCCGACGAACCGGAAGAAACCCTGTTCGTCGCGGCGGAATACATCGCCGGTAATGTAATAGCCGTCATCCGTGAAGGGGGACGGCAGGTCCGGGCGTTGATGGTAGCCCTGCATCAGCGCCGGGCTTTTTATTTCCAGCACGCCTTCGTCCGCCGGCTCGCCGGCGCCGTTGCGCAGCCGCACGTCGACGGCGGCGTGAGGATAACCGGGCGAGCCGGCGGGGGCGCTCACCCCCTGTGGATGAGGGGCGAACACCACCGGCCCGGCTTCTGTGGTGCCATAGGCATTAATAATGCGCGCCTGCGGCAGCCAGCGGCGCAGCGACTGATACAGACTGTCGCTCACGGGGGCAGATCCCATGCGGATGGCGCGCACGCAGGAGAGATCGAGCTCTGCCAGCAGATCTTTTTCCTGCAACATCATGGCCAGCATCGGCGGTACGGCGGTGAGCCAGGTGCAGCGGTAGCGGCCGACCGCCTGGAGATAGGCGCGCGCGTCAAATTGCGGCAGCAATACGGTCGCCACCTGGCTGGCCAGCGTCAGCAGCGCCAGAGCCAGCGCATTCATATGGTAGAACGGCGCGGCAATCAGCACGCGCTCCCCGGTTAATTCCCGGGCCGCCAGGCGGGTCGCCACCACCCAGCGCTGGCTGGCGTGCGTCAGGCGCACGCCTTTCGGCACCCCGGTGGAGCCGGAGGTGTACAGCATTAGGGCGAGGTCGTCGGCGCCCGGCGTAAAGCGGGACGGCTCGCCGGCCTGGCGCAGCGCCTTCAGCTCCGCGCCAAAGCTTACCCGGGGAAGATCGCCGTCGATACGGGCAAGCTGATCCCTATCGCCCAGCAACAGGCGGCTGCCGCTGTCCGCCAGAATGCGTTCAATGGTGTCCGCCGGGAAACGAAAGTTGATGGGGACCGCCACTAAACCGGTGCGCATAATTCCCAGCAGGCTGGCGATATAGTCGATGGAGTTGCGTGCGAGGATCGCCACCCGCGTCCCCGCAGGCCAGGAAAATTGCCGCAGGCCGCGGCCGATGGCGTCGGCCTGCGCATCCAGCTGACCGAATGTCATTTCCCGGCGCGCGCCGTCGGCGAGCGGGACGATGAACGCGGTCCGATCGCGATGGCGCGGCGTGATCTGGAACGCGCCCAGGTTGTCCGGCGGCGTTAATAAGCGGGCGTCAGGCATCGTTAAACTCCAGCACCAGCGCCAGCGCAGGGATGGCTACGGCCAGCCGCCCGCGTTGTCGTTTCAGGGGGAAATGGAGGCGTTGCGCCGCCGCCGCCAGCGCGCCGGTATCTCTGCCGGCGATATGAATCGCGGCGAAACGGCTTGCGCGATCGTCCGCCAGCGTCAGCAAATCACCGTATTGCGCCTGCCATTCCGCGAGGCCGAGGATGCGCAGCAGGTTTGTACTGCCCAGCCGCGCATAATGAAGGCGGGTCGCTTCCGGATCGCGCGCCGCCACGGTTAATGCCCGAATAGCGCCGGGCTGCAGCCACTCGTCGCGCCATACCCATTCCGGAGTGTGGTGCCGACAGAAGTACACCCGTCCGGCGCTGAAGCTGCCCGGCGCCAGGCGCAGGGTGCTGAAGCGGGCTTCGCCTTTTTCCGCCCCGCTAACCACCGCGCGGGAAAAATGCTGCGCCGGCTGCACGTTAAAACCGGCGGCGCGCAGCGTGGTTTCCGTACGTTCGGTATCGTCGCTGGCAAACACCAGGCCGTCAATACCGGGCGGGCTATCAAGCAGCTCCCGGCGCAAAGGCTGACTCGGATCTGGAAGGCCGATCAGTTCCAGGTAGTGGTCGGCGAACATAATCAGATGGTTGATCGAACCCAGGCTGTGATGCCCCCTGGGCGTTAACGCGAACCCCAGCGCCCGGAACAGTTCCGCGCTGTCATCCAGCGCAAAACGGCAGTTGATCGCCAGATGATCCAGTTTTAGGATCATGCCGCCCCCTGTTCCGCCGGCGTTGCGTACAGACCGCGTCCGCTGGCCGCCAGGCGGCCTTGCGCGTCATAGACCCAGGCTTCCGCGCTGGACGCCAGCCTGCCGTGTTTAATGACTTTGGCTTTGACGGTCAGATCGCCGCGCGCCGGGCGGTGATAATCCACATGCAGGTTGAGGGTCGGCACGCCCTTGCCGGTCCAGGCGACCAGCGCCCAGTCCGCCGCCAGATCGATGAGCGTGGCGAGAATACCGCCGTGGATATAACCGCCCGCCGGGTTGACGATAAACTCCTCGCGAAAAGGCACCTGCAGGGTAATCTCCCCCTCATCCGCCTGCGTAACCCGCAGACCCAGCCACTGGTGATAAGGGCCTTGCAGCAATTTTTGTTCGATATCTTGTCGGTTCATTTTGGCTCCTGAATCAGGGAGTGACGACCACTTTGCCCAGCACTTCGCGGTCGCGAATCAGCCGTAGCCCTTCCACCGCCTGTTCCAGCGGCAGTATCCGGTCAATCAGCGGGGTGATATGTCCTGCGGCGACCATCTCAAGCAGCGCGGTCAGATTTTCCGCATAGAAGCTATTGGAGCCCTTGATATTCAGCTCGAAACTCCAGACGTAGCGCAGGTCTTCCTGCGGGTCATAACCGGCGGTAGCGCCGCATACCAGCAGGGTGCCGCCACGTTTCAGGCATTTCAGCGACGGGCGCCAGGTGTCGCCGCCGGTGAAGTTGATCACCACGTCCACGCCGCCTTCATAAGTGCGGCGCTGCGGTTTGCCGTATTTTTCAATCGCCCAGCGCGAGAAGTCCTGCTCACGGTAGTTGACCACATGATCCGCGCCGAGGGTCTTGAGCGCCGCCGCTTTTTCATCGCTGCCGGCACAGGCGGTGACTTCCGCGCCCAGGTGTTTTGCCAGTACTACGCAGGCGGTGCCGACGCCGCCGCTGGCGCCGAGGATCAACACTTTGTCGCCAGTTTTAATGGCGCCATGGGTGATTAGCATGCGATGGGCTGTGCCATAGGCCGCAGGCAGCGCGGCGGCCTGTGCAAACGTTACGCCGTCCGGCAGCGCGATAAGCTGGCGCTCATCGACCAGCGCATATTCCGCCATGCCGCCGTCGGTCATTTCCCCCATCAGACCGACGCCCGGCTTCAGCGGGTTAACCAGCACCCGATCGCCGACGTTCCAGCCGGTTACGCCTTCCCCGATGTCGTCGATGGTTCCCGCCAGATCCAGCCCCGGTATTACCGGCAGCGGGACTTTAATACCCGGCATGCCCTGTACGGTGAAGATATCGTGATAGTTAAATGAGGATGCCCCGACGCGCACCACGACATGTCCGGCCTGCAGCCGGGGGATGGCTCTGTTTTCATCAATACTTAGCTGCTCGAGATCGCCGTGCTGCTGTAATACCAGCGCTTTCATTGTGTTGTTCTCCGGGTTATTTCAGGTTTTTCGCGGCAAGGTAGGGGCGGGGATCGAACAGGTCGTCATTCAGCCCGCCCTTGATAGAGCCGCTGCTTAACAGCACCGCGTGCTCGCGTTTCAGCGTGTCGATGTCCGCGCTTTCAAATGACATCTGATTCATTCGGTCCCACAGGCTGACGTAGGCGCGCGCCTGTTCTTCCGGCAGGTTGGCCTTTGCCTTGAGGATTTTTACCACGTCTTCCGGGTGAGCCCGCCCCCAGTCAAGGGTATCGCGCAGGGCGGCGATGACTTTGGCGACGGTTTCCGGCCGCTGGGCGAGCAGTTCGCTGCGCGCGGCGCCCACGCCGATATAAGGAAGGGCGTCGCCGTGAGCCAGTTTTTTCCACTCATCGGCAAAGGTGCTGATAACCCGCAATTTCAGCTCCGGCAACTGCTTGACCGTCAGGGTGCGCAGGGCCGCGGCATCGACCTGATTCTGCGCGAGGAACTGCGCCAGGCGCGATTCGTTCCCACCGATCAGCGAAAATTCATGCGCGGCGATACCGGCGTTTTCCTGCAACAGGGTGGTGCCGATGACCGCCACGGAGGAACCCGCTGGCGACATGCCCACTTTTTTGCCTTTCAGTTGCGACAATTCGGTGATGGGCGATCCCTCCGGGACCACGAACGCCACATCGGCAGGCTGCGTGGCGGCGAAAATCTTCACCGGCACGCCTTCGGCGGCCACGCTGAATACCCCCGCGACCGGCGCGCCGAAGGCCAGATCAATGGAGCCGGACGCCAGCGCTTTCAGCGGCGCATTCACATCCGGAAAGTGAACGAACTCGACGTCTACGCCGCGTTTTTTCAGGAAATCCTGACTCTCCAGCACCGAGCCGTAGCCGAGGCTGACGCCGGATGTCCAATAGCCGATGCGTACTTTGTCGTCGGCCGCGCCGAGCCGCGGCAATAACCCCGCCAGCAGCGCGAAAAGAACAAGCAGTTTTTTCATGTGATTCCCCCGAGTGCATAAGTTATGAACGTTTTTTCCAGCGGAACAGGTGGCGTTCCAGCGGTTTCAGCAGGCCGCCTTCCAGCAGCAACATCAGTGAGACGAGCAGCAGTGTCCAGGCGAACACCTGGTTGGTCTGCACCAGATCGCCGGCCTGGCGCAGGCGATAGCCAATGCCATCGGACGACCCCAGCGTTTCGGCCACCAGCGACACCCGCCAGCCGAAACCAAAGGCCAGGCGCGCGCCGGAAAAGAAGTACGGCAGAATGGTGGGCAGATAGATTTTTCCTAGCGTCTGCCAGCGGCTCATGCGAAAACTGCGCGCCAGTTCGACAAATTGCGCGTCCACGTTTTGCGCGCCCTGCCAGACGTTGGTGAGGATGAGCGGCATGGCCGTCATAAACACCACAAAGATGGTAGTGGCATCAGAAATACCGAACCAGATAATGGCGAAGATGGCCCAGATCGCCGACGACACGCTGTTAAATACCGCCAGAAGCGGTTCGCAAAAACGCGCCACCCGCCGGCTGGCCCCCAGCGCCAGACCGAATGCGGTGCCCGTCAGCGCCGCCAGCACAAAGCCCGATGCCACGCGCCTGAAGGTAACGCCGATGTCGTGCATCAGCGTTTCACCCCGCCACAGGCCCAGCAGCGCCTGCCAGGTGGCGGCGGGGCCGGGTAAGACAAACGCCGGAAGATGCTGCGCCCCCTGCCACCAGGCAATCAGGAAAATCGCCAGTAAAACCAGCCGTTGCAGGAGTAGGCTGAGGGTGCGTGAAAAGAGTTTCATCTCATACCTCAAGGCGTAACAGACGAATCTGTTCATTCACTTCGGGAACGGTGGCGATACGCGGGCGCGGCAGAACCAGCGCGGTTTCCAGATGGATGCGCCCCGGATGGGGTTTCAGCACCACGACCCGGTCAGCCAGAATCACCGCCTCTTCCACGTCGTGCGTCACCAGTACCACCGTCATTCCCGTCAGTCGCTGAATACGCAGCAGTTCGTCGTGCATGGCGCTGCGGGTTTGCGGATCGAGACGTGAGAAGGGTTCGTCCATCAGTAATATTTGCGGCTGTACCACCAGGCTGCGCGCCAGCGCCACGCGGCTGCGCATCCCGCCGGATAGCTGGTGCGGCCAGTGCCGGGCGAAGGCGGAGAGGCCGACCAGCTCCAGGGCGTCGGCCGCCCGCCGCCGGCGTTCCTGCTTATCCAGCGCGCTGTTTTCCAGACCGAAATGCACGTTCTGTTCGACGGATCGCCACGGCAGCAGGCGGTCTTCCTGAAACAGGTAGGCGATGCGTCGCCAGTGCTGAAATTGTTTTGTCGGAATGCCCTGAATGGCAATGTCGCCGCTGTCCGCGGACAACAGCCCCGAAATCAGGTTCAGCAGGGTGCTTTTACCGCCGCCGGAGACGCCCAGCAGCGCCACTATTTCCCCCTGACGGATCGTTAGAGAGACGTTGTCCAGTACGTTCTGGCTGGCAAAGGATTTACTGACGCCGCGTAATTCAATGGAGACGCTCATTCGAATATCTCCTGCGGCAATACCGGTAGCAACGCGCCCTCTTTACTCAGGGTGGCGTAGATTTTTTCCAGCGTCATCGCCTGGAAGGTTTCAATATGACGGCGGGCAATAAATTCCACCCGTTTCGCATCCCCTTCGATAAACGCATCGATCATGGCGTTATGGTCATGCTTTATCTCCGGTTTAATGCGTTGCACATTAAATCCCAGCGCCACCAGCCGCGCCATTTCATCCATTAATCCGGACAGGGAGCGAATTAAATGCGTGTTGCCGGTGGCCTGCGCGATGGTTAAATGGAAACGTTTATTGGCGTTCATAAAGACATCGATGCGCGTGGACAGCGGGGCTGCCACTTCCACCCGGCACTGGGCTTCAAGGACTTTCAACTGCGCGACATCCACTTTGCCGACGGCCAGCCGCGCCGCCAGCGGCTCCAGCGCCGCGCGTACCGTGAAAATCTCTTCCACGTCCTGTATCGTCACCGGCGCGATGCGGTAGCCCTTGCGCGGGCGTGAGATCGTCAGCCGTTCATGACTTAGGCGCGTCAGCGCCAGCCGTATGGAGTTTTTCCCTGACTGGTAGCGATCCATCAGTTCGGATTCCGTCACCAGCGATCCCGGCAACAGTCGGCAGGTCAGAATATCGCGACGGATGGCGTGATAAGCCTGGTCGCTTAAAGATAAGAAATCGCCCATCCCGGTCCTCTCAGTCTATTACTGTGAGCAGCTCACTGCGTCACATTGAGTACCTTAATGAGCGCATTCTGTCGTAATGCCGGAGATGAAACTAATAATTAAAACAGCAATGTAATTTATCTCTGAGCATCAACTGGGCTGCTCAGCGGCTATGTCGGCGATATTCAGGAAAATTTTTCCCGCTCGTATTGTGAGCGTCTCACGATATTGAGTGACAGGCGCGGTATCGGGATAACGTTATGCGTTCCGATTTTATCGCGCCTGTGTTACGCGGGTTGAAAACTATCTCTGGGGCGTGGGGGGTAAACCGGCCAGGAATGCCTTGAATGCGGGAAGAACGGCCTCCGGGCTCTCTTCCAGAAGGGTATGCGAAGCAAAAGGCAAATTCAGCAGGCGCGCGCCCGTAACCTGTTCGGCCAGGTCGAAAGCCTGACTGCGGGAGACCAGAAAATCGTCATCGCCGCGGACAACCAGCAGCGGGCAGGCGATCGACCTTACCGACGCGCCCGGATAGGCGTCGTCATCGTTGCCGAGCCACATGGCGGTGGTTGCGGCAAACAGCGCGGCAAAATCGGGTTTGGGGTTTTCAGCCTCATATTGCCGGATCTGCTGCGCAAACATCTCTCGCCATGCGTTCTCGGTGACGCCCTGGTAGATTCCGCGCGTCGGATCATCGGCCGACAGCTGCCAGTGGGCGCCGACGGCGACGACGAAACGAGGCTTGACGCTGCCGGACGCGGCGAGGCGCAGCGCCACGATGCCTCCGTCGCTATGGCCGATAATCCCGGCGCCGGTCAGCCCAAGCGCGGTCAGAACAGCGGAGACGTCCTGCTCAAGCCGATGATAGGTGAGGGGGGCGTCTCCCAACTCCGAGCGCCCATGCCCCCGGCTGTCGATGGCGATCAGGCGGTAATCGGCCGCCAGATATTTCGCCAGCGGCAGGAAATCGTTTCGGCTTCCCAACCCGCCGTGAAGCAGAACGATCGGTTCGCCATCCGCCTTGCCGGCTTCCGACACAAATAGCGCTGTATTATCTACGGTTACGGTCTGTCCAATATCGAACATGCTTTTCTCGCTTGGAATGTTATCAACGGGGAGTTCGGCTACGGCTCTCGTTCCATCCGCTTGGATGGATACGCTGCTTTGCGCCGCAGGACTTTTAGCAAAGGTAAGAACGGCGAAAAACGCCAACGATAGGCTAAATAATATCGCTTTTATGGTCATTTTCCTTTCGGCGCCGCTAGCCCAACAGGTTGAATTAAGATGGAGAGTTTAGGCCGCGGATGGCAATAAGGTATTGATTTGACGCAAAGGGCCGGCCGTTCGGCGATAACCTTGCGCGCGTGCCGGCGCAACGGTAGTGTAAGTATCTCGATAAACCGGACTATTGCCTTTTAGAGGTATTTAGGTATCTAGTTGCGGAAGAGAAACGCTGTGCTTAAAACGTGATTTGAACGCTTTTAACCCTTATTAAATCCTCCAAAACATAAGATTGATAGCATCCTTGATCTCATCCGCGTACTTGCCAAGATCCGCGATAGCTTCGCCAATGACTTCAACGGAAACGCTCGATAGTTCAGTGGTCATCAGCCGATAATCTTCGCCGTCGAGGCGGAGCTGGGGGAAAAGTGTCTTATTCACTTTTTCAGACTGGTGATGCGATTCGATAAGTGGAATGACCATCCGTCGTTTTGGCGTCTCGACAATATCACTCTGCACATCGACAAGCATTTTGTAGTGGCTGGCGCGTTTGTATTGATAAACCATGAATTGCATGGTCACCAATTCCTGTTTTCATCAGCAAAGGAGCCATGCTGTGCGATGAATCTGGCGACGTCTTCTATCCCTTCGCGATTTTCCTTCTTCCACGCTTCAGCCTTTATGAGACGGGCTTCTTTGCCGATGACATCGTTCACCAGTCCAGAAATATTGATTCCGGCAGCACTTAGAACCTGATAATTGTCTTTGTCCACGGTAACGCTAATGCGGTGTTTCATAATAGTGCTCCTCGCTTACGCATACTGTGAGTATATATTCCGCATAGTTGTTCAGCAATTAGCCAAGATTCAACTCAAGCCGTCAAATGTATAAACCCGAAAAACATGACGATACCGCGCTTCTCGCAGGGTGTACTGATGATTTACGATGACGTGACGCTATTGAACAGCGATTCGATAGCCCGCTTTTCTGCGGATCTGGCACGATGTAGAAAACGTAAATCCGGTGCTTATGAGGGATCCTACCCATGAATAATGAATACGCTGTTATCGACCTGTAATCGCACCAGGTGGGCGGTCGGGCTACGTTGAAACGGATCTCGGTAAGGCTATGCCCATTTTTTCTTTGCAATATCATTCGGATAGAATATTAGCGTTTGCCTGAGGTTGCGAGAGTAAGCATTGGCTGCTAGCTTTAATTCAATGGCTATGAATCGTAAACATAAAATGTGTTTTAATACTGAAGGAGTATTCTTATGAAAGGGCCATCGCCAGATGTCATGCATCCTATTCCTAACTTCCCAGAAATATTATTTTTAAAAAATGTAATAAAAACAAAAAATATTATTGTGGGCGACTATACGTATTGCAATGATCCGTTGGGGCCGGAAGGTTATGTAGACCGCCATATACTTCATCACTATTCGTTCATTGGAGATCGTCTGATAATTGGTAAGTTTTGCTCTTTAGCCCGTGATATTAGATTCATTATGAATGGTGGTAATCACAATATGAAAGGGTTCAGTACTTATCCATTTCAAATGTTCAAGGAGGGATGGGAAGAGTTTGATATGTACTTAAATGGAATATCTTTAGATATTCCTGTCGACCTTCCCTTAAGAGGGGATATTAATGTTGGGAATGATGTATGGATAGGCTATGGCGCTACCATTCTTTCTGGTGTTACTATTGGCGATGGCGCTGTTATTGGTGCGAAGTCAGTCGTTACACGGGACATACCGCCGTATGCAATTGCGGCGGGAAATCCCGCTCGTGTAATCCGAAAGCGTTTTGATGAAAAAACAATTGAAATATTAGAAGATGTTTTATGGTGGGATTGGCCAATTGAAAGTATAAATAAAGCAATGAGATTTATTCTTGATGGGGATATAAATGCCCTGATTTTAATTAATAAGAAACTTCATTAAATGAAGTCACCATTATAATTGTGAGTTAGCATGTAGTAATTCGGGAATTACTACGCGATTCTGTCATAATTACTAATTACCAAAAAAACAACGCGCAATTGATAGTGGATATTATTGCAAAAATAGCTGAGCATAAATTCTAAATAACTTTGCGTATTAGCGCTCTACTTTAGCTAGCCCGGATTGATTACCTGTTCCAGTAATTGCCACATGTGAATACATTTATCCGCGGAGTTTTACATTTTTCAAATCAGTGACATTTTCAATGGTATTTTGGGGATAGTGGTCTTTACTGAGTACAAGGCTATTAATCATATCGCCTAGACAGGTTTCCATCAGGGGACCGAGTATGAGTAATTCATTGTTAATAATGACTCTAATGGGGGAATTCATTCATCTGAATTGGCAGGAAGATGAACGTGTGGAACTGGAACGATTGCTAAAACAGTTTGTTAATGACTTTACTTCTTTACAGACTGTTGAAAAAAATGATTAATTATCCATTCTGGGGACCTTTGTGGCTATTTTGGTATTTTCTTATCCGGGTTGATGATAGGGAGTGGCGTCAAAATTATCTGGAATTGGAAAAATATTGGATAATTTATCCTCAGACAAAAAAATACGGGGACTCGTTGCTATTACTGTGGTTCTAATCGCATAGATAGCTATTTGTGGCGGGGTATATCAGGGTACAGAGTTCATTATTGTCATCAGTGTCGCAAGGATCTTTATCGAACAGCGGAATAGTTGATGTGCCGCATTTATCGCGTGGCGTATCATTCACATATACTTTTGCAAACTGCCAGACTGTGTTGCGGTTAAGGTCATTCTCTACTCTGCTTCACTTTCCTGATGCTTTTGGAGGGAGGGGCCAAAGGCCAGACGGTTTTCCTTACCGCCGAAGCGATAGCGGAAATACCATAACTTGGCGCCACTGGCGGATACCGTCAGGTACAAGCCTTGCGAGTCGGTAAGTTTGTAGGATTTTGCGAGAGGTTTGGCTGCGCGGATTTTGCTGTCAGTTAACATGCGAGGGTCACTCCAGTTGTCGAACTGAATGACCCGCAATCTGACCCCAAATTCTCCGGATACGAAGGGATAAATCAAAACGTATCAGAAAGACTTTTTACCACAACCTGTTTAATTTCAACAACATAGGAATTCATAGGAAGGCATAAAAAAAGAATAGTGGTGCCGGACTCGGAATCATATCCACGATTAATATGCTGTTTTTTATTGGTTTTGTTGGAAAAACGACCAAGCAGTGCCCCCACTAAGGCCCCCATAAAAAATCGCTTTGTTTTTGTGATGGTTGTCACGAGGAATCGGTGTTTTAGTGGCTAACGGTACTAAAAACTTGGTTTCATCACCCATACAGACAACGGCCTGTTCCTCTCTGCGTTGAACATCTTTTAAACTTAGATTTGATATATTAGATTTTTGTTTTTGAGATAATCATAAGCGGAGTAATTCATAATTACTGGATTATATTGTTATTTTTGCTATGGTTTTGAGATATCCTCATGCTCAGTTTGAGATAACTACATATCATGGCTCAATTTAATCACTTTGAACTCTCGCTTCTGAACCCCAAATTTGACTCCCCTTTAGTCGATGCGCTGACGGAACTGGAGTTACTCCGGCATTTGAGGCTGGAAACGGATGTTCACCCTATCCTGTTTGCGCAGTTGAAAGCCGTTTTCCACATGCTGGAGAGTTTGGGCTCCGCAAGAATTGAGGGAAACCACACTACGCTTGCCGACTATGTTGAAAGCAAGGTTGAAGGAACGCAGAGTTCAACGGATCAGCTCAAAGAAATCAACAATATTGAAGCCGCGATGGAATTCATCGATGAGCATCTAAATAATGGTGATGACATAACTGAGTATTTTATCCGAGAGCTACATAGTCTGGCGGTTGTCGGATTGCAACAGGAAGGTGATAAAACTCCCGGTGCCTATCGACAACATAACGTCAGCATCGCTCAGTCTGACCATTTACCGCCGGATCACATCCGTGTCCCTGATTATATGGCAGAACTGACGGCCTTTATTAACCGTGCCGATAAACCAAAATATGACTTGATGAAGATTGCGTTGGCGCATCACCGCTTTGGCTGGATACACCCATTTGGCAACGGTAATGGCAGAACGGTTAGACTGCTGACCTATGCGTTATTGATCAAGTATGGTTTTAATGTTCAGGCTGGGGGGCGGGTACTCAATCCGACAGCAGTATTCTGTAATGATCGTGAACGCTATTACGCCATGCTTTCGTTAGCCGATAAAGGAACGGAACAGGGGCTTGAGGAATGGTGCTTATATGTCCTTTCGGGGATCTCTTCTGAGCTGAAGAAAGTCGACCAACTGACAAACCACGCTTTTCTGAGCGAAAAGATCTTGTATCCGGCTATCGATTTTTCATCGGAGAGGGGGCTGATAAACCCGCTGGAATCGAAGGTTCTGAAGCGCGTTGTTGAGCTGGGGACGATAAAAGCGGGCGATCTACGCGCTGTTTTGCCTGATCTAAAACCGACGCAGGTGACTTATCAGCTTGGTAAGCTGATTGAGCGGGGACTGCTTCAGCCAGTAGAAGAAGGAGCTCGTACTTATACGGCGAAGTTTTCTAACTCGTATTTGATACGTGGAGTGATTAAGGTACTGAGGGAAGAAGGGTTTATTCCTGATTTGTGATTTCAGTGCTGGCGTTTTCACTACACACAATAGTTGTTGGTCTGGTTTGTGTGTTTTTATTAATGCCTATTATAAATCGACATTCAAGATAAAAAATAAACGAAACTGAAAACATGAGAAGGGCGGAGAAATCTGAATTATGGCCCCTGCCAGGGCAGGGGCTGATTTATAGAAATATTTCAAGGAAGAGGAGGAAGCCCAAGCTCTTTAAGAAACGCGTTATGCGTATCTCTGGCCTTGGCTATTTCCTTTTCTAAGTCTGCTAGTTGGTTGTTTACTGTTGCTAGATCGATTTTTTTCTCTGGCATGGCCGTGCTGATATAGCGAGAAATATTCAGGTTATAGTCGTTCTTTTTTATCTCATCCAATGAGACACGACGAGAGTAACGCTCCTCTTCCTTGCGGAACTGGTAAGTATCGACAATCTTACTGATGTGATCTTTATTAAGACGGTTCTGGCGTTTTCCTTTGTCAAAATATTCACTGGAACTGGCGTTGATAAATAATACGTCATCCGGTTTTTTGCACTTTTTCAGCACGAGGATACAGACCGGAATACCCGTCGAGAAAAACAGGTTGGCAGGCAGGCCAATCACCGTATCTATATTGCCATCTTCCAATAACTTACGCCGGATACGCTGTTCCGCACCGCCACGAAACAGGACGCCGTGCGGTAGGATAATCGCCATGGTGCCTTCTGGAGACAGAAAGTGGAAACCGTGCAGCAGAAAGGCGAAATCGGCAGCGGATTTGGGCGCAAGCCCGTAGTTTTTGAAACGGAAATCCTCTCCCATCGCTTCGTTTGGCTCCCAACGATAGCTGAAAGGTGGATTAGCCACTACGGCGTCAAAGTGCATTTTATGGGCAGGATTGGCTTCTTTCAGAATATCCCAGTCATTACGCAATGAGTCGCCGTGGAAAATCTCAAATTCGGAATCCTTCACACCATGCAGCAACATGTTCATGCGTGCGAGGTTGTAGGTGGTAATGTTCTTTTCCTGACCATAAATTTTGCCGATGCCGTGTGCGCCAAGTTTGTTGCGCACATTTAGCAGCAATGAACCGGAACCGCAGGCAAAATCGAGTACTTGATCAAGTCGCTTTTTCTTTCCAGTCGTCGGATCTTGACTGTCGAGAGTGACAATCTCGGAAAGGATGCTGGAGATTTGCTGCGGGGTGTAAAATTCGCCCGCTTTTTTACCAGATCCGGCAGCAAACTGTCCGATCAGATATTCGTAGGCATCACCCAGAATATCGCTACTAGTGGAAAACTTAGCGATACTTTTCGAAATTTCGCTAATGATGACGCATAGCCGGGTATTCCGTTCCTCGTATTTTTTGCCGAGTTTATCGGACGTCAGGTTAATTTCAGAAAATAGTCCCTGAAAGGTACTTGCAAAGGATTGATTTTCTATATAGTCAAACCCTTTATCCAGCGTACGAAGTAACTCTTTATCCTGTGTGCGGGCCATTTCGGCGATGCTGCTCCACAGGTATTTCGGTTCAATAACGTAATGAACCCTACGGCGCATCATTGCTTCAAAATCTTTGATGTCATTAGGATTATTTTGATACCACCGGTTTAAAGGAGCAATGGGTGAGTCTTCAGTGCTCGGATAATCCGGACCTAGTTCTTTTTTCGCGGCAGTTTCGTAGTTATCCGACAGGTAACGCAAGAATAGAAATGACAGCATGTAATCACGAAAGTCATCGGCATTCATTGCGCCGCGCAGATTGTCAGCGATGTTCCACAGGGTATCGCCCAGTTGTTTTTGGTCTTGTTCAGTCATGCGTGATCCACAGATTCAGGGAGTTCAACGGGGATTTCCGGTTGTGCGGCGGGCGGCTGTGGTTTTTCGGCCAGCAGCTCCGGTAACGCAAATTCATATTTTGCCAGAAATGCACTCAGGATATTTTTAAATAAGTCTTTGGTATCATCGCCCATTATCCTTGGCTCATAAGCCGAATATTTTCCGTGACTTAACAGGTTGAGGGCACGGCCATATAGCACTTCATCTTCCACGCCGTGGATACAGGCGGAGAAGTCATCATAGCCAAAGAAAGTCGCTGTTCTTTCCAGAATGCTGCGCAGCATATTAAAATGGTGAGTATACAATTTAGGGGCTATTGCAGTATCCAGAGTCACTGCCTGCTGCAATTCACTTAACATAGCCACATGATGAAGAAACGGAGTATCGTCAGTGGCGCGTAGCGTATACTTGCCTAATGTTTTTTCACTATGAAAGAAATATTTCTTGTGCGACAGTTTTTTTAGTTCATTACACATCACGTTGAAAAACAGACCGTGATGCGAAGAGATCACTATTTTCAGTTTGTCTTTTCCACGTTTAAGCAGTTGCGCCAGATCGCTGGCGACGGCAATAGCATTATTATCATCCAGTGACGAAATAGGATCGTCAATATACAGATATTTCACCCAGTGATAAGGACCGGTTTCGTCGCCGTCAATCGCCAGTTCGCAGATTGCCAGATAGATGCACCAGATAAAAATATTCTCCTCGCCACGCGAGACCTTAATATTTGTTGCGTCGCCGCGGGAGAACGTGACGGTCCATTCTTCATAATCAATGCGAAAATCAAAATTCGCATAGCGTTCAAGGTAAGCAAAGATTTTCTCTTCCAGCGCCAGGTCCCGCAGGCCAGCAAAGAATTTTGACGCTGAATTGATGCGTAATACACGTTCAGTATCGGCGTTGAGATCGTTGTCCCAATAGAACAAATCCTCAGTATAGGCGTTAAAATATAGTGTATCGCCCTGAATTTCTTCAATGACAAGCGGCTGCATCACGTGGTCGTTAACGGTAGCCGGGCGACGGGATTTCTTTTTCCCCTTGTCCTTAAAGGCCATTGACAGGCGCGTTTTCCCGGTACCGTTATAGGCGTAGAGCAGCACAAAGTCAGTATTGTTCAGGTCATCGCGCAGGCGGGTAACGACGCGCTCTATAGTTTTATAACTGTAGATTTTAGGTTTGTCACTCATGCGTTAACCTCATCCATTGCGGGGAAAAGCTGCTGCATCAGGCCGGTTTTGTGGGTTTTGAGGGTGGTTAGTTTTTGGGTTTCGTCGTTGATCAACTCGTCAAGAGAAGAAAGACAATCGGCGATTTTTCTTTGCTCATATACATTTGGAAAATTAATAATAAAGTTTTTTATCTGGGCGACAGTCAGTTGCTGTTGCGCATTTCCAAAAGCTGATTTCTTAATATGCTGTGACATGACATCTGATTTGCAAAAAAAATATAAATAATCGGCAATGATTTTATTGCATTTTATTCTTAAGATAACCATTCCGGAATTTATCCGCATATGCTCAAATGGAATTTCTTCAGAAAAAAAAGCAAATTGCCCAATAGAACCTCTGGTTGTCAAAACAACATCCAAACGTTGTAATTTCCCCTTCCCTAAAACTCTATCTTTGTCTTCTGTAATGAATTGCTTCTCTTCAAATCTAAAACCATGTTTAGTAACATTCTTAGCATTAAGGAAGATACAAAATCCCTTATTACTAAATTCATCTGATTTTGGATAGTTTTTCCCTCTATCTCCATCAATGATCTCAAATACAGAACTAAATATGTCAATATCCCACTCGGATTGAAGCTTACCAAACCGCAACTCCGGCACCATCTCCCCCTCAGCCGGAAACAGCTTCTGCATCAGTCCCTTTTTATGCTGTTGAAGTGCATCAATTTTCTTTGCTTGTAATAAAATAACGTTATCAAGCGAAGAAAGACAATCAGCAATTTTTTTCTGTTCTTCCTTAGTTGGTAACTTTATATAAACCTTTTTTAAAGAGCTTTGATTTATCCCTTTTGCTGTAGAACCAGTTGAAAGTCTGTCAATCAGGTATTGAAATTGACTATCCCAAATGAGTTGAATAAGGAAATTATTGTTGACTTGTTTTTTTGTTTTAAAAGCAACAACTCTTTGGCTCAATATATATTTTTCTGAGTCAGGGATAAGAAGGGCATTACCCAAAGGAGCTTCCATTGTAAATACAATGTCATTTTTCTCAATATTTACCTTTCCCATCCATTTTTCATACAACGATTGACTCCCTAAGTTACATTCAGCTGTGTAATCAATATATCCATTTTTCACATTATTAGCAGAAAGACTGATAATATTTCCACCACCCCACTCCATCCCGAGTTTGAGTGGTGTTCTTCCTCTGAAATCAATAATTTCATTTAATAACTCATAGAATCCACAAGATTTCCATTCAGGAGCATTGTTGAACTCAGGAAACCTTAACTCCGGCACATTACCATTTTTTGTCTTAATCTTCATCTCACTGCTCATACGCCGCCAACCCCGAAATCTCACGCCCCTGCGCCAGCTTATGCAACAACGGCGCTAAATCTTCCATCAACGCCAGACTCTTCTGCGTTCTCGCCTTCCAGCCCAGATCCAGCGGTGCCAGCAAATCGCTCAGTTGCTCGCCGTCGAAAATCATCCGCTGCATAATCCCATCGACAAACGCCTGCAACGCGGTGCTGTCCAGTCCGTGCCGTTCCGCCACGGTTGCCAGTTCGCGGGTAAATTTCTGCGCTTTAAACTCTTCATACCCTTGACGTATCTCTTCCTCACTCATTCCTTCGCCCGCTTTAAGCGTATCGATATAGGCCGTGATTTCCTCGCGCTCATCGATAAATTTGGCCTCAGCGCAAATCAAGCCAATCAATTGCTCACGGGTCATCTTCTGCTTGCCGGGCTTGTTCTGGGTATAACGTGCCAGCAAGCTCATAATGTAGTCATAATCAATTACCGCTGAAGCAAACAGTACGAACTCGAAATCCAGCTCTTGCACTTCACGAGCGATGGTATCGTCATTTTTTTCCCGCTGTGCTTTCAGACGTTGCGCTGTTTCCAGATACACGCCACGGAAAGCGCGTAACGTATCTTCCGGCAGAGCCTGTTCAATACTGGCGGTATTCTCCAGCGTCAGATCGGTATATTGATCAAGCTGGGTTTTTAGCCGCTGCACCTCTTTAAACAGGTTAATAAACTGACTACGGGCCTCATCCCCTCTCAGATTCGCCACTTCTTCCGGCGCGCAGGGCAAACCCTGAGATGTCATAAAGCTGTCCAGCGTGGCGACCGCTTGTTCCAGTTTGTCGATGACCACCGGCGCGGGGTCAACCAGCCAGATTTCTCTGGCGTGTTCTTGCTTCTCACCGGAAAACAGCGCGATAGCGTCGTTAACCGCATCCTGCTGCTGGCGGAAATCCAGCACATTGCCGTAAGGCTTGGTGTCGTTCAACACGCGATTGGTGCGGGAAAATGCCTGAATCAAACCGTGATATTTCAGATTCTTATCCACATATAGCGTATTCAGGAATTTGGAATCGAAACCGGTCAGCAGCATATCGACCACAATCACCACATCAATTTTCTGCTCGTGGGGATAATCCTGATTTGGGTACTGTTGCGCTTTAATGCGTGTCTGAACGTCCTGATAATACAGATCAAAATTATTGATATCGTGGTTAGTGCCGTAGCGGGTGTTGTAATCGGCGATGATCGCTTTCAACGCGGCTTTTTTCTCTTCTGGCGCATCTTCGTTATCTGCTTTTTCCTGCGGCAGATCTTCCTGTATCTGCTGGACGTCTTTGTTACCATCGGCAGGTGGGGAGAACACGCAAGCTACATTCAGCGGCGTAAACGAACTTTCTTCCATCAGCCGCAACGCCTGAATATCCTGAAACAGGCGGTGATACTCAATGGCGTTGTTAATTGATGCGGTTGCCAGAATGGCATTAAATTTCCGTCCGGCGGTGGCGGTATCGTGTTTATCCAAAATCGCCCTAACCACGGCCTCCTGCGCCAGCATTTCTCCGGGTTTCAGACTGGCTTTTCCTTCCGCTTTGTAATAGTCGACATGGAAACGCAGAACGTTACGATCCTCTATCGCGTGGGTGATGGTATAAGCGTGAAGCTGCTTTTGGAACACATCCGCCGTGGTGACAATGGATTTTTCCTGCCCGTCAATCTGTTTGTAAGTCCCGTTTTCCGGAAAAATAGGCGTACCGGTAAAACCGAATAGCTGGGCGTTGGGGAAAAATTCTTTAATGGCCTGATGGTTATCACCGAACTGTGAGCGGTGGCACTCGTCGAATATAAAGACCATGCGCTTATGGCGCAGCGGCTCAAGTCGCGCTTTATAGTTGCGTTTGCTGTTACCGTCCAGCGCCAGACCGAGTTTTTGAATGGTTGTAACGATCACCTTATCGGCGTAATCGTCCGATAATAAACGCCGGACCAGCGCTTCGGTATTCGTATTTTCCTCTACGCATCCGGCCTGAAACCGGTTAAATTCCTCACGGGTCTGCCGATCGAGATCCTTACGATCGACGACAAACAGGCACTTTTCGATATCAGGGTTATCCTTTAGCAGCGTCGATGCCTTGAAGGAAGTTAGCGTTTTGCCGCTGCCGGTGGTATGCCAGATATAGCCATTGCCCCGGCGTTGGTGGATACAGTCCACAATAGCCTGCACAGCGTAAATCTGATAGGGCCGCATCATCAGCAGTTTCTGTTCGCTGGCGACCAGCACCATATAGCGGCTGATCGTTTCACCGAGCGTACATTTAGCGAGAAATTTACCGGCAAACGCATCAAGCTGAGTGATTTTTCGGTTGCTTTCATCGGCAAGCTGGTAAAGCGGCAGAAAACGTTCGTCCGCATCAAAGCTGAAGTGGCGGTTATTATTGTTGGCGAAATACCACGTATCGCTGCGGTTGCTGACGATAAACAGTTGCAGGAAACAAAGCAGAGTACGGTCGTAACCGTTACCGGGATCATTTTTATAATCGACTATCTGCTGCATGGCGCGACGCGGACTGATCGCCAGCGCTTTCAGTTCGATCTGCACCACCGGAATGCCGTTGATCAGTAGCAGCACGTCATAGCGGTGGTGGCTGTTGTCGGTGTTTATCCGTAGCTGGTTAACACATTCAAAGGTGTTTTTGCACCAGTCTTTAATATTCACCAGCGTGTAGTGAAGGGGTGTACCGTCGTCGCGTTCAAAGCTGCTGTGCTCGCGAAGTTGCGTTGCAGCTACAAATACGTCCTGACTGACGATCTTCTCCATCAGGCGGGAAAACTCACCATCGGTCAGATGTACACGGTTCAGCGCTTCGAACTTCTCGCGGAAATTGTGCTCCAGTGCGTCACGATCGCGGATATCAGAACGATAAACATATTTAAGGTCGGCCAGTTTGCCGATTAAGTCCTGTTCGATCTGCTTTTCTGTTGTTGTCATGGGGCAAACCTGATGGCTGCTACTGCCTGAATAATTCCCTGTGTTTTTTAGCTATATCAGGGAAATGAATAAGTGTACTGTCGAGATAATTGGTTGAGGTAGTATAAGCACCTTAATTCCTTGATGAAAGTCATTAATCAGCCTGCCGAAACAAGGATACTCCTTGCCGCCGCGAATCAATCGCGGTATCTTTTATAGGCACCTGCAAAATCAGGTGCCGGGATTGGTCTCCCGAATACCATACTGGCGACATATGACGCGCCTTGCGTCTTTTTTTATGTCGTAATGCTTAGCTATGCCGAATTATGGTGGGCTGGGCGGGGGCACCGCAAGGTGCGCCGGTTCCAGTATGGCCGGTAAGACCAACTCCGTTCAGTCCACCACCCGTAAGATTGGTCTCTTCGGTGGTGGTTTAAACATCACATACTGGAGGCTGCCTTATGGCTACAACCCTCGATCAAACTCATCCGTTACTTACCGTTCCTTTCAGCGCCGCCACGGATTTCATCGTACTGGCCGACCATTGTGAAAAGTGCGCAGATACTCAGGCGGAATGCTACGATCCTGTACTGAAGATGGCCCTCTGCGGTCGGCTTGCCGCCGGTCTTGCGCTGCTGAAACCGGGCCTATGCGATCCCATTCCGCCTCACCTGATAGACAGTCTGACCGTTGATACCTTGCCCACAAACTCTCCTCGTTTTGCCCCTGATGCGGATACGCTTTGCGATTACTGTTTTACCCTGACTCAACTTCTGCTTTGCCGGATGTTTCCGCCACAAGCGGAAGAACAGTTGCGCTGGCTCCTGGCGGAACTGGTTGATTACTTTGCCGCTGAATTGAAAGCTCCGCGCTGGATACGCACTGCTGACGGCGTGAAATGCATTGATGAGGTGGTCGCATGAACCAACAGGACTGGCATCCCGCCGATATTATTGCGGCGCTGAAAAAGCGCGGAACGTCGATGGCAGCGGTTTCGCGTAACGCGGGGCTGGCCTCTTCCACGCTGGCGAATGCGCTGACAAAACACTGGCCCAAGGGAGAACGGCTGATTGCGGAAGCGTTGGGTGTTGCGCCTGCGGAAATCTGGCCTTCCCGTTACCGCAAGCCAGAGGTGCACTAAAGTAAAACAATCTCTCCCGTCCCGTTATCGGCGAACGCGGATAACGGGACGGGAGAAGGCAAGCGAAGCGCGGCAGCTTGTCATTCATAAAATGACGAAAAAATCAACAAACAACTCTATAAAAGCAAAAAACAGTTTCCCCTTTCTGCCTTGTTGCCACGGGTGTAAGTTTGCACCTGCACAAAATGCTTTATGACCTGAGAGAAGCGCCTGATGAATCAGGATGGTCAATCCCTTACCGGCGGCTACCTTTGCAAACTGCCGGACCGTCTAACAGACGGTTAAGGTCATCCTTCACTTCTGCACCAGCCTATAAACGTGACGGGCAACGGCCTGCATTGCCGTAAGGCTTTGCTGCCGCGTGACCGCTATCTTGCACCAGCATTTCAATTCTCAATCACTGCGCCAGTCCAGTGCGTCACTTTAACCGCGCAAAGCGGGAAAGTGACGCACCAGCGCCTTTTGACTGCACCAGACAATTCAACTGCGCCAACGCATGGAGAGATTCTGACACCTTAAATTCAACCCACTTTCACTCACAGGAGAACTTGAACCGATACCGGAGGGGGATCAGGACGATCCGGGGGATAACCCGCGCAAGCGGGCGGCTGCTCAGAGAGCACAACCGAAGCCCCACTACACCTCAACGGCTGCCGCCCCGGCGCTCAGGTATCGTTCGCAGCCCCGACAAAAAATCAGGGGCTATCGGCCTATGCGCTGGGGAAGGTTGTATCTGTTTTGGATTTTGCGGCAATCATGAAAAAGGGAAAGAGAATATGGGCATTCTGGAGCAGGAAATGAAAACGCTGGCGCGGCAGGCGGGCGGCAGTCATAAAACCGTTCATGACCGTATGGCGCTGGCGCAGCGATTTTGTAAGCGCTTACTGGCACAAAATGTGCAGATCCGGCGGGTGGAGCAACTGAAAGCGCGGCATATTGAGAGTTACGTCCGTGAACGGCTGGCGCAGAACATAACGAAACGCAGTCTGCAAAACGAAATGGCAGCGCTCCGCTGTCTGCTGAAGCAAGCAGGGCGTGATCGATTGGCCACCAGTGAACGGCTGTCCAATAAATCGCTCGGCTTATCCGGCGCATCCCGCAACGGCACCCGGCAGGCCATTACGAAGGAGCATTATCGGCAGGTGCTAGAAACCGCTCGCGCAAAAGACGCCGGAATGGCGGCAGCGCTGGAGCTTTCAAGGTTGATGGGATTACGCTCGCAGGAAGCAGTGCAGTGCGCGCAATCGCTTAGGACGTGGAAACAGGCGCTGGAGCGTGATGAAACCCGGCTGACCATCGTTTTCGGCACCAAAGGCGGACGGTCCCGCGAGACAATAATTCTGGATGTTGGCGCAGTCAGAAAAGCGCTGGAAAATGCGTTAGCTGTGGCGGAACAACGCAACGGCAGGCTGATTGATAAACCCGATCTGAAAAGCGCGATGAAGTACTGGCACGGTCAGGCTTCGCGTATCGGCTTGACCGGCGCATATTCCCCGCATTCATTGCGCTACGCCTGGGCGAAGGATGCCATTCGCCATTACCTGGCGCAGAGATTCAGTGAAAAAGAGGCTCTGGCATTGGTCGCGATGGATTTAGGCCACGGCGACGGGCGTGGGCGTTATGTGGCGCAGGTTTACGGACGGCGGGGAGAGGAGTGAGTTTCCGTGCTGGTGCAGCCGTTGATGAATGTTCGATCATTGCGTCAGCCAAAAGGAAAAAGGGCTAAAGGGTAAAGGATGCTAAGGGTAACAGCGCCAAACCGGAAAGGGCCAAAGGGCTGAAAAGGCCGTGATTGGCGCAGTTCGATGTTCGTTCGACGGGGAATCTGGTGCAGCCCTGCGATTTTACCGGCGTCAGTGAATGAGGGCTGTGATAGGCCCCAGTGTTGGTGCTAATAAAAAAGCAGATCCGCTGGCGCAGAGATCTGCTTTTCGGCGTCAATCAGTCGCGGGTTCAGGCAACCTGAATATGCCTCTCAAAACGGTAAGCCGGGATGAATTTCTGCCGGCAGGCATCGAGATAGTCCGACCACCATTGCATCATCTGCGTGCGTTCGTCGAGGTGCTCCGCCTTGTGGATATAGGCGGCGCGAACGTGGTTACGCTCTTGATGGCTCATCTGCCGCTCCACTGCATCTTTTGACCAGCGGCCTGATTCAATCAACGCGCTACAGGCCATCGTACGGAAACCATGACCGCAAACGTCCACCTGCGTGTCATAGCCCATCGTGCGCAGCGCCTTGTTGATGGTGTTTTCGCTCATCGGTTTGCGCGGGTCGTGGTCGCCGGGAAACAGCAACTCACTGCTACCGGACAGCAGTTTTAGCTGCTTCAGTACAGTTACCGTCTGTGTTGACAGCGGCACCAGATGCGGTGTTTTCATCTTCGCGCCGCGCTCTGAATAACGCACGCCCGGAATGGGTTCACGTTGCGCGGGGATGGTCCACATTGCGCCATCCAGATCGATCTCCGTCCAGCGGGCAAAGCGTAGCTCGCTGGAGCGAATAAAGATCAGCAGGTTAAGCTGCACCGCCAGACAGGTTAGTAATCTCCCGGAATAGCCTTCGATCCGTTCCTGCACCTCCGGCAGCTTCTCCAGCGGCAGGGCGGGGTAGTGGTTTTTTGGCGGCGGCGCAATGGCTCCGGCCAGATCGTTGGCAGGGTTGCTGGCAATCAGTCCCTCCTGCACTGCATAGCGCATGATCGCCGTGGTGCGCTGCTGTATTCGTGCGGCGGTTTCCAGATTGCCTTTTCTTTCCGCCATCCGCAGCGGGATCAGCAAATCGGCGGTTTTCAGGTCGGCAACGGGAAATTTGCCGATCAGCGGAAAAACGTGCAGTTCCAGCGAGCGCAGGGCTTTGGCGGCATGGGCTTCAGTCCAGCGGATATTACCCGCTACCCACTTACGGGCGATCTCTTCAAAGGTATTGCCGCTTTTGCGCGAATGTTTCTCCTGCTGCTTTTTTACGCCGGGATCGTCGCCTGTGTTGAGTACCGCACGGGCTTCCTCACGTAGTTTACGGGCATTTGCCAGCGTGACGGTGGGGTAAGCGCCAAACGCCAGCTTCTTCTCCTTGCCGCCGAAGCGGTACTTAAGATGCCAGAGCTTGGAACCGTTGGGTTTGATCAGCAGGTATAAGCCCTGCGCGTCGCTGAGTTTGTAAGGTTTATCGAGCGGCTTGGCGTTGCGGATGGCGGTATCAGTCAGAGGCATGGTGGGGGCTCCGTAGTTTATCGAACCGACAGGCCCCCAATTAAGCCCCCAAAAACTACGGATGTCAAAAAATCTGGTAGTACCTATTGGTACTCCAGATTCTTATCAACTTACTGATTTTTCAACGTTCCCGGACGCATAAGGACATCCTGAAACTAAATTTTGGTGCCCGGACTCGGAATCGAACCAAGGACACGAGGATTTTCAATCCTCTGCTCTACCGACTGAGCTATCCGGGCAACGGGGCGCATTAAACCGTATTGCCCGCGCGGCGTCAACGGGTTTCTGTCATAAACCCGTGCGGCTGCTCTATTTTCAGGCAATGGCGCCCTGCGCGGCGGGTATCTTTCAGCCTGCGTTAATCGGCGCGCGCTGTTTTCCTTCCGTTATGCCGACGCGAGCTAGGTTTCTGCGGGCAGATACGCAGCGAGAGCCGCCCGTTTCTTGAATTTGGCGGAAAATAGTGCCAATATTGCGCGGTTTTTAACTTTCCGTTTGCTTGCGCGCTTTGTTCACCCGTGGCTAAAGAGGGCTGCTGATATGTCGGATTCATTGCTTATGGTGCGAAATGCTTGCGCCGGATCTTTGATGATGGCATTGCATGTTTCCCGTTTCAGCCGCCTTTTCCCGTCTCGTCGATTATCCTCCGCCACTATGCGGTAAGGCGTCTATCCGCCCGCTGTTAGGCATGATTAAAAATAGAGTTCCGCTCTGATTTTACTGATGTCTATCGGATAGCGCCGGCCTCGGTTCGTCCATTCTTAGCCTACAGTAATTACTGTAGGAGTCATGCGCTTGTCGTTATTGATCGACATTGTAATTGGTCGGGATTGTTATCCCTGCGCCGTGTCTTCCGGGCACGTACACTCATCCTTAACCGTTTGGGTTTGGTTAAATGAAACAGTTAAAAATTGCGGCTAATGCGGCGGTCGCCGCCCGTTTAATCACTGCACGAGAAATTGTTGCGCTAGGTCAGACTGATTTTACCGATGTGGCCGCGGTCGTTGTCTCCATCGAGGAGGCGCGCAGCGGAATTTTGTCGGTCTTGCAGCACACGGGTTTTACTATTCCGGCCTTCGTCGAGCAACCGGATGAAGAGAGGGAGTCGGATATTTTGCTGCCGGCGGGCAGCGAGTGGCTGCCGCTGGACGAAGAGGGCGAGCACGCGGGCGTACTGGAACGTGCGGCTAAGGCTTATCAAGATGCGCTGCTGCCGCCGTTTTTCGATACGCTGGTCAAGTACGTCAAAATGAAAAATACCACGTTCGCCTGTCCCGGGCATCAGGGGGGGCAATTTTTTCGCAAGCACCCGGCAGGACGTCAATTTTTTGAATTTTACGGTGAAAATATTTTTCGTTCGGACATCTGCAACGCCGACGTTAAGCTGGGCGACCTGCTGATTCACGAAGGGGCGGCAAAGAAGGCGCAGAAGCACGCCGCGCGCGTGTTTAACGCGGATAAAACCTATTTCGTGTTGAACGGCACCTCCTCAGCGAACAAGGTGGTGACGAATGCGCTGTTGGCGCGCGGCGATCTGGTGCTGTTTGACCGCAACAATCATAAATCCAACCATCATGGTGCGCTGATCCAGGCCGGCGCGACGCCCATCTATATGGAAACCGCGCGCAATCCGTTTGGGTTTATCGGCGGGATTGACGCCCGCTGTTTTGATGAAACTTATCTGCGCAGCCTGGTGAGCGAAGTGGCGCCGGAACGGGCTAACGAACGGCGTCCGTTTCGTTTGGCGGTCATTCAGCTTGGCACCTACGACGGGACGATTTATAACGCGCGCCAGGTGGTCGATAGCATCGGCCACCTATGCGACTACATTCTGTTTGATTCCGCCTGGGTGGGATACGAACAGTTTATTCCGATGATGGAGCAGTGTTCGCCGCTGTTGCTGGAACTGAATGAAAACGATCCCGGCATCTTCGTCACTCAATCGGTGCATAAGCAGCAGGCCGGGTTCTCCCAGACGTCGCAGATCCATAAGAAAGATAACCATATCAAAGGTCAGCGCCGTTTCTGCAACCATAAGCAGTTGAATAACGCCTTTATGCTGCACGCCTCCACCAGCCCGTTCTATCCGCTGTTCGCCGCCCTGGACGTGAACGCAAAAATGCATGAGGGCGCCGGCGGGCGTCGGCTATGGCTGGAGTGCGTGAAGCTCGGCATCGAGGCGCGTAAGCAACTGCTGACGCGTTGCGATTTGATTCAGCCGTTTGTGCCGCCGACGGTGGCGGGCATCCCCTGGCAGGATCACGACACGGAAGTTATTGCTCATGACGTGCGATTCTTTAATTTCGAGCCGGGTGAGAAATGGCACTCGTTTGACGGTTATGCGCCGGATCAATATTTTATCGATCCCTGTAAATTACTGCTAACCACGCCGGGGATCGACGCGGTCAGCGGTGAATACACCGATTTCGGCGTTCCCGCGACGATTCTGGCCAACTACCTGCGCGAGCACGGCATTATTCCCGAAAAGTGCGATTTGAACTCGATCCTGTTCCTGTTAACGCCGGCCGAAGACGGCGTCAAAATGCAGGAACTGGTTAATGCGCTGGTCCATTTTGAAACGCTGATCGCCCGCGATGCGCCGCTGAGCGAAGTGCTGCCGAACCTGTATCAGAAGTACAAAGAGCGCTATCGCGGCTACCGTCTGCGCCAGCTGTGTCAGGAGATGCATGACTTCTATGCCAGCCACAATGTGAAAGATCTGCAAAAAGCGATGTTCCGTAAAAGCGATTTTCCGCCGGCGGCGATGCTGCCGCAGGATGCCAACAGAGAATTCGTGCGCGGGAATATCGAACTGGTGCCGATAGCGCAAATCGCGGGCCGTATCGCGGCGGAAGGCGCCTTGCCTTACCCTCCGGGCGTGTTGTGCGTGGTGCCGGGAGAGGTATGGGGCGGGGCGGTGCAGCGTTATTTTCTGGCTTTGGAGGCCGGGATCAATCTGCTGCCGGGATTCTCCCCCGAACTGCAAGGCGTTTACAGCGTGGCTGAGGAAGACGGCGGCAAACGTCTTTATGGCTACGCCATCGCGCCGTCCGCCTAACCGCGCGCCGTCCCGTATCGGGCCCGTTAACCGCGGCCCGATCTCCCTCGCGGCTGGTCACGCCGCCGGTTCTTGGCGCGGCTCTTCCGCGCGCCGGGCCGTTTTATACTTATTCAGTCCTAGCCACCCGGCGACCAGCATCAGTCCCAAAACGGGAATGGAGGCGATGGTCCAGGTGCCGTTCGGGTAGTCAAACGCCATCAGCACCAGCACGCCCAGCAGAAACGCCAGCGTCAGCCAGGAGGTGACCGGCGCGCCGGGCATTTTAAAGGAGACCGGTTTGGCTTTGCCCTGGCGGATCGCTATACGCAGCTTCATCTGGCACACGATGATAAATCCCCAGGAGGAGAGAATGCCCAGCGAGGCGACGTTCAGTACAATCTCAAACACCTGCGCCGGCACGATGTAGTTAAGAAATACGCCGATAATATGAATGCTCACCGTCACCAGGATGCCGGCGTAGGGCACCGACTGGCGGCTCACCTTCGACAGAAAGAGCGGCGCGGAACCGCCCTGCGAGAGAGAGCGAAGGATACGCCCGGTGCAGTACAGACCGGAGTTAAGGCTGGAAAGCGCGGCGGACAGCACCACAATGTTGATTATGCTGTCGATGTACGGCACGCCGAGTTTACTAAAGAAGGTGACAAAGGGACTTTGTCCGGCCTGGTAGGCATTCCACGGCAGCAGGCACACCAACAGAATGATCGAACCGACGTAAAACAGGCCGATACGCCAGATCACGCTATTAACGGCTTTCGGCAGGATTTTTTCCGGGTTCTTGCACTCGCCGGCGGTGATGCCGAGCATTTCAACGCCGGCGAAGGCGAAGATTACCCCCTGGATCAGCACCAGCGCCGGCAGGAGGCCGTGCGGAAACAGTCCGCCGTTGTCGGTGATCAGGTGGAAGCCCGTCGGGTTACCGTCCAGCGGCGCGCCTGTGCCGAGGTATATCGTTCCGACAATGAGAAACAGCGAGATGGCCGCCACCTTAATCAGGGCGAACCAGAACTCCATTTCGGCAAACCATTTTACCCCGATCAGATTCATCAACGTGACGAGCGACAGGGCGCCAAGCGCGAATGCCCACTGCGGCACGTCGGCGAAAGCGCCCCAGTAGTGCATGTAAAGCGCGACCGCGGTGATATCGACAATGCCGGTCATCGCCCAGTTGAGAAAATACATCCAGCCCGCCACGTAGGAGGCCTTTTCCCCCAAAAATTCCCGCGCATAAGAAACAAAACTGCCGCTGGTCGGGCGATGAACGATAAGTTCGCCCATTGCGCGCAGAATAAGAAAAGAGAATATGCCGCAGATCAGATAGACCAGCGCCAGCGCCGGCCCCGCAATTTGCAGGCGAGCGCCCGCGCCGAGAAACAGCCCTGTACCAATGGCGCCGCCAATCGCGATCATCTGCACGTGGCGATTGCCCAGCCCTTTGTTATAACCCGTTTCGTGTGAGTCAAGCCAACGTCGTTTTTGGTTTGCATCATGTTCATTATTGGTTGTTTTGCTTTGCGTCATTACTTACCTGTATGCCTGTCGGTTACTCATGTATAATTTAACAACATATTGAATTTATTATTTTTTTATATGGCTACCCGGGGCCGGGACGGCAAGTGAAATAGCCCTGACGGGATAGGTTCTAATCGGTGGCGGCATTAAAAAATGGCGTCATACTACCCTTTCTCGGCATCCGTAGCAAAAATGCATCCCGGCGGGATGAAGACTGACGCGGTTGGTGCGAAGAGAAGTACGCCATTCGGCGTACTCAATAGCGTGAAGCAAAATGAATCGCCTTACTTTTTATCTTATCGGTACGAGATGCTATTGCTCACCGTCGGCATATTCGCCGTAAGCGGTCTTATGGTTTCTAACGTTTATAGTATGCCTTCAAATGGATTCCAGCTTTTGCCGCCTTTCATCTCTTTGAGGTAATAAGCGTAATTTGCGGTTGTTCCCCACATCATCGCGATTAAGATATTAATAGGCAGTTCCACAGCGTTAGGTAACGACATGCCGATAATTTTTTCCACAATAATTTGAATAACGCCAATCGCCACCGTCAGCGCTATCAGGGAGAGATTCTTTCTCCAAACTCCGATGATGAAAAAATAGATGCAACCGAAGAAAAAAGCATAATAATTCATATTAATCAGTATCCGGCGGAAGAATTTTTCTTTCTTGAGCGCTATGCGGAATTCCTGGGTTTTCGGTGCGCCGTGCTGTGCAAAAAAGTTGAAACGGATTTGCCACTTCTCCGCATATTTACCTGTTTCCGTTGCTTTCATGATGATCCCTTCCATTATTGGGTTTTCGGATTGGTATAATAATTGCGAAGCAATCCTACTATCAGATAGGTTATTTTTCTATAAGATACCGATGAGCCGCAGCATAAAATATTTAGTGAATAGAATAAGTTGAATGCATATTATTGGTCGGCGCAGCCAACGCGCACGAAGGGCCGTAGTGATGCGGTCATGTCGTTTTTATGCCGTCCGGGCCGCCGGCTATCAATGCCGGCGGCCCGGACGGCAATGACTAACGGCGGTAGTTCTTTTGCGCGGTATTGACTTTGTACAGATAACGCCGCGACTCGCTCGATGGATGTTTGGTAGTCAGCGTATCATACACCTCGCCCGGCGACATGTTGTTGATAATATTGACCGCGCGATCCCTATCGCTGGAGAAGACCCGCAGCACGCTGCCTGCGCCGCCGTTGTAGGCGGTGATGACGGCATAGCGGCGCGACGTCGGGTTCTCGATGCCGGCCAGATAGCTGTTTTTCAGGATCGACAGATAGGCGGTGCCCGCATCGATATTATTCTCTGGATCGAACAGGTAGCTGCGGCTTGGCTGTCCCCATTTCCCTTTCATTTTGAATACGTCGCGGCCGGCGCTGTGCTGGACCACCTGCATCAATCCCAGCGCGTCGGCATGGCTGACGGCATACGGGTTGAAGCTGGATTCGGTCTGCATGATGGCGAGGATCAGCGACTCTTCGACGCCGTAGCGCTCCGCGGCTTTACGCACCAACGGCAGGTATTTGTGCGCGCGCTTATCCAGATGATTCGGCACGAGCTGGATGGTGATCGACCAGATGACGTGCAGCCCCGAGGTGCGTTTTTGCAGGCGGTTCTGCAGCAGATAATCGGCGAAGTTGGCGGCGCGCCCTTCCCAGCGGATCGGCTGGCCGGTGTTGTCCAGCACCTGGCCGTACAGCATCGGCTCGCGGCTGATCTGAATGTCGTTGGCATCCGAGTACAGGTCGGTGTTGCTGGCGTCATCGCCCATCAGCAGGGTGGTGATGATGGCCTGACGCAGGCTGGCTACGGAGTTGGTCGCCGAGATGGTCTCCACGGTGATGGTGCCGGCGTCAAAGTTGATGTGACTGCGGGTCTGATATTGATCGGTATATTTTACGTAGTCTTTCGGCCCGGCAATCAGGACTTCATTCATCCCCCAGATATTCTCGATGTTATTGGCGAATTGCCCCATCAAGATATCGAAGGCGTTGGTATCCTTGACGAACTCTTCATTATAGGCCGGGCTTTTGCTTCCCGAGCAGGAGACCAATAACGGTGCGACGATCAGCAGAGCTAAAATTTTCTTCATATAAAAAGCCGTGTCGGAATAAGGGCGCAAAAGGGCCATCCGGCCCGACAGTATCAATGACTCGGAGGCGTATAGCCTTCAACGTGCACGTCCTTACCTTCGAACAGAAACTTGATCATCTCCTGTTCCAGCAGTTTGCGGTCTTCAAGGTTCATCATGTTCAATTTTTTTTCGTTGATCAGCATGGTTTGCTTGGTTTGCCACTGCGCCCAGGCCTCTTTTGAGATCTCGTTATAGATACGTTTGCCCAAATCGCCCGGATAGAGCTGAAAGTCCTGGCCTTCGGATTCGCGCTGTAAAAAAGTACAAAAAATGGTTCTGCTCATGTTTCTTCCTCATTAATTTTGCAGGCATTCGGTAGTATCGGTAGCGGTTGAGCCAATGCGCGCAGCAGGCGTTCAACCGGGGCGGCCAGCCCGACGGAAGGCGGCTGCGCTAAGTTATACCAGAGACCCGGGCCATCATCCATGCAGGAGCCCGGCTGCGGGATATCCTGCGCCGAAATATTCAGCCATAGCGGCACGATATCCAAATGAAAATGGCTGAACGTATGTCGGAAAGCGACCAGCTGTTGCAGCCCATCAGCGTTCAGACCACGCTGCCGCAGCCAGAGTTCCAATTCGTCGCGCCGGTTGAACTGCGGAAAGCAAAACAATCCGCCCCATAGGCCAACGGCGGGCCGCTGCTGTAGCCACACCGTCGACCCCTGCTGCAGCAGCAGAAACCAGCCGGTCTTTTCCGGCAGCGTCTGTTTGGGTTTCTTGCCGGGGTATTGCGGCCAGCTGTGATTGGCGTAGGCGATGCAGCCGTTATTCAGCGGGCAGAGCTCGCACTTGGGACGGCTGCGGGTACAGACCATCGCCCCCAGATCCATCATCGCCTGATTGAACTGACCGACGCCTTCGGCCGGCGTCGTCGCGTCGCTTAACGCCCATAGCTTTTTCTCCACCTCTTTTTTGCCCGGCCAGCCGTCGACCGCGTAGCAGCGCGCCAGCACGCGCTTTACGTTGCCGTCGAGAATGGGGTAGCGCTGCCCCAGAGAGAGCGACAGTATGGCGCCGGCGGTAGAGCGTCCGACGCCCGGCAGGTCGGCGATTTCGTCGAACGTGGCGGGGAAAACGCCGCCGTGGCGGGCGACGATGGTTTGCGCGGCCTTGTGCAGATTACGGGCGCGGGCGTAGTAGCCCAGCCCGGTCCACAGGTGCAGCACTTCGTCCAGCGGGGCGGCGGCCAGCGCCTTCACATCCGGAAAGCGCGCTATAAAGCGTTGAAAATAAGGAATGACCGTGGCGACCTGGGTCTGTTGCAGCATCACTTCGGAGAGCCATACCTGATAAGGCGTTTTCTCAAGCTGCCAGGGCAGGGTTTTTCGGCCATAGCGTTGGTACCAGTTCAGCACCTGGTGCGCGAACTGTTGCGCTTGCATCATAAAAGGGATCACTATCCGGCAGGTAAAAAGTCTGACAGCGATTCCAGCACAGAGTGAATGTGCTGTAAACCGGAACTTTCCGAGGCGGCGCTCTTGCTAAACCACAGTATCCTTGCATAATGCGCGTTTCCTTTATGAAATCGGACGGGCGGAAAGCACCTTTTATGATTAACAACGTCATCTCACCGGAATTTGATGAAAACGGACGCCCGCTGCGTCGCATACGCAGTTTTGTTCGTCGTCAGGGGCGTTTGACCAACGGGCAGCAGCAGGCGCTGGATAACTATTGGCCGGTGATGGGCGTGGAGTTTCAGGGAGAACCGCTGGCGTTCGCCGCGCTATTTGGCCGCGATGCGCCGGTGGTGCTGGAGATCGGTTTCGGGATGGGCGCTTCGCTGGTGACCATGGCGTCGCAGCATCCGGAGCAGAATTTCCTCGGGATTGAAGTTCACCTGCCGGGCGTCGGCGCTTGCCTTTCCGCAGCGCATGAGGCCGAGGTCGGCAACCTGCGCGTCATGTGCCATGACGCGGTGGAAGTGCTGGAAACCATGATCCCCGACGGGGCGCTGTCGATGGTGCAGCTGTTCTTCCCCGATCCGTGGCATAAGGCCCGGCATAACAAACGCCGCATCGTGCAGGCGCCCTTCGCTGAGCTGGTGTTGCGCAAATTAAACATCGGCGGCGTTTTTCACATGGCGACGGATTGGGAACCTTATGCGCAGCATATGCTCGAAGTGATGGGCTCCGTCGCCGGGTATCGCAATCTTTCCGCTAATAATGACTATGTCGCGCGGCCGGAATCACGCCCGCTGACGAAATTTGAAGCTCGCGGCCAGCGTTTAGGGCATGGCGTGTGGGATTTGATGTTTGAGAGGATAAAATAATGGCACAGGCTCGTAGCCGTCGTTTACGTAAAAAACTGCACATTGATGAGTTTCAGGAACTGGGTTTTTCCGTGAGCTGGCGCTTTCCCGAAGGAACCGGCGTTGAAGATATCGATCGGATGATGGATAAATTCGTTGATGATGTGATTGAGCCCAACGGCCTGGCGTTTGAAGGCAGCGGCTATCTGCAATGGCAGGGGCTGGTCTGCCTGCAGAAAACCGGCCACTGCACGGACGAGCACCGTTTGCTGATCGGCCATTGGCTGGAAAGTCAAAGCCTGACGGATGTTAAGGTCAGCGAGCTGTTCGATATCTGGTGGGATTTACCCGAGGAACTGCTCTAGATTTTTGGCCCGGCCGGGTGGCGCGCCGTTATCCAGCCGTTTTCGCCCGTAACGGCCGGCGCGTTCATCCTTTCCCCCGCTGTTTCCCTCAGGAGAAAATATGCTGCGTAAAATGACTCTGGGTTTATTGATGCTGTCGACCTGGCAGGCTCAGGCCGCATACCAGTGTAATGTTAATCCGCAGGACGATATCGTTATCAGTCCGCAACAGGTACAGGTTATCGGCGCCAGCGGTAATTTACAAATATCCCCGCAGGGCGACATGATGCGCAACGGCGCGCCGCTGACGCTTAGCGACGGGCAGCGCCAGCGCGCCAAAGCCTATCAGGAAGATATCCGTCAGCAGCTGCCCTGGATCGATCGGGGCGCGCGGCAGCATCTGGAAAAAGCGCGCGCGGCGCTGGACAAAGTGATAGTGCAGGAGCTGGGCAGCGGCAGCAACGTGCGCAACCGGCTGACCACGCTGGACGGCCAGATGAAGCAGCAGATGAACCGCATTATTGAACACCGCGGCGATGGCCTGGCTTTCCACCACCAGGCGATTAAACAGGTTGAGCAGGACGGCAGGCAGATCGTCGAGCAGAGTATGGGCGGCGTATTGCAAGACAGCCTGAACGAAATGGGCGTGAAGCAAATGTCGAACGGCGGCAATCCGCTACAGGCGATGATGGGCAATCTCGGCGGGCTGCAGAAAGCGATTCAGACCGAATGGAACAATCAGGAAATGGCGTTTCAGGGGTTTGGCCGCGAAGTCTGCGACCGGGTGACGTCGCTGGAAAATCAGCGTAAAGAGCTATTGGGGTCGCTTAAATAAGCGCGCCGGCAAAAAATCGACCGAAAACCCCGGACGGTTGACAAACCTATCGTCCCCTGGCGCCGCTTGTCAGGCTTGGTCAGCAAACTCAACCGGGCGGCGCCCGGTTTCGGCCTGTTACGGCGTCGGGCTGGCGATGGATATCCGTTCAGGCGTCAGCGCATTCAGACAGCGCTGCACGACATCCTCCATCGGCGCGTCGATATCAATCGCCACCACATCCGCTTCATTCTCTTGCGGAGCTTCCAGCGCCATAAACTGGCTTTTGAGCAAACTTTCCGGCATGAAATGGCCTTTACGCCGCCGCATACGCTCTAACACCAGCGCGTAATCCCCGGTTAGCCAAAGAAAGGTGATGCCGTGATTACTCTCCCTCAGCCGATCTCGATAGCGTTTTTTTAATGATGAGCAGACCAGAAGACCCGTCTCATTCTTTTGCTGTAGGCTGAAGATGACGTCGTTCAACCGTTCAAGCCAGGGTTCGCGATCGTCGTCATTCAGCGCCTGCCCCTGGGACATTTTGACAATATTGCGACGCGGATGAAGATCGTCGCCGTCGATGAATTTGGCGTGCAGCCGCTGCGCCAGCCGCGCGCCCACGCTCGACTTTCCCGTGCCGGACACGCCCATGATTACCACGCATTTTCCTGCCATAAACGCTCCTTTATATAGCGCGAGTCGAGCGGTTAAACCGCCACCAACATACCGCCATCAACAAACAGCAAGTGGCCGTTTACGAAATCGGACGCCCGGGAGGAGAGGTAGACCGCCGCGCCGATCAGCTCTTCCGGATTGCCCCAGCGGGCGGCGGGCGTACGTTTGCACAGCCATTGGGTAAAGGCTTCATCCTCAACCAGCGCTTTGGTCATCTCGGTTTTGAAATAACCGGGCGCGATGCCATTCACCTGAATGTTATAACGCGCCAGCTCGACGCACATTCCGCGCGTCAGCATTTTTACCGCGCCCTTCGACGCCGCGTATGGGGTGATGGTGTCCCGTCCTAGCTCGCTCTGCATGGAGCAGATATTAATAATTTTGCCGCGTAGCCGTTTGACCATAAAACGGGATACGGCCTGAGAAACCAGGAATACGGATTTTTGGTTAACGTCGATCACCGCATCCCATTCATTTTCCGGAAACTCGGTAAAGGGGTGGCGGCGCTGAATGCCGGCATTATTAATTAATACATCGATCTCGCCGATATTTTTTTCAATTTCGGCAATGGCGCTATTAACGGCCGGACCGTTCGTGACATCAAATGCGCAGGCATAGGCCGTAAATCCGCCATCGCGTAATTGACCGGCGGCATGTTGGGCGCGTTCGTCGGTAATATCATTGATAACAATCTCGGCTCCCTGTTCGGCTAATCCTTGCGCCAACAGAAAACCAATGCCTTGCGCCGAACCGGTGATAAGGACTTTTTTATTTTCTAACGAAAAAAGATCTTTCATTGCGTACTTTCCCGATAAATAAATAGAATCGCATGCTCTATTAAAATGATGAGAAACCCGATCCCGCTGACATGCGGGATCAATGCGTGATAATAAATCCTAAATAATTCGGGCCGCGGGATGGCGTACCTGAACCCTGATAGTAACGGCGGCGCAATCGCATCGCCGGTGCCGGACCTTATATATATCAAAGCGGTTTATTTCCGATAGGACTGTGACATAGATCACTTAATATCGTGTTACGCAGGGGTGTTACTCTTTACGTGATCCGCCGCCCGTCTATGGGCGGCAATATGGACCGACGCCGCCGGTTATTTATATAACATAATGAAAAATAATATTATTTATTCAATCCTGGCAATGTTACGAGAGCTATTCGGGTAACATCCTTCCCTTTTCCCGCAGGGGCGGTGCATAATCCCCGTTTTGAATCAGGAGATATCCGGGCCTTCCCGCATGAAAAGCCAGCGCGTTACGTTACAGGACATTGCCCAATTATCAGGCGTTACCAAGATGACCGTCAGCCGTTATCTGCGTACGCCGGATAAAGTCTCGCCTGAAACCGCGCAGCGCATCGCCCAGGTGATCGCCGAGGTAAATTACACGCCTGACGAACGCAAAGAGACCATAGCGGCGCCCGCGCCGCGCATCGGTATTCTGGTTCCCTCCTTTAATAACCAGATTTTCTCCGATCTGCTGGCCGGCATTGAGTCCGTCACCGCATTGAACGGTTACCAAACGCTGGTGGTCAACTACAACTACGATAAAGCCCGTGAAGAGGAGCAGATTGTCAACCTGCTCTCCTGTAATATCGCCGGGCTGATCCTGACCGATTCCGAACATACGCTGCGCGCCGCTAAGTACCTTGATTCCGCCAATATTCCCATTGCTCAGGTGATGGATCTGCAGCCGCTGCCGGGTCGTATCGTGGTCGGGTTCAACAATACGCAGGCCGCGTATGATATGACGGCGGCGATTCTGGCCAGCGGAAAACGCCATGTGCTCTACTTCGGCTCCATGTCCGATATTCGCGACCGTAAACGCTATCAGGGCTATAGCCGGGCCATGCGGGAAGCCGGCCTGGAGCCGATGCAGATTTCGCCCAACAAGGTCTCTTCGGTCTCGATCGGCGCGGATATGCTGGCGTTGATACGTCAGATGTATCCGCAAGTGGACGCTATTTTCTGTACGAATGATGATATCGCCGTAGGGGTATTGCAGGAGTGCCTGCGTTTGTCGCTTAACATACCCGCTAACATCGCTATTTCCGGCTTTCACGGTTTAGATATTGGGAAAGCCACCACTCCCGCCATCGCCAGCGTCGTTACTCCGCGCTTTGAGATGGGGAAGGTGGCGACGGAGATATTAATCAAGAAAATCAACCATCTGCCAACGATAGAGTATGTCGACCTACACTACCGCCTTTCACTGGGCGGCACGCTATAACTCCCCATTCGTCAAACAGTTGCGGCATAAGGCGCGGCGAAAGCCGACTGCAATGCCACGCGGATCACGTTACCAGTAACATCTTTCCTTAACATGATTTACAGTGATATAAATCACAAAAATAAAAGCTGAAAAAGGTTCTTATATTTATAACGTCAACAATGTCTGATGATCGTAAATAACAGGGAACTAAAATTAAATTTGAATATTTATTTTTGCGTTGATTTGTTTCGAGAGTCTATTTTTTAGAGTGAATTTCGGTATGCCATGATGCGGGGAGTAATATTTATCCGTATCACATAACTCCTTTTATATTAATTAGCGCCTTCTTTTTTAATTCGGTGCTCGGGGATCCTTTTAATATTTCCCTGGCGCACGATAACAATACAAAGTAAATAGGTAATCATGATGACGAATAAAAAAATAGCTATTCAGCGCTGGTGGTATTTAATGCCGATTATTTTTATTACCTACAGCCTCGCCTATCTCGATCGCGCCAACTATGGTTTTGCGGCGGCGTCGGGTATTGAGGTGGATTTGGGCATCAGTAAGGGAACGTCTTCGCTAATCGGCGCGCTGTTCTTTCTCGGCTACTTCTTTTTTCAGGTGCCGGGCTCCATTTACGCCGTCAGGCGCAGCGTGCGCAAACTGATTTTCGTCAGTTTGGTCCTCTGGGGTCTATGCGCCGCCGCAACCGGATTGGTGAATAACATTCCGATGCTGATGGCGATCCGTTTTATCCTTGGCGTGGTGGAAGCGGCGGTAATGCCCTCAATGCTGATTTATATCAGCTCCTGGTTCACCAAAGAGGAGCGTTCGCGCGCCAATACGTTTCTGGTATTGGGCAATCCGGTGACCGTTTTGTGGATGTCCATCGTCTCCGGCTACCTGATAAACGCGTATGGCTGGCGCGAAATGTTCATCATCGAAGGGGCGCCCGCCATTATCTGGGCGTTTATCTGGTGGTTCCTGGTTCGCGATAAACCCTCCGAAGTAACCTGGATGAGCGCGCAGGAAAAAGCCGACTTTCAGGCGGTGATGGATGCCGAACAAAAAAATATCAAACCCGTCCGCAACTACGGCGAAGCCTTTCGCTCGCGCAATGTGATTATTCTGTGTGCCGTACATGCGTTATGGAGCATCGGCGTTTACGGTTTTATGATGTGGATGCCTTCGATCATCAAATCCGCCGCCTCTTTGGATATCGTGTCCGTCGGCTGGCTCTCGGCGCTGCCTTACTTCGCCGCTATCGTACTGATGCTGACGGTTTCCTGGCTGTCGGACAAGATGCAGAACCGTAAACTCTATATTTGGCCGTTACTGTTGATCGCCTCGTTGGCATTTTTCACCTCCTATGTCATCGGGACGCAATACTTCTGGGTTTCTTATGCGCTGTTAGTGGTGGCCGCCGCCTGCATGTATGCGCCCTATGGCCCGTTCTTCGCCCTGATCCCCGAACTGCTGCCTAAAAATGTATCCGGGGTTTCTATTGGCCTGATCAACAGTTTCGGCGCGCTGGGCGCGTTCCTCGGCGCCTGGCTGGTCGGCTATCTGAACGGCATTACCGGCAATCCGAGCGTCTCCTATAGCTTTATGGCCGTTGCGCTGCTGCTCTCGGTGCTGCTGACCATTACGGTTAAGGCGCCGGGCGATGAGAAAAAATCACGATTGGCGGCGTCGCACCCTTAACGCCGGCGCCGCCCGAGCGGGCGGCGTCAGCCGTTGCCGAACAAGACATCGAGCGCTAAGCGTGCGCGGTTCGTAAAGAGGCGGCGGGTGCGTTGTGGTAACGTCGAACCGTGCGAATGTAGCCTTATCCCGCAAGATTCACTCTTGCGGAGCCGTCGTTCGCGCGAACGCTTTCCTCTTCGCTTGCATCGCCGCCGGCCTGAAACTAAGGCGCCGGGATGGTAAAGCGGCGGTGGATCGCCTCCAACTCATCCAGTATTTCTTGATCCAGCGTGAGCTCCAGACTGGCGAGGTTGGTTTCCAACTGCGCTATTGAGGTCGCCCCCAGCAGCGTGGTGGCGACAAACGGCTGTTGGCGCACGAAGGCCAGCGCCATTTGCGCCGGGTCGAGACCGTATTTTTGCGCCAGCGCCACATATTCGGCGATAGCCTGTTCGGCATGCGGAGCGTTATAGCGAACAAAGCGGCTGAACAGCGTGTTGCGCGCGCCGGCGGGTCTGGCGCCGTTAAGGTATTTCCCCGTCAGCGTGCCGAACGCCAGCGCGGAGTAGGCCAGCAGCTCCACGCCTTCATGCTGGCTGATTTCCGCCAGGCCCACTTCAAAACTGCGGTTCAGCAGGCTATAAGGGTTTTGAATCGACACAATGCGCGGCAGGTTATGCTTTTCCGCCAGATGCAGATAGCGCATGACTCCCCATGGAGTTTCGTTGGAGACGCCGATATAGCGGATTTTCCCCGCCCGAACCTGTTCGCTCAGGGCTTCCAGCGTCTCTAATAACGTAACGGCCGGTTTTTCATCCGTATATTGATAATTCAGTTTGCCGAAGTAGTTGGTTTGCCGCTGCGGCCAGTGCAGTTGGTATAAGTCGAGATAGTCGGTATTCAGACGCGTCAGGCTTGCATCCAGCGCGTCGCGGATGTTTTTGCGGTCCAGCGCCTGCTGCGGGCGAATAGCGCTATCATTACCGCGCACCGGGCCGGCCACTTTGCTGGCCAGAATCAACTTTTCACGTCCGCCGCGGGATTTCAGCCAGGAGCCGATGTAGTTCTCGGTTAATCCCTGCGTTTCCGGGCGCGGCGGCACCGGATACATCTCTGCGGTGTCAATCAGGTTAACGCCGGCGGCAATAGCGCGATCCAACTGGGCATGCGCGTCGGCCTCGCTGTTTTGTTCGCCGAAGGTCATGGTGCCAAGACCCAGAACGCTCACTTCTAAAGAACTATGGGGAATACGGTGATATAGCATTGCCAGCTTCCTTTATCTCTGCGAATGGCCGGTGTTGTTATACCCGTCATCTTCAGGCGGCAGGCGTATCGCCGCCCGCATCCTGAACGCTCATGGGTATCGACACCTGAATTCGACTATAACGGAGCCGTGGCATGTGGGGAAGCGTCTTTATCGTTTAAAGCCGCGGGGGCGCAAGGTTGGCTAAAAACGGCGAACATCAGCGTTCGATTATCTGGGAGACCCGATCGCCGTTAATCTGTCTCTCGTTTCCCTCTTCATCGATGTAGCCGATCATTCCGGTCTCTTTGTCCAGGACCGGTTTACCGTGCGTCAGCAGCATTTCTCCCTCTTTCGTCGCAATCACATAGTTACCGGCGCAGCCGCACAGGGTGAACAGCAGCGTCAGCGTTACCGCTATTTTCATCCGAACTTTCATCATCATTACCTGTTACCGAATTACCTGTTGCCGAGAGTAAAAAACGGGAGCCGTCGGCGAGTCTAACAAATAGATCGTGAGGATTAAGTAAGAATAGTGGGAAAAATTGATAGGAGGAAGCTAACGTCCGTTAAGGCCGAGGACGCGTCCGAAGCGGGGGAGAGGGGACGCCTCGCCCCGCGCCTTTCGGTCCGGCAGACGGCCGGTCAACCGTCTGCGGCTGTTCAATCTGCCGCGTTGGCTTTTTTGCCGCGCAGCAGATTCAGCGCTTCCACCGACATGGAGAAGAACATGGCGAAATAGATGTAGCCTTTCGGCACATGAATATCGAGGCTCTCCAGAATCAGGGTGAACCCTACCAGGATCAGGAACGTCAGCGCCAGCATTTTGACCGACGGATGGCGATCGACGAACTCGCCGATGGCTCGGGCGGAGAACATCATTACGCCAACCGCGATCACCACCGCCGCCATCATAATAAACAGATGGTCGGAAAGGCCGACGGCGGTAATCACCGAGTCCAGGCTGAAGATGATATCCAGCAGCATGATCTGTACGATGGCGCCCCAGAATGAGTGCACCTGAGTCGCATGCTCCTCCGAGCCGCCTTCTACCATTTCATGGATCTCTTTGACCGATTTCCAGATCAGGAACAGCCCCCCGAAAAACAGGATCAGATCCCGGGTGGAGATCTCATTGCCTAAGAGGGTAAACAGCGGATTTGTCAGGCGGATAACCCAGGCGATGGACGCCAGCAGCCCCAGACGCATCAGCATGGCGCCGAGCAGCCCCAAACGGCGAGCTTTATTTTGTTGGGCTTTGGGTAATTTGGCGACAACCAGCGACAGAAAGATAATGTTGTCGATACCCAGAACGATTTCCAGAATAGTCAGCGTACCCAGAGCTAACCAGGCATTCGGATCAACAATCCAATCGAACATTATATCAAAGTACCTTAAACGAAATGTAAACAATATTATACGCTGCTAGCTTAGCGAGCAGGCAAGAAAAAAACGTCGCCGGCTATAGCAGAAAATGGCGCGCCAGCAGGGGAGCGGTGAACGTTTTCTTTAAGTAGAATCCACGTGGCAAGGTCAGAATCGGTTGTCCAAACTCGCCAATCGCTTCCGTCAGCGCATGGCTATTCGCCGCTTTGGGGCGCAATTGTAGCACTTCGCCGTGGCGCGCGGTGACTCTTTCAACCCGGCCGAGCACAATTAAGTCCATCAGCTCTTCCCAGTCGCGCCGTAGCCGTTCCTCTTCTTCCCGGCTGGGGCTCCAGATAAGCGGCGCGCCGATGCGGCGCTCGCCCAGCGGAATACTGCGGGAGCCTTCGACCGGTATCCATAACACCCGCGCCAGCTTGTGTCGGACATGGCTGCTTTCCCAGGTGACGCCGCTGTTGCCGGTTAACGGCGCCACGCAGACGAAAGTGGTCTCCAGCGGCCGTCCCTGTTCGTCGATGGGAATGGTCTTCAGTTCAATGCCGATGTCGGGGAAATCCTGCTCCGGTTTGCTGCCGGCGCTGGCGCCCAGAAAGCGCTCCAGCAGTACGCCGATCCACCCCTTATCCCGTTTCAGATTGGCCGGCAGCGGCAGTTGCGCGATATGCGCCAGTTCAGCCAGGTTGTAGCCAGCAAGCGATTGGGCGCGCTGCAGCAGCTCCTGCTCGCTCTGCGGCGGCGCGATGGAAACGGAGGGTGAATTCATAACGTCTATGGCCTGATTTTTTCTGATTAAAAAAAATACAATGTTTAAAACGCGTTAGTGCACAACCTGATAGCCGGTTGAGAAATTCAATAATAGCATGATTCATAGCGATTTTTTTTAGCGGCGCGACGCCGGCCGGGTCCGCGTTGGCAAACTGTTCACCTGTCGACGCCAACAATGAACAGGATCTTACACCATCTTATCCACAGATTTCTTGGATAACCGGCATAAAGATAGATTACTGGTTTGATTTACAGCCTTGACGCCGGGGGTTTTTACTGTTTTTGTCTGTTTTTTGCCTGATGGCGGCGGCGCTTCTGTGGATAAAATCGGCGTCGCGCGATCTTTCGCCACCGTTTTGGCGGCGGCTGTTCAATCGGAGGATCTTCCGGTGATCTAGCTGTTAAAAAAATACCTAATGCAATGAATGGCAATGATTATTTTTTTATTGCCGCCGGCGTGCCTTTTTAAGCGAAAAATAAGTTTTACTCACTTTTTCATGGGTTCTACACAAAGATGTCCACAGAAATAGTGAATAAAACGGCCATATTGAACTTTACATGTTTATAACTTCGATTAACTCTGTGGGTTATCGCACATTTATTAGAACGATAACTGTTCCAAGCAGTGGTTTACCGTCTGGCGGGAGTGTGAAACAATCAAGTCATCTTTGCATTTAAGTCTATCGAGGTAGTCCGGTGATCGATGATGATGGCTACCGCCCGAATGTTGGTATTGTAATTTGTAATCGGCAGGGACAGGTCTTATGGGCCCGCCGTTACGGTCAGCACTCCTGGCAGTTTCCCCAGGGGGGGATTAACCCCGGAGAAAGCGCGGAACAGGCGATGTACCGCGAACTGTATGAGGAAGTGGGGTTAAGAAGAAAAGATGTCCGTATTCTGGCATCTACCCGCAGCTGGCTGCGCTATAAATTACCGAAGCGTTTGGTGCGTTGGGATACAAAGCCGGTATGTATTGGCCAAAAGCAAAAGTGGTTTCTGCTACAGTTAATGTGTAATGAGTCGGATATCAATATGCAAAGCAGTGGCACGCCCGAGTTTGATGGTTGGCGCTGGGTCAGTTACTGGTACCCGGTCCGCCAGGTCGTTTCTTTCAAACGCGATGTTTACCGTCGGGTGATGAAGGAATTTATCAGCCCGGTGATACAGCTTCAGGAGAATGCCGCGGTTCGCCCGGCTTCGTCGTCCGGCTTCCGGCGGAAAAGAGGATAATACAGGCACATCATGCTCACGCGCTTGCGGGAAATTGTCGAAAAAGTAGCGGCGGCGGCCCGCCTTAGTGATGCGCTGGAAATTCTGGTCAATGAAACCTGCCAGGCGATGGACACGGAAGTCTGTTCAATTTACCTGGCCGATCACGATCATCAATGTTACTACCTGATGGCGACGCGCGGATTGAAAAAACCGCGCGGACGCGCCGTTACGCTGGCTTTCGGACAGGGCGTGGTCGGCCTGGTTGGGCAGCGCGCCGAGCCGATTAACCTGGCCGACGCCCGCGCTCATCCCAGCTTCAAATATATTCCCGCCGTACGGGAACAGCATTTTCGCTCTTTTCTCGGCGTGCCGGTTATCCACCGTCGTCAGCTGCTGGGCGTCTTGGTGGTGCAGCAGCGTGAGCATCGCCAATTCGATAAAAACGAAGAGTCGTTTATGGTCACGCTGGCGACCCAGATGGCGGCCATTCTCTCCCTGTCGCAGATTAAAACGCTGTTCGGTCAATACCGCCAGACGCGCATCAAGGCGCTGGCGGCGTCGCCCGGCGTTGCGCTGGCGACGGGGTGGCGCGACTGCAGCCAGCCTTCGCTGGAGCACGTTTTTCCGGCTTCAAGCCTGGATAGCGAACGGGAGCGATCGCGATTAACCCAGGCTTTGGAAGAAGCGACGGCGGAGTTCCGCCGCTTCAGCAAGCGTTTTAGCGCCGGCGCGCAGAAAGAGAGCGCCGCTATTTTTGATCTGTACACCCATCTGCTGAACGACGCGCGCCTGAAGCGGGAGCTGTTTCAGGAAGTGGATGCTGGCAATGCGGCGGAGTGGGCGGTCAAGCTGGTGATTGAGCGTTTCGCCGCGCAATTTTCTAATTTGCAGGATACCTATCTGCGGGAGCGCGCCGGCGATCTACGCGCATTAGGGCAGCGGCTGCTGTTCCATCTTGACGATAACGCGCAAAGCATCGGGCAATGGCCCGAACGCTTTATTCTGGTCGCCGATGAGCTGACGGCGACGCTGTTGGCGGAATTGCCGCGGGAACGGCTGGCGGGCGTGGTGGTATTCGACGGCGCGGCGAATTCGCATGCCGCTATTCTGGTGCGCGCCATGGGGATCCCGACCCTGGTCGGCGTGGATATTGAGCCGGAGCTGCTTAATCAGCGCTTGCTGATTATCGATGGCTACCGCGGCGAGCTGTTGGTGGATCCTGAGCCGGCGCTGGAGCAGGAGTACCAACGCCTGTTAGCGGAAGAAAATGAGCTAACGCGCCTGGCCGAAGATGATGTGGATCGCCCGGCCGTGCTGAAAAGCGGCGAGCGTATTCAGGTGATGTTGAACGCCGGGTTAAGTACGGATCATGAGAAACTTTTTATTAATCAGGTCGATGGCGTAGGATTATACCGGACTGAAATCCCCTTTATGTTTCAGAACGGTTTTCCGCCCGAAGATGAACAAACGGCGCAGTATCAGAGTATGTTGCAGCTCTATCCGACGCGCCCGGTGATGCTGCGCACGTTGGATATCGGCGCGGATAAGCCATTGCCTTATTTGCCGATCGCTGAAGAGAACCCTTGCCTCGGCTGGCGCGGGATTCGCATTACCCTCGATCAGCCGGAAATATTTTTGGTGCAAATCAGAGCCATGCTGCGGGCGAACGCGCATACCGGCAATTTGAACATCTTGTTGCCGATGGTCAGCAGCCTGGATGAGATAGACGAGGCGCGCGGTTTGCTCGATCGGGCGGTAGGCGAGGTTGAAGAGCTGATGGGGTTCCCGCAGCCTAAGCCGCGCCTCGGCATTATGATCGAAGTACCCTCCATGGTGTTTCTGCTGCCGCATCTGGCCGCGCGCGTCGATTTTGTTTCCGTCGGCTCCAACGATCTTACGCAATATCTGCTGGCGGTGGATCGTAACAACACTCATGTGGCCGCGCTGTATGACAGCCTGCATCCGTCGATGCTGCAGGTATTGCATACCATCGCCGCCGAGTGTCAGCGTCACGCCATCCCGTTTTCGGTGTGCGGCGAGATGGCCGGCGAACCTCTGGGCGCCTTAATGCTGATAGGATTGGGATATCGCTCTCTCAGCATGAATGGGCGCAGCGTGGCGCGTATTAAATATCTGCTGCGTCAGCTCGACTTAACCGAAGTGCAAACGCTGGTGCGGCAGCTGCTGAAAGCCCAAAGCGCCCGCGAAGTCCGGCAGTGGGCCTCTATTTTTATCGAGGAGCGCGGGCTGGGCGGTTTGATTCGGGGCGGCCGTTGATTGCGGTTATTGAAAATGTTTTACAGAACTTTCCCAATCTCAAAACTTATGAACCCGGCGCGCTATGCTATGATGCCTCGCCGCGGCTTGCGGGACGGATAACGACTATTCCGGCTTTATATACCGCTCCGATCGGGGCGACACAATAAATGATGTGGTGAACGATGACGACGAGCTATCTGGCGTTTCCTCAGTTTGATCCGGTGATTTTTTCGCTTGGGCCGGTGGCGTTGCACTGGTATGGGCTGATGTATCTGGTTGGGTTTGTGTTTGCCATGTGGTTGGCTATTCGCCGGGCCAACAAACCCGGCAGCGGCTGGACGAAGGATGAGGTGGAAAACCTGCTGTATATGGGGTTCCTCGGGGTGTTTATCGGCGGCCGCCTGGGCTATGTATTGTTCTATGCGCTGCCGTCATTTTTGCAAAACCCGCTCTACTTATTCAAAGTTTGGGACGGCGGCATGTCGTTCCACGGCGGTCTGATCGGCGTGATTTGCGTGATGCTGTGGTTCGCGCGCCGGACGAAGCGGCATTTCTTTCAGGTGTCCGATTTTATCGCGCCGCTGATTCCATTCGGCCTGGGGGCCGGGCGTCTGGGCAACTTTATCAACGGCGAACTGTGGGGACGCGTAACCACCGACACGCCGTGGGCGATGCTGTTTCCCGGATCGCGCGGCGAAGATTTGGCGCTGGCGGCCGGCAATCCCCAGTGGCAGGCGATTTTTAATCAGTACGGTCTTCTGCCGCGTCACCCCTCTCAACTTTATGAGATGTTGCTTGAAGGGATTGTTCTGTTCATCATTCTGAATTTTTTCATTCGTAAGCCCCGTCCGATGGGGAGCGTCTCCGGGCTATTCCTGATTGGTTACGGCGCGTTCCGCATCATCGTGGAATTCTTCCGTGAACCGGATGCCCAACTGGGGCTGTTCAGCAATATCCTCAGCATGGGGCAAATCCTGTCGCTGCCGATGGTGATAGCGGGCGTTCTGATGATGGTCTGGGCCTATCGGCGTCAGCCTGCCCGGCAATAGTCAGGCGTAATTTTCTAATATTCGTGGTGAGGTAGTATGAAACAGTATCTGGATCTGATGAAAAAAGTGCTCGATGAAGGAACGCCGAAAGCCGATCGCACCGGCACGGGCACGGTGTCGATTTTCGGTCATCAGATGCGTTTCAATTTGCAGGAAGGTTTTCCGCTGGTAACCACCAAACGCTGCCATCTGCGTTCAATTATTCACGAGCTGTTGTGGTTCCTGAATGGCGATACCAATGTGGCGTATCTGCATGATAACAAAGTGAGTATTTGGGACGAGTGGGCGGATGAGAACGGCGATCTCGGGCCGGTTTATGGGAAACAATGGCGCGCCTGGGGCGCCGCCGACGGGCGTCAGATCGATCAACTGAAAAATGTGCTTGCCCAGTTGAAACAGGATCCCGACTCGCGGCGCATCATTGTGTCAGCCTGGAACGTAGGGGAGCTGGATAAGATGGCGCTGGCGCCCTGCCATGCATTTTTCCAGTTCTACGTCGCCGACGGTAAATTATCCTGCCAGCTCTATCAGCGTTCGTGCGATGTCTTCCTCGGTCTGCCTTTCAATATCGCCAGCTATGCCCTGCTGGTGCATATGGTCGCGCAGCAGTGCGATCTGGCGGTCGGGGATTTTGTCTGGACGGGCGGGGATACGCATCTCTACAACAACCATATGGAGCAAACGCATCTGCAACTGAGCCGTGAGCCGCGCGCCCTGCCGAAACTGGTGATTAAACGCCGTCCCGATACGCTGTTTGATTACCGTTTTGACGATTTCGAAATCGAAGGTTACGACCCTTATCCGGCCATCAAAGCGCCGGTGGCGATTTGATATCGTCAAGCGTCAAGGCCGCGTGAGCGGCCTTCAAACCGTGGACAAAGCGATAAATTTCCCCCGGTCACTCCCCGTTCTCATCTGTCATTTCCGCCCGGTATCTCTGTCATTCCGCGTTTTCCCCGCCCTCCCGCATCTTTCCTCTGCCGTTGCATCGTTGCCGGAAAATATTGCGCATCGCCAGGCATAAAACGCTTAATGCGCTGTTTTGGCTCGCTAAAAAACCTACACTTACCGCTATGAAAACCATCGATCGGCAAGCGCAGGGGGTTACCTTGCTGGAATTATTAGCGGTGATGACTATCGTGGCGCTGCTGGCCGGCGGCGGCCTGCGCGCCTGGACGGGCTATCAGCAGGCGCTGCGTCTCGAGCAGGGGGCGCAGCAACTGCTGGCTTTTTTAAACCGGGTTCAGGCGAACGCCTACTGGCATAATGAAACCCGCACCGTTCGGCTGGTGCGGCAAGGTGAGTACTGGTGTATGGAGAGCGCTACGGACAGCGGGGGCGATGCGGCGGAGGGTTTCGCAGAGCGCGGCTGCTCCGCGGGCGGCGGCTGTTGCGACGATGGCGGGCGGCGATTTACGCGTATCTCCAAAGCGCTTGCCGTAACCCGATCGACCAGCGACGCTTTCGCTTTTTATGGCTTACGCAACGCCGCTCAGCCTGGGCATATCACGCTGTCGAATCCGGCGGGGGAAGTGCGGCTGGTGATATCGGTGCGCGGACGTATGCGCCTGTGCAGCGAAACGCGGCAGGTGCTGGCCATTCCCCTATGTTGAACATGGCGCAGCGGGGATTTACCCTGCCGGAGATTCTGCTGGCGCTCGCTCTCGGCAGCCTGATTATGCTGTCCGCGGCGCAACTCTATCCCCTGCTGCGTATGCAAAGCCAGAATAGCGCTCAGTATTTCAGACTGGAACAGCTATTCAGCCAGGCGGCATCCGGCATTGAAAAGGATATCCGGCGCGCCGGGTTCTGCGCTGGGGAATGTCAGGGAAGGGGCGTCAGCATCGGGGAGTATCCGGGGGAAATGGCGCAAAGCTGCCTTAATGTGTCGTATGATCTGAACCTCAACGGCAGCTGGGATGGCGGGGAGCGGCAGGATGAATCTTTTGGTTATCGCCTGCGGGCCGGCGCGCTGGAGATCCAGAGCGGAGCGCATAATTGCCGGGGCGATCGCTGGGAAAAGCTTTTTGATCCGCAGGAAGTGACGCTCACGCTATTTCACCTGCGGCGTTTGAACGACCGTCCCGGCGCCGCGCTGTATCAGCTGCGCTTGGCCGGCTACTGGACTAAGCGACCGGCGATCCGACAGCAGATCTCCCGGTTGGTTATAGGGCGCAATCAATGAAAAAACGCAGCGAGTCCGGCGGCGGTACGCTGGCGATGATGATGCTGATCTCCATCGCCGGACTGCTGTTGATGTCCGGCCTGCAGCGTCAGCTTGATGCCGCGATACAAACGGGAAATGATGAGCGCCACTACCTGAAAGCTTTTAATCAGGCGTCCTCATCCCTGAATTGGGCGCTGAGCCTACGCTGGCGCGATACGGAGTCCGGCTGGCAGTGTCAGGCTCTGGCGACGGACGAGCTGAAGGCCTGTCTGAGAAAGGCTTTCGACGGGGAGCAGTGGCTGCTGCGCGGGGAGGGGACAACGCCGGCATCGTCGCGTCCGCTGCGGTTATATCGGCGAGTCGTCTCCTTAACGTCGGCGGCGCAGCATGTTACGCTGCAGCCGGTATCGCATGGCTGGCTGGATTTTTGTCCGGATAGGGATAAGACTCGCTGTGCCGACGCTGAATAAGGCAGGA
>NZ_JAYWTM010000002.1:0-2584 GCF_036016195.1 Brenneria populi | reverse complement strand
CGCTTTTTTGGGGGGATTACCGATGCACCGATGACCATATTCGTATGCTCTACACCAGTGCGCGCGAAGAAGGGATAAATTTCTTTGATCATGCTGATTTGTATGGTTTCAACGCCCCTGCGGGGAGAGCCCACCTGTGTGAAAGCCGGTTTAGCGAAGCTTTACAGCTTACCAGCTCCGAGCGTGAGCAAATTATCCTGCAAACAAAGACAGGGATCATCTCTGAGCCCTGGCATTACGATCTGTCCCGTGAACATATAGTGAGTGCTGTTGAGCGCTCTTTAAAAGCGCTTCGTACAGACTATATTGATATTTTACTGTTACACCGTCCGGATGCGCTCGTGGAACCTGAAGAAGTGGCTCACGCATTTGACCATCTGGAATCATCAGGAAAAGTGCGGGCGTTTGGGGTTTCCAACCATACTCCCCGGCAGATTGATTTACTCAAAACGGCCGTGACTCAGCCAATCATTGTGAATCAGGTTCAGCTATCAGTCACTCATTCAACGCTCGTCGCGCAGGGACTGTCATCGAATATGACCGGATTTGATGATTCAATTACGCGTGATGGCGGTGGTGTCATTGATTATGCACGTGTGAATAATATGACACTTCAGGCCTGGTCGCCGTTTCAGAAAGGTTTTCAGGATGGTGTGTTTTTCGGTTCTCCGGATTATGTGAATCTCAATGCGGAACTGCAACGGCTCGCAACAAAGTATGAGGTAACTCCGACGGCAATCGCGACCGCCTGGATCACCCGCCATCCTGCAGGTTTTCAGGTCGTACTTGGCACGACCAGACGAGGGCGTGTTATCGAGGCTGCGAAAGGGTCAAATATTCCCCTTACCCGGGCTGAATGGTACAGCCTTATACAGGCCGCAGGACATCATGTTCCTTAACCCCGTACATTCTCAAGGATAAAGTCTGAGTTGCAGTTATTGTGATTCCGGCGCAATGGAATGCAAGCCGGGCTGGATAAATGCGAGTACAGTTGCAGTTAATGTGAGCTGAAGCCGTTTTTCATTTGCAGTTAGCATGAGTAGAAAACCGGGATAAATGCGATTCGGAAGGATTTGAAATGCGAGTCGCTACAAATAGGCGCGTATCTGGCGCATGGCGCTTTGCAACGCCTGAACCCATATTTTCCAGCCGCTGCCGGCGGCCAGCGGGTAATTAATATTGTAGCCTTCTCCAACGCCTGCGCCTTTTTCGTCCGCATAAATTGACGGCGGAGAAGGCCACCAGCGCGCCGAAGCTGATCATTGATGCCAGGGTGGTCAGACTGAGCACTATCGCCAGCAGGGAAATCAGCGATACCACCAAAATAGCGCCCACCGGAGTATTAAAACGCGCCGACAGGGTGCCAAACAGCGGTTTTGGTAAAAGACCGTCGCGTCCCATGCTAAAGAGTATGCGGGAAACCGATGCCTGAGAGGCCCGCGCCGACCCCATCGACCCGGCGACATAAGCCGCCGTGAACAGGCTGTTCAGCAATGCGCCGCCCGCAGTGTTCATCACTTCGGCGGCAGCGGATTCGGCATCTTTGAAAACGCTGCCGGGAAACACCAGCTGGCTGACCGCCGCCAGCGCAGTGAATAGCACGCCGGCGACCAGCGTGGTGATCACGATGGCGCGCGGAATATCACGCCGCGGTTGGCGGGTCTCTAGGAGTATGCGGAACCGGCGATAGGATGTTTTTTCACCATAAAGCCATACGATAGCGCCGTGAACAGCATGGCCGCCAGCGTAATTAGGTAAGCGCTGGCGGTGTGCGGCCCCCCGTTATCTCCGTCACTACGCCGTACGTGGTGAACATCGTTAGAGGCACCATGTATACCAGGCCGCAAAACACCAGCGCGGGTAGCGTCAGAATGCGGCGCATGAGCGCTCGCGGGCGCGTTGTTATTTACTACCGATTGACTACACATATTTCCCCTCATCGATGAGCGATGGGCGCCACCCGTCTGAGCGTCGGGGAGGCCGGCCGGTCGATTGATAATTTTCTATACTAGTCAAGGCGGAAAAAGGGAAGATAGTAGGAGATCCTTACGGCTGGCGGCGTATTCGCAGGATATTCAACGGCGTTGCGCTTTCAGTACGCTGCTACGGGAGTCCGCTTCGTTCGTCGATGAAAAGCCGCGCATATGAATATCCGGCTGTCGATAGTATGCCGGATGCAGCCTTTGACGCGGCAGGTACAATAGATGAACAGTCTGTCGGATGACGATATGCGCAAGGCCGCCGCTTTTGCGGCGGATAAGTGATGTTCAGGAGCGTTACTCCACGGTTTGCGCACCGCCGCGCAAACCGTGCGCGATGAAAGAATAATCGCTTCGTCTTTCTCTGCCGATGACGCTATACTGCTGAATAAATGAACAGTTGGCGGAGCGAGGGCGATGACTCAGGCGGCGTTTGATACTCTCAAATTTGTAGAAACGCTGGAGGCGGCCGGCATGCCGATGGGGCAGGCCAAGGCGATTTCCGCAGCGGTAAAGGATTCGTACGACGCGGCTGCGGCAGACGTGGCGACCAGGCGGGATGTAACTGATTTAATTTCTGATTTTCGCGCTAAAATCGATAAAAC
>NZ_JAYWTM010000019.1:0-13335 GCF_036016195.1 Brenneria populi | reverse complement strand
TATCGCCGCTCATCGGACTTTGCCGGCAAACTCAAACCGCCGGGTTGCGCAAAGTGGTTTCGGTCTGCCGGAAACGATGGCCGCGGCGCTGCTGTTTGCGGTGTCGCTGCTGGGCCTGCTGCAATATCACGAGGTCCTGCAGCGCGCTTTCCAACATCAATGGCAGCAGCGCCAGGCGTGGCGTCTGGTTTCTCAGCAACTGGAAGCCTATGAAGCGGGAATAGGGTACGATAGCGCCTCCGCGGCGTTGGACAGCGGATGGCGGCTCGATCTGACGCAGCAGTCGCAGGGCGCCGGCTGCGTCAGGGTTACGGCGACGGCGAGCACGCCGCGGCGCTATCAGGCGCGGCTTATCCGCTGGTTTTGTCGGCCGGCCGCGGCGGGGAATCATCCTTAACGGGCGGGCGTCAACTCCAGTTGCCGCGCGATAGCCTGCGGCTGCAAGACGCGCGGCATAAAAAATCAGCAAGACAGGAGCCGGAATGTTCAGGGTTTATCATTCAAATCAGCTTGATATCTTAAAACTGCTGATGGTCGAACTGATTAAGCGTCAGCCGCTGGCGGATCCCTTCCAACAGGAAGTCGTTCTGGTGCAAAGCCCCGGCATGGCGCAGTGGCTGCAAATTGAGCTGGCTGAGAATTTCGGCATCGCCGCCAATATCCACTTTCCGCTGCCCGGCGTTTTTCTGTGGGAGATGTGCCGCCGCGTCCTGCCCGATATCCCCAGGGAAAGCGCTTTCAGCAAAGACGCCATGACCTGGAAATTGATGCATCTGCTGCCTGAACAGCTGCAGCAGCCCGATTTCTCCTTACTGCGCCGCTATCTACAGGATGACGGCGATCGGCGTAAGCTGCACCAGCTCGCCGGGCGCATCGCCGATCTTTTCGATCAATATCTGATCTACCGCCCCAAATGGATTGAGCAGTGGCGGCAAGGGCGGCTGGTCGACGGCCTGGGCGACGATCAGCTGTGGCAGGCGGCCGCCTGGCGCGCGTTGATCGATTATACCCGCGAGCTGGGGCAGCCCGAGTGGCATCACGCCAATTTGTACCGGCGTTTTATCAACAAGCTGGAGCAGGCGACGGCCTGCCCGCCGGGGCTGCCGCCGCGCGTATTTATCTGCGGTATTTCCGCCTTACCGCCGATCTATTTGCACGCTTTGCGGGCGCTGGCGCGGCATATTGATGTTCATCTGCTGTTCACCAACCCCTGCCGCGATTACTGGAGCGATATTCAGGATTATAAGTTTTTAGCCAGGCTCAAGGCCCGTAATCGTCGCCTGCATCGCTGGGATAACGCGCAGCCGGAGGCGTACCGGCCGCTGTTTCGCGATGCGCGGCAGGCCGACTCGCTGTTTGACGGAGAAGGCCAGCAGCAGATAAACAACCCGCTGCTGGCGTCCTGGGGAAAGTTAGGCCGCGATCACCTTTATCTGCTCGCCGAGCTGGATGATGCGCAGGAAGTCGATGCCTTTGTCGAACTGGATAACGGCAGACTGTTGCGGACGATACAGCGCGATATCCTGGAGCTGGAGGACCGCAGCGTGGCGGCGCTGAGCGCGGCCTCGTTGGAAAACAGCCGCCAAAAGCGCCTGTTGACGCCCGGGGACCGCTCCATTGACTTGCACGCCTGCCATAGCCCGCAGCGAGAAGTGGAAGTGCTGCACGACCAGTTGCTGACCATGATGGCCGACGACCCGACGCTCACGCCGCGCGATATTATCGTCATGATGGCGGATATCGACAGCTATACCCCTTTTATTCAGGCGGTGTTCGGCAACGCCGCGGAAGATCGCTATCTGCCTTTCGCCATTTCCGATCGGCGGGCGCGGCATGCCCACCCGGCGCTACAGGCCGTCGTCAGCCTGCTTGATTTGCCCAATAGCCGATTCACCGCGGAGCAGGTGCTGGCTTTGCTGGAGGTGCCGGCGCTGGCCGCGCGCTTCGGCATTCAGGAGGAGGGGCTGAGGCGTTTACGGCTGTGGGTGGCGGAGTCCGGCATCCGCTGGGGGCTGGACGACGACAACGTGCGTGAATTGATGCTGCCGGCCACCGGTCAGCATACCTGGCGTTTCGGACTGACGCGCATGCTGCTGGGCTACGCCATGGACAGCAACGCCGGCGACTGGCGCGGGGTGCTGCCCTACGACGAATCCAGCGGTCTGGTCGCCGAACTGGCCGGACAGCTGGCCGAGCTGCTGACGCGGCTTAACCAATGGCGCCAGCGTTTGCGGCAGCCCCGCGCGTTGACCGACTGGCTGCCTTTATGCCGGCAGCTGATTGACGACTTCTTTACGGCGGACGGCGATACCGAAGCCGCGCTGGCGCTGATCGAAACGCAGTGGCAACAGGCTATCGGCGCCGGTATCGCCGCCGGTTATCCGCAGTCCGTGCCGATTTCGCTGCTGCGGGACGAGCTTTCCCACCGGCTCGATCGGGAACGGCTAAGCCAGCGTTTTCTGGCCGGCGCCATCAACTTTTGTACCCTGATGCCGATGCGTTCCATTCCATTCAAGGTGGTGTGTCTGCTGGGAATGAACGACGGCGTATATCCGCGCACCTTGCCGCCGCTGGGGTTCGATCTGATGGGGCGGAAAATCGAGCGCGGCGATCGCAGCCGGCGGGACGACGATCGCTACCTGTTTCTGGAAGCGCTGCTTTCGGCGCAGCACCGGCTCTATATCAGCTATATCGGACGTTCGATACAGGATAACGCCCGCCGTTATCCTTCCGTTCTGGTCAGCGAACTGGTGGAGTACATCGCGCAAAGCCACTATCTGCCGCAAGACCAGGAGCGCGACGTGGATGCCAGCGCCGAGCGCGTGGCGCGGCATTTACTCCATGAACATACCCGCATGCCGTTTGATGAGCGCAATTTTCTTCCGCCGCTGCCGCAAAGTTTTGCCGCAGAGTGGCTGGCGGCGGCGAACCGCCAGGGGCAATCTCAGCCCGCTTTCGATCGGGAATTGCCGCTCGAGCGCTATATCGACGTCAGCCTGGACGATCTGAAGCGGTTTTATCGCCATCCGATCCGGGCTTTTTTCCAACGCCGACTGGGCGTCAGCTTCATGCTGCAGGATGACGAACTGCTTGATGAAGAGCCGTTTATCGTGGATAACCTGAATCGTTACCAACTGAATAGCGAACTGCTTAATACCTTGATAGAGCAGGGCGACCCCGAGCGGTTGTACCGGCGGGCCCGCGCGGCGGGCGGGTTGCCGTACGGCGCATTCGGTGAACTATACTGGCAGGCTCAGCAGCAGGAAATGTCGGCGCTGGCCGAGCGCATACGCGAAGAGCTGTCGCCGGACCAGGCCGGAAGCCTGGAGGTGGATATCCAGCTTGACGGCGTCCGCGTCAGCGGCTGGCTGGCTCAGGTGCAGCACGACGGCCTGCTGCGCTGGCGTCCGGGAAAACTGTCGATGACGGACGGCATTACGCTCTGGCTGGAGCATCTGGCCTACTGTCTGGCCGGAGGCCGGGGAGAGAGCCGGATGTTCGGGCGAGATAACGGCGCCTGGCGCTTCGCCGCGCTGTCCGCCGCACAGGCCCGGGAGTACCTGCAACTGATGCTGTCAGGCTATCAGCAGGGGATGAATAAACCGCTGCTGCTGCTGAATAAGTCCGGCGGCGCCTGGCTATCCCAATGTTACGATCGGGAAAGCGACGCCATACAGTGGGATGACGACGCGCAGATTAAGGCGCGCGCCAAGCTTCTACAGGCCTGGCAAGGCAATATGGGCGTGGCGGGCGAGGGCGAAGATGACTACCTGCGGCGCATCGTCCGCGAGTTGGATGAAAAGCGTATGGACGAGATTATCGCCGCGGCGCAAATCTGGCTGCTGCCGCCGGTTCGTTTTAATCTGGTTTGATTTATATCCGGCAGGGTTTATCAGCAGGTTGACAAGTAAAAGTGATGTCGCGTGATTGACGTGAAGGCTATGGAGAAATGCATGCGTAAGCAGTTTGTCTGGATTACCGGATGGTTTTTGTTATTTATTTTCTGGCTGCCGTTAAGTTGGGCCGAAACAGGCTGGCAGCCCCTGGCGCAAACCATCCGTAAAAGTGAAAAAGATCCTCGTCAATATCAGGCGATAAAACTGGATAACGGGATGACCGTACTGCTGGTTTCCGATGCGCTGGCAACGAAATCCCTGGCGTCGCTGGCGTTGCCGGTCGGTTCGCTGGAGGACCCCGATAGTCAGCTGGGCCTGGCGCATTACCTTGAACATATGGTTTTGATGGGCTCCAGGCGCTATCCGCAGCCGGAAGCCCTGGCGGAGTTCCTGAAAAAACACGGCGGCAGCCACAACGCCAGTACGGCATCCTACCGCACGGCGTTTTATCTGGAAGTTGAAAACGATGCGCTGCAACCGGCGGTCGACCGTCTGGCCGATGCGGTGGCCGAACCGCTTCTCGACCCGGCCAACGCCGATCGCGAGCGTCACGCGGTCAACGCCGAACTGACGATGGCGCGTTCCAGCGACGGCCATCGGATGGCGCAGGTCGGGGCGGAGACGCTGAACCCGGCGCATCCCAGCTCGCGTTTCTCCGGCGGCAATCTGGAAACCCTGAACGATAAGCCCGGCAGCAGGCTGCACGACGAACTGGTGAAGTTTTATCAGCGCTATTACTCGGCCAATCTGATGAAAGGTGTGATTTACAGCAATCAACCGCTGCCGTCGCTGGCGAAACTGGCGGCGGAAACCTTCGGCCGCATCGCCAATCATGACGCCAGCGTGCCGCCGATCGACGTGCCGGCGGCGACGAAGCAACAGCGCGGCATAATAATCCACTATGTGCCGGTTCAGCCGCGCAAACAGCTGCGCATCGAGTTCCGCGTGGCTAACAACAGTCAGGCGTTTCGTAGTAAAACCGATACCTATATCAGCTACTTAATCGGCAACCGCAGCCAGAACACGCTTTCCGACTGGCTGCAGAAGGAAGGGCTGGTCGAATCGATCGGCGCGGGTTCGGATCCGGTTATCGATCGCAACGGCGGGGTGTTCTCTATTTCCGTCTCCTTGACGGACAAAGGGCTGGAGCGGCGCGACGACGTTATCGCGGCGATATTCAATTATCTGCAGCAGGTGCGTCGCGAGGGGATCCAACGGCGTTATTTTGACGAAATCGCGCGCGTGCTAGATCTGGATTTCCGCTATCCCTCAATTAGCCGCGATATGGACTATATCGAATGGCTGGTGGATACCATGCTGCGGGTGCCGGTGGAGCATACGCTGGACGCCATGTATCTGGCCGATCGCTACGATCCCGCGGCGATAGCGGAGCGGCTGGATGAGATGACGCCGCAGAATGCGCGCATTTGGCTCATCAGCCCGAATGAACCGCACGACAAAGTCGCTTACTTCGTCGACGCGCCCTACAAAGTCGAACCTATCCCTGACGCGGCCTTTGCCCGCTGGCGCGACCTGGGGCGGAAAATTTCGCTGACCTTGCCCGCCGTCAATCCCTATATCCCCGATGATTTTTCGCTGATCGAGGCGGATACCCGCATCACCACCCCGAAAATATTGCTGCAACAGCCGGGGTTGCGCGTGCTGTACATGCCCAGCCGTTATTTCGCCGATGAACCCAAGGCGGAAATCACCTTGCTGTTGCGCAATAGAGAAGCCAGAAGCAGCGCGCGCAACCAGGTACTGTTCGCGCTGAATGACTACCTGGCCGGCCTGGCGCTGGATGAATTGAGCTATCAGGCGTCGATCGGCGGCATCAGTTTCTCGACCAGTAACCATGACGGCTTGGCGATCAACGCCAACGGCTATACCCAGCGGCTGCCGCAGCTGTTGCTGGCGCTGGCGGATGGCTACGCCTCTTTCTCCCCGACGGAGGATCAGCTGCGGCAGGCGAAGTCCTGGTATCTGGAACAGCTGGACTCGGTGGAGAAAGCGAAGGCGTTTGAGCAGGCCATCCAGCCGGTACAGGCGCTGTCGCAGGTGCCTTATACCGAACGTTCCGAACGCCGTAGCCTGCTAAAAGATATCGGCTTACAAGAGGTGATTGATTATCGCAATGCGTTGTTGCAAAAAGCCGCGCCGGAAATGCTGGTGGTGGGCAATTTAACGCCGGAGAAGGTGATTGAGCTGGCGCAAACCTTAAAGGCCCATTTGAAGAGCGAAGGGAATGACCTGTGGCGCGGCGACGAGGTGAAGATCGGCAAACCGCAGCGGGCCAATTTGCAAAAACCGGGCAGCAGCACCGACTCCGCGCTGGCGGCGGTCTATATTCCCAGCGGATATAGCGAAACGCAGAGCATGGCCTATAGCTCGCTGCTGGGACAGATTATTCAGCCCTGGTTCTATAGCCAGCTGAGAACCGAAGAGCAGCTCGGCTATGCGGTGTTCGCTTTCCCGATATCCGTCGGACGGCAGTGGGGGATGGGCTTCCTGCTGCAAAGCAACAGCAAACAGCCTGCTTATTTGTATCAGCGCTATCAGGATTTCTACCAGAAGGCGGAAAAACGGCTGCGCGCCATGAGCGCGGAAGAGTTCGCCCAGTACAAGCAAGGCATGATTAATGAGTTGAATCAGCGTCCGCAAACTCTCAATGAGGAGATAAGCCGCCTGCGCAACGACCTGAACCGCGAGAACTTCGCGTTTGATACGCGCGAGAAGATTATCGCCGCAACCCAGCCGCTAACGGTGGCGCAATTGGCCGATTTCTTCCGGCAGGCGTTGAAGCCGCAAGGGCTGGCGCTGTTATCGCAAATTTCCGGCAGCCGTCATGGCAAGTCGGACTATGCCGCGCCGCAGGGTTGGCATACCTACCCCGACGCCTCTTCGCTGCAGAAAACGCTGCCGCGGCGCAAAGCGCCGTCGATAGGCGCCGCTCCGAAGCCGGAGAGCGGCGCCTCCGCGGACGCGGCCGGTGCGGGTGAGGTAAAATGAAGCCAGCCGCGCCGCAATCATTAAACGTTCTGACGTTGCCGCTGCTGGGGGAGCGGCTGATTGAGGCGTCGGCCGGGACCGGCAAAACCTATACCCTTGCCGCGCTCTATTTACGGCTGCTGCTGGGGCTGGGGGGCGATTCCGCCTATCCCCGTCGGCTGCTGGTCGAAGAAATTCTGGTGGTGACATTCACCGAAGCCGCCACCGAAGAGCTGCGCGATCGCATCCGCGAGAATATCCACGCCCTGCGCATCGCCTGTATCCGCGGTGAAAGCGAGCATCCGCTGCTGACCAGTCTGCTGGCCGCAATTCCGGATCTCAGCGAGGCGGCGGAGACGTTGCTTGCCGCGGAGCGGCAGATGGATGAGGCCGCGATCTATACCATTCATGGCTTCTGTCAGCGGATGTTAAGCACCAATGCCTTCGAGTCCGGCGTGCTGTTCGAACAGACGCTGATCGAAGATGAACAGCCGCTGCGGCGCCAGGCCTGCGCCGATTTCTGGCGCCGCTATTGCTATCCTTTGCCGGTGGATGTGGCGCGCGCCGTCGGGCAGGAGTGGAGCGGGCCGGAGAGCCTGCTGGCCGACCTGATGCCCTATCTGCATGGCGAATCGCCCCTTTTGCGCCATTCCCCGCGGGATGATGAAACCCTGCTGAGCCGCCATGAAAAAATCGTCGCGGCGATCGATGAATTTAAGCGGCGCTGGCTGGCCGCCGCACAGGATTTGGCGACGCTGATCGGCGCTTCCGGCGTGGATAAACGCAGCTACAGCAGCAAGCATCTGCCTAACTGGCTGCAAAAAGTCACGCTGTGGGCGGAGCAGCCGACGCGGGATTATCAGTTGCCTAAAGAGCTGGAGAGATTTAGTCAGCGGGCATTGACGGAAAAAACCAAGAAGGGGGAGCCGCCGCTACACGCGGTGTTTACGGCGGTCGATACCCTGCTCGACAGCGCGCTTTCCGTGCGCGACTTGGTGATTGTGCGGGCGCTGAGCGAAATTCGCCGCTCCGTGCGGGAAGAAAAACGCCAGCGGGCGGAGATGGGGTTTGACGATCTGCTGAGCCGGCTGGATGAAGCGCTGCGGCAGCCGGGGGGAGAACAGCTGGCCGGCGCCATTCGCGAACGTTATCCGGTGGCGATGATCGATGAGTTTCAGGACACCGACCCCCAGCAGTACCGGATTTTCCGCGCGCTGTATATCGGCCAGCCGCAGTGCGGCCTGCTGTTGATCGGCGATCCGAAGCAGGCGATCTACGCCTTTCGCGGCGCCGATATTTTTACCTATATGCGCGCGCGCTCCGAGGTGAGCGCCCACTATACGCTGGATACCAACTGGCGTTCATCGCACCGGATGGTGCATGGGGTCAACCGCTTATTTCAGCGTGTCGCAAACCCGTTTATCTTTCAGGACATTCCTTTTCTCGCCGTTTCCCCGGCGGCGGCGAAACGCGATCTGGCTTTTAACATCGCGGGCGAATCTCAGCCGGCGCTGCAATTTTGGCTGACGGGCGACGAAGCCATCGGCGTGGGCGACTACCAGCAACTGATGGCCAGGCAGTGCGCCGCGCAAATCAGGGACTGGCTGGCGGCCGGCCAGCGCGGCGAAGCCTGGCTGGAAGAGGGAAAAACGCGGCGCCCGGTGCAGGCTTCGGATATCAGCGTTCTGGTGCGCAGCCGTCATGAGGCCGCGCTGGTGCGTGATGCGCTCGGCACGCTGTCGATCCCGTCGGTTTACCTTTCCAACCGCGATAGCGTGTTTACCACGCCGGAAGCCCGCGACATTCTGTGGCTGCTGCAGGCGGTGCTGACGCCGGAACAGGAAAGAACGCTGCGCAGCGCCATGGCCACCTCCCTGATGGGACTGGATGCGCCGGCGGTGGAGGCGTTGGGCCGCAGCGAAGCCGTATGGGATGCGCTGGTTGACGAGTTCGCCGGCTACCGTACGCTTTGGCGGCAGCGCGGGGTGCTCCCGATGCTGCGCGCGTTGATGAGCCGTCACCAGCTGGCGGAGAACCTGTTGGCCAGCGCCGACGGCGAGCGTCGGCTGACCGATATTCTGCATATCGGCGAGTTATTGCAGGACGCCTCTTCGGCGCTGGATAGCGAGCACGCGCTGGTGCGCTGGCTTTCGCAGCAGATCGCGCAGCCGAATCCGCAGGCGGATAATCAGCAACTGAGGCTGGAAAGCGACCGCCATCTGGTGCAGATCGTCACCATCCATAAATCCAAAGGGCTGGAGTATCCGCTGGTTTGGCTGCCGTTTATCAGTAACTTCCGCGAGCAGTCGCAGGCCGTTTATCACGACAGAAACACCTATCAGGCCTTGCTGGATCTGGATAACGGCGACGAGAGTAAAGCGCTGGCGGAAGAGGAGCGTCTGGCGGAAGATTTGCGTCTGCTGTACGTGGCGCTGACCCGCTCCATCTATCACTGTAGCGTCGGCGTGGCCCCGCTTCAGCGATCGCGCAAGAAAGCGACGAACAGCGATATGCATCAGAGCGCGCTGGGATATCTGCTCCAGCGCGGAGAGGAAACGGATGTGGCGACGCTGATCGCCGAACTTACAGGTATGGCGGGCGACGGCGTGGCGCTAACGCCGGTACGGCCCGGCGAGATGCTTCCCTGGCGGCCCGACGCGCCGGATAAGGCTGAATTGCTGGCTCGCCGCAGTGAACGAACGCTGCGCGACGGCTGGCGGGTGACCAGCTACTCCGGGCTGCAGCAGCACGGCGCTTCTCCGATTCAGGAGCTGGTGCCGCGTCTGGATATCGAGGCGATGGGCGAGCGGCGGGAGGAGACGGAAGCGCAGCTTACGCCGCACACCTTCCCACGCGGCGCCAGCCCCGGCACATTTTTGCATGGCCTGTTTGAGACGCTGGATTTTACCCAGCCGGTTGACGACGTATGGCTGGCGCAGCAACTGCGGCTGCAAGGGTTGGAGGAGCGCTGGCTGCCGACGCTCCTCCAGTGGATGGACGCCGTGCTGACCACTCCCCTCAACGACGAGGGGATAACCCTGCGCGCGCTGGACGCCCGGCATAAACAGGCGGAGCTGCAGTTTTATCTGCCGATTCAGGCTCCGATACAGGCGGCGCGCTTCGATAGTTTGGCGAAACGGTACGATCCCTTGTCGGCGCGCTGTCCACCGTTATCGTTTCAACAGGTCAAAGGCATGCTGAAGGGGTTTATCGATCTGGTGTTTGTCTGGGAAGGACGCTACTACCTGCTGGACTATAAATCCAACTGGCTGGGCGCGGACGCCGGCGCCTACACGCAATCCGCCATGGAGCAGGCCATGGCGGAGCATCGCTATGATTTGCAGTATCAGCTTTATAGCCTGGCGCTGCACCGTTATCTGCGTCACCGCATCGACGATTATGACTATGCGCGGCATTTCGGCGGGGTATTTTATCTGTTTTTACGCGGCGTCGATGAAAACGCGCCCGGCAACGGGGTGTTTTATTTCCGGCCGCAGGAGGCCTTTATCAGCGGATTGGATCGGTTATTCGCGGGAGAGCCGCTACGGGATGCCGGCCATGATTGAACTACTGGAGACGGCATTGCAGCGCCGGCTTTTGCGCCCGCTGGATATCCAGTTCGCCAGAATGTTGGCGGATGACGGTAATCCTCTATTATTGCTGGCCGCGGCCTGTTTAAGCGCGCAGTCCGGCGCCGGGCATGTCTGTTTGCCGCTGGCGGCGTTACAGCCCGCGCGGTTGTTCGACGGGCGTGAACCCGAACTGGCGCGGTCGGCATGGGAAGCGGCCGGCAAACCGGACGCCGCCGCCTGGCGACGAAGCTTGCTGGCTTCTCCCGCGGTCGGCGATGGCGCAAGCCCTACGCCGCTGGTGTTGCAGCGGGATAATCTCTATTTACAGCGCAACTGGCAGAGCGAAGGGCGGGTGGCGCGGTTTTTCGCCGGCGAATATCCGCTTCCGTCGCGCGACGAGCCGCGCGTTCGCGCCGTGCTCGACGGCCTGTTTCCGCCGTCCGGCGATGAGATCGATTGGCAGAAGGTGGCGGCCGCCGTCGCGCTGACCCGACGTATCGCCGTTATTTCCGGCGGGCCGGGAACCGGGAAGACGACCACCGTCGCCAAACTCCTGGCCGCGTTGATTCAGCTTAACGCGGGCGCGGCGCTGCGTATCCAACTGGCCGCGCCGACGGGGAAAGCGGCGGCGCGGCTGACGGAGTCGCTGGGGACGGCGTTGAACCACCTCTCATTGGGGCAGGTTCATCGCGACGCTTTCCCGCGCGAGGCGACAACGCTGCATCGCCTGTTGGGCGCGGTGCCCGACAGCCAGCGCCTGCGTCATCATCAGGGGAATCCGCTGCATCTTGACGTACTGGTGGTGGATGAGGCTTCCATGGTCGATCTGCCGATGATGGCGCACCTGATCGCCGCTTTGCCCGAGCAGGCCAGGGTTATTTTCCTCGGCGATCGCGATCAGCTGGCTTCGGTTGAGGCGGGGGCGGTGCTGGGGGACATCTGCCGTTTTGCGCAAGCGGGCTATAGCCGGACGCGGGCGCAGCAGTTGCAGCGGCTGACGGGCTGCCGGCTTGACGATGACGGGCATGAAAATCAGGCGGCCGTAGGCGACAGTATCTGTTTGTTGCGCAGGAGCTACCGCTTTGACCACCGTTCCGGCATCGGTCAACTGGCCCTGGCGGTAAATCATGGCGACGACCGGCGGGTGCAGGCGGTGTTGAACGGCGCGTTTAGCGATATCGCCTGTAATCCGCTGGCGGCCGCGGAAGATTACCAGCAGATGATGGCCCAGTGCGTCGAAGGCTATCGGGGGTATTTGCAGCTTATCGCCGCCGCCGCCGCGCCTGAGGCGGTGCTGTCGGCTTTTCAACGCTATCGCCAGCTGTGCGCGCTGCGTGAAGGGCCGTTCGGCGTAGCGGGGCTTAACCAGCGGATTGAGCAGGCGCTGCATAAAGCCGGGTTGATTCAGCGGAGCCGTCATCCGCTTAATCGCTGGTATAGCGGCCGCCCGGTGATGATCGAACGTAATGATGCGGTGCTGGGGCTATTTAACGGCGATATCGGCATCGCCATGATGAATGAAAAAGGGGAGCTGCGGGTTTATTTCCAACTGCCTGACGGCAAAACCAAATCCGTGGCACCGAGCCGTTTACCGCCCCATGATACCGCCTACGCCATGACGGTGCATAAGTCGCAGGGATCGGAATTCGAACATACCGCGCTGGTGTTGCCGAACCAATATCTGCCGGTACTAACGCGGGAGCTGGTTTATACCGCCATCACCCGCGCCCGCCGGCGTTTGACGCTGTATGCGGATATGAAAATTCTGCGCCGGGCGGTGAAAACGCCCACTCAGCGCCATAGCGGCCTGGTTGAGCGGATTATGGCGCTTTCTTCAGTCGAACCATCATAAGCACTGATATCAGACTGTTGACAAAGTCAGATATTACTCGCCCCGCCGGCGGGGCTCGCCCTTCGGGCCGCCGCCGGCGGCGTTCAAAAACGCACGCGTTTTTGTCGGGAAACACGGGGAGGTTCCCGCAGGGATGCCTCACCCCCGTGGTCGCCCATGTATCTCGATCTGACAGACGGGTTTATCAGCAACCTTATATTCGATCATTTCCGGGGATAAAACATTCAATGGGTAACGGGGCCGGTTTATTCCCTATCCTCACCCGCGCAAGGCCGCCGGGGGAGCCCGCCATCGGCGACAAAAGCGGCTGCGCCCGATGTTCTTGTTTCTATTACCGACGCAAGAGCGACATTTTCGCCGAATTAATTATACTGCGAATAATATTTTTTAATATTATTAAATGTATGATTTATAATGAATAATTTTTATTATTCAGTTTATTCCTATTGTCGCCCTGTTCATTTTTCCAACATGATTTCCCTCCCGGGTTTCTCAATGGGTATTTATAGGAAACGACATGGAACGCGCTACCCCTATCTCCTCTGTCCGTTATCACTTCAGCCAGCAGACGTTATCGCCGACAGAGGCGACTACGCCTCCTTCCCGCACCTCCATCATGACCGAAGAGGTATAAACATGTTGTCCGTATCCGAACTTGCCGGCCGCCTTGCCGGCACGCACAACCGCTATGCGCTGACGGTAAACGGCAGAAGCGACCTGGACGTGGCGTCGTTCAGCGCCACTGAAGGGCTGAGTCAGACTTATTGCTATCAGATAACCTTTACCAGCCGCAGCGATATCGCCCCGGCGCAGATGCTGCTGCAGGACGCCACCTTTAGCTTTAACGCGCCGGGAACGTCGGCGGCGGCGCGGTCGGTGCACGGGGTGGTGACGGGGTTCAGCCGGCTGTCGGCGTCGGCGGACGAGGTGCGTTATCAACTGACGCTGGCGCCGCGCCTGGCGCTGCTGGGCAACGCCGCGCGGCCGGCGATATACCAGAACCAGTCGGTGCCGGAGATAGTGGAGC
>NZ_JAYWTM010000018.1:0-5320 GCF_036016195.1 Brenneria populi | reverse complement strand
CGCGGGAAAAGTCAGCGCTATGCGCTCTTTTTAGGCGTTAAGCGGTTCGAATTATCGGCTAAACCCGCTACCCGACGGAGTTACGTACTATTAATTCCGGCGTAAGCACCAGAACATTCGGCTCAGTGTCAGGATGTTCCAAGCGATACAGTAACGTATCAACAGCCAGTTCGCCGAGTTCATCTTTAGGCTGATGGATGGTTGTTAGGGGAGGGGACATAAAGCGGGCCAGTTCAATGTCGTCGTAACCGATAACAGCCATATCGGTAGGCACGGACAGCCCGACCTGATACAGCGCATGGTAAACGCCAACCGCCATAGCATCGTTGCCAGCGAACACCGCGTCGGGTTGCTCTTTCAGAGATAACAGTTGCCGCATCGCCCGATAACCGGTTTCAAATTCAAAATCACCGAAAATTTCATACTCGGCAGGAACCGGTAATCCAGCCCGTCGCATAGCCTGACGGTAGCCCTCAAGACGGTTACAGGCGGTGGTTTTATCTTTTGGCCCTGAGATACAGGCGATTTTTCGGTAACCGCGGGAAATCAGGTAATTCGTTGCGATCTCGCCGCCCAGCAGGGAATTATCCTTAATCACGTCAATACCCCCATCAAACGGCGCCCAATCCATCATGACCATGGGTATAGAAGGATAGCGGCTTACCATATCAGGCAAAGGGCGATGGCTCTCGGTACACATCAGCAGCACGCCGTCGACGCGTTTTTGCAGTAACGTTTCCAGACTGCGGCTCATTCGATCGCTGTCACCCTCTGTATTACATAGGATCAGACTGTAGCCGCGTTCATAGCAGCTTCGCTCGACGCCGCGAACCACCTCGGCGTAAAACGGGTTATTGCTGGCCGTCAGCAGCATACCTATGGTTTGCGTCTGATTTATTTTAAGACTTCTGGCCAACGCCGAAGGCGCGTAATGCAACTGCTCGACGGCGGCCATCACTCTGTCGCGGATAGTATCGCTAACAAAGCGGTTGTTATTGATCACGTGGGAAACCGTAGAGGTGGAAACGCCCGCCAAACGGGCGACGTCTTTCATGGTTGTCAAAGATCACCTCTGGGATTGCAGGAAAGCGTCTATCTCTTCACGCCACGGTACGGACGGCTGGGCGCCGGGACGCGTAACGGCAATCGCGGCCGCGGCGTGCGCGAATTTAACCGCCGCCGCTATCGGCCGCCCCTCCAGCAGGGCCGTCACCAGTGCGCCATTAAACGTATCTCCGGCGGCAATCGTGTCCACCGCCTGAACCGGGTAGCCGGGAATGCGCCGCCCCTCGCCCTCGGCGCTCAACCATACGCCGCGGCTGCCCAGGGTAATCAGTACGGTTGCAATGCCTTTATCATGCAATACCTGAGCGGCTCGGGCGGCATCATCTTCGGTTTTCACGGTAATTCCCGTCAGACGCTGCGCTTCCGTTTCATTAGGCGTAATGATATCGACCAGAGACAGCAATTCGTCGGGAAGTTCGCAGGCCGGCGCGGGGTTAAGAATAACCCGCGTATCGTTATCATGAGCGAGCCTGGCCGCCATCATCACCGTTTCCAACGGCGACTCCAACTGCATAAGCAAAGCGTCGGCGTCAATGATGGGCTGCTGATGACGGCTAAGATAGCCGGGCGTTACGGCCGCGTTCGCCCCGGCGTTAACCGCGATCATATTCTCGCCCTCGCCATTGACGAAAATCAGCGCGACGCCCGTCGTTTGTTCAGGAACCGCTTCAACCGCCGAAACATCGATATGATCTTCGCTTAACTGCCGACGAATCCTGGCGCCGATATCATCCTCACCGACGCAGGCAATAAAGGAAATATCCGCGCCGCTGCGTCCCGCCGCAACCGCCTGATTAGCTCCTTTGCCGCCAAAAGCGACGCGATATTGTTTACCGATCACCGTTTCCCCGTGAGAGGGAAACTGCGCCAGATTGAGAATATGATCGGCATTTATACTGCCCAGAACCGCCAGCTTACCCGTTTTCATTGTGCTGAATCCCGACACGTCCATCATGCGCCGCCCTCGATGCGGCGGCGCGCTTCGCTCTTCTTTACTGCTTGGTCACCAGCTGCAGATCAACCGGGATAACGGCGGCTATTTTTTCGCCCTTCAGCACCTTATCCGCGTTTTCAACGCCGATGATGCCAATCTGCTCGGGGCGCTGAGCGACCGTTGCCGCCAGCTTGCCGGATTCAACCGCTTTCACGCCGTCCTCCGTGCCGTCAAACCCCACCACCAGCACATCGGTTTTGCCCGCGGTTTGCAGGGCGCGCAGCGCGCCAAGCGCCATCTCGTCATTTTGGGCAAATACCGCCTGCACATTGGGGTGCGCCGTCAAAAGGTTCTGCATCACGTTCAAACCCTTCGTGCGATCGAAGTCGGCCGGCTGACTGGCCAGAATGGTGAATTTATTCTTTTCCGCCGATTTTATAAAGCCTGCGCCGCGTTCACGCGCCGCAGAGGTGCCGGCAATGCCTTCCAACTGAATGATTTTGGCGCCCGCGCCCGTTTTTTGGGCGATAAAATCGCCGGCCATTTCGCCGCCCAAGGCGTTATCGGATGCGACGTGACTGACGACCTCCCCGCTATTGGCCACACGATCGAGGGTAATGACCGGGATCTTGGCTTTATTAGCCAGTTTAATCGCGTTTCCCACCGCATCGGAGTCCGTTGGGTTAATCAATAACGCCTTGGCGCCACGTACCGTGAGATCCTGAACGTTAGCCAGCTCTTTAGCCGGATTATTCTGGGAATCCAGCACCACCAGATTATATCCCCGCTTATCGGCCTCTTTTTGCGCTCCCTCTTTCATGGACACAAAGAAGGGGTTATTCAGTGTCGATACCACCAGAGCCAGGGTATCTTTGGCTAATGCATTGGCGCTGACGGCCGCGCTCAGCGCGACAGCAGAAACCACAATCGCCAGTTTTTTCATATTCATAGCTCAATTCCTGTGTGAATAAGGGTTATTTGCCGCTTTTGTTCTCTACCAAAACAGCCAGTAAGATGACGACGGCCTTGACGATCATCTGATAGTAAGAAGAAACACCTAACAAATTCAGTCCGTTGTTAAGAAACCCAAGGATCAGCGCGCCAATCAGCGTGCCGACGATACGTCCTTTACCACCGGCCAGGCTTGTCCCCCCCAGAACCACGGCGGCGATGGCGTCAAGTTCATAGCCCGTTCCGGCGGTAGGTTGCGCCGACGACAAACGCGCCACTTCGATAATTCCCGCCAGGGCGGACAACAGCCCGCACAGGGAGTAGACAATAATTTTGATTTTATCCACGCCGATCCCCGACAGCCGGGTGGCGGCCTCATTACCGCCAAGCGCATAGATGTAACGGCCTAACCGGGTGTGATGCAGCATGTACCAGACCGCCGCAAAGACGATGGCCATCATCCAGATCGGCGTCGGGACGCCTAACGGACGGCCAACGCCAAACCAGCCAAAGGCATCGGCGACGTCGGAAAAGCCGGTATTGATCGGGCTGCCGTTGGTGTAAACCATGGTGACGCCGCGCAGCAGCAGCATCATGACCAAGGTGGCGATAAAGGCCTGAACCTTTCCTTTGGATACAATGATCCCCGTGCCGGCGCCGATCGCCGCCCCTAACGCCAGCGCGCCGACAACCGCGAACAGCGCGTTAACCTCAAGACCGACAATCGACGCGGCGACCGCACCGGTCAACGCCAGTAAGGCGCCCACGGAAAGATCGATGCCGGATGTGAGAATAACCAGCGTCATTCCCACCGCCATAATGGCATTGACCGAGGTTTGCTGAAGAATATTGAACAAATTGTTCAGGGTGAAAAAATTAGGGCTCATGGCGGAAACCACGGCGATAAGAATCAGCAGAGCGATCGCCGATTTTTGCTCTAATAGCCACGCTTTGCTGAACCAGCGTTTTGCCGCGATGGATTGGGAACTCATATCTGACTTACTCCTGGTCTACGACGTATCGCTTACCGACGGCCGCGGCCATCAGCGCTTCCTGGGTGGCTTGCCCGGTCGAAAACTCGCCGCTTAAACGGCCTTCATGCATAACGATGATGCGGTCACTCATTCCCAGCACTTCGGGCATTTCGGACGAAACCAAAATGATGCTCAGCCCTTCTTGTTTGAACTGATTGATTAACTGGTAGATCTCTTTCTTCGCCCCGACATCGACCCCGCGCGTCGGCTCATCAAGAATCAGCACGTCAGGGCGCGTCATCAGGCCTCGCGCGATCGCGACTTTTTGCTGATTTCCGCCGGACAACAGCCCGATCGGCTGCTCCATTGACGGCGTTTTGATATTGAACAAGCGGATAAAGTCGCTGACGGCCAGCCGCTCTTGCGCATGTTTGATTTGTCCGCCGCGCCGGCTGAAATAACGCAGAGCGGTGAGCGACATATTCTCTTTAACCGACATGCCTAATATCAGGCCATCGCCTTTTCGGTCTTCGGAAATATACACAATGCCGTTCGCCAGCCCATCCTGCGGCGTACGGGTTACCACTTCCCGGCCGTCCAGCGCCACATAGCCGCCGGTTCGCGGCAGGGCGCCGTAAATAATCTTCATCAATTCGCTGCGCCCGGCGCCCATTAACCCTGCGACGCCGAGAATTTCGCCTTTACGAACGCTAAAGCTGACGTCGTCAACACCGGGGCCGGAAAGATTTTTCACCCGCAGGCGAACCGTTCCCGGCGCCTGATTCAGCCGCGGGTATTGCTCCTCAAGCCTGCGGCCGACCATCATTTCAATAAGCCGCTCTTCCTGTAATACGCCGACCGGGCATTCGCCGATAAACTGACCGTCGCGGAATACGGTAACGTCGTCGCATATTTCGAATATTTCTTTCAGGCGGTGAGAGATATAAACGATGCCGCGCCCCTGGGACCGCAGCTCTCTAATTACGCTGAATAACGACGCGGTTTCGCTATCGGTCAGGGCATCGGTCGGTTCATCCATAATGATGACTTTCGATTCAAAGCTCAGCACCTTGGCGATCTCCACCATTTGTCGATCGCCAATGGAGAGATCCCCCACGGCGCGCCGACTGTCGTAACGCAGATTCAGGCGTTTGAGAAGTTTGTCCGCTTCCCCGTACATCCGTTTCCAATCAATGCGGCCAAAGCGGTTGATAAACTCACGGCCAAGGAAAATATTTTCAGCGATAGTCAGCTGAGGGATCAGGTTAAGTTCCTGATGGATAATGCCAATTCCCGCTTCCTGCGAGGACTTGGGACCGTTGAAGCTCACTTCGCGCCCCAGAAAATGCACGCTGCCGGCGTCTTTGGCGTAAATACCGGTCAGCACCTTCATCAT